>JAQWBH010000003.1:1927-65750 GCA_028707405.1 Parabacteroides sp. | reverse complement strand
AATTTTGTTTTGATGCATTCAGTCGGCAGTTTACCTCACAATAGCGAAGTAGATGTGCCGTTGAGTTATGCCGACTATTATTATGTGGAGGCCCTGATGCGGTTGAAACATCTGAAAAAGTAAATTTATGAAGATAAATAAAATAGTAAAAGTCCTTCTGATATGTTTTTTGCTTCCCCTAATAGTTAAAGCTCAGCAAAGTAAGGGCATCGAAGATAGAGCTTTCTGGATTGAAACATTGACTCGTATTGCTGACCCGGTATTAACAAATTTGAGTCAGAATACCCTGAAAAAGAATATGCCATATGAATCATTGGCAACAGATAGGCAGAAGTTTTCGTATTTGGAAGCAGTCGGACGATTGATTTGTGGTATTGCTCCGTGGTTGGAACTCGGACCTGATAATACGGATGAAGGGAACTTGAGAGCTAAATATATAGCATTGACTGTTAAAGGACTGGAGAATGCGGTAGACCCGGAGGCATGTGATTATTTGCTTTTTGCGGAGCCTTCTCAGGCATTAGTAGATGCTGCTTTTATGGCACAAGGATTACTTCGCGCGCCGAAACAGTTGTGGGGAAATTTGGATGCAAAGGGGAAAGAACATATGATTACAGAGCTTAAGCGTAGTCGTGTAATAAAAGCTTATAACAATAACTGGCTTCTTTTCGCGTCAACCATTGAAGCGGCTCTGTTGGAGTTTACCGGTGAATGTGATATGCAGAGACTTACTTATGGGATAAACAAGTTCCGTAATGATTGGTATAAGGGAGATGCGATTTATGGTGATGGTGCTAGTTTTCATATGGATTATTACAATAGTTATGTGATTCATCCGATGCTAACAGAAGTGTTATTTGTGATGAAAAAACATCACATTAATGGTGCAGACTTTTTAGATATTCAATTAAAACGCCACGCACGGTATGCCGAGATATTGGAGCGATTTATTTCACCTGAAGGAACATTCCCGGTTGTAGGACGTTCCATTGCTTATCGTTTTGGTGCATTTCATGCATTGGGGATGGCTTGTTTGATGCATAATCTTCCTGTTTCAGTCAAACCGGCACAGGTTCGGTGTGCACTTACAGCTGTTATTCATAGACAGTTGAAGTCTGTTTCTAATTTTGATAAGAATGGTTGGTTGCGTGTTGGGTTCACTGGTGATCAGATTGATATATCAGAATCGTATATTAATACCGGAAGTTTGTATCTTTGTTCTGTCGGATTATTGCCTTTAGGGCTGCCTCCGACGGACGAGTTTTGGTCTGCGCCATTTACCGAATGGACAAATCTTAAAGCATGGAACGGTGAAAGAGTATACGCCGATCATGCATGGAGTGAATGACATATATATAAATTATAGGAGTATTTATAATTACAATGAAAACAAATTATGAATTACGTTATGCAGCACATCCTGAAGATGCAAAGCATTATGATACGGCGCGAATTCGTCGCGATTTTTTGATTGAACAGGTATTCGTTCCTGATGAAGTGAATATGGTTTATTCGATGTACGATCGAATGATTGTGGGTGATGCAATGCCTGTTAATGAACAGCTCGAGCTGGAGGCAATTGATCCTCTGAAAGCTCCATTTTTCTTAACCCGTCGCGAGATGGGAATCTATAATGTGGGTGGAACGGGGATTGTTAAAGTAGATGATATAATGTTTACCTTGAATTATAAAGAGGCCTTATATCTGGGTTCCGGCAATCGTCAGGTGACGTTTATCAGTCCTAACCCGAAGAACTTGGCAAAGTTTTATTTTAACTCAACAACCGCTCATCGTAATTATCCTGATAAAAAAGTAACAAAAGCGGATGCAGTGACTGCCACTATGGGTTCACTGAAAAATTCAAATGATCGCATTATCAATAAGATGATTGTTAATCAGGTTTTGCCGACATGTCAATTGCAAATGGGAATGACTGAACTAAAAACAGGCAGTGTTTGGAACACGATGCCGGCACACGTACACACTCGACGTATGGAGGCTTATTTTTATTTTGATATTCCGGAAGATCAGGCTATATGTCATTTTATGGGTGAAGTCAATGAAACCAGACATATTTGGATGCGTGGTGAACAGGCTGTCCTTTCTCCGGAATGGTCAATTCATAGTGCTGCTGCTACACATAACTATACGTTTATCTGGGGAATGGGTGGCGAGAATTTGGATTATGGAGATCAAGATTTCTCTTTGATTACTGATTTGAAGTAAAATCGTTGTATATACAAATTAGGAGTAGCTATATGGTGAGTTTTTCTTTGGAAGGAAAAGTAGCCCTCGTAACGGGCGCTGCTTACGGTATCGGATTCGCGATTGCTCAAGCGTATGCTGAGGCCGGAGCTAAGATTGCATTCAATTGTCGTACTCGGGATCATTTGAGTAAAGCTTTGGCCGATTATGCCGCGAAAGGGATTGAAGCTAAAGGCTATATCTGCGATGTAACGATAGAAAAAGATGTAAAACAGATGGTTACAGACATTGAAAGGCAATTGGGCACGATTGATATATTAGTGAATAACGCTGGAATTATTAAGCGTATTCCTATGACTGAAATGTCTATTGAGGATTTTCGAGAGGTAGTCGATACTGATTTGAATGCTCCTTTTGTTGTTTCAAAAGCTGTTATTCCGGGAATGATTAAAAAGGGGCATGGGAAGATTATCAATATCTGTTCGATGATGAGCGAACTTGGTCGTGAGACAGTGTCGGCATATGCCGCCGCTAAAGGTGGCTTAAAGATGCTTACACGTAATATTGCTTCTGAATATGGAAGATATAATATTCAGTGTAACGGCATTGGCCCGGGTTATATTGCCACTTCACAAACAGCTCCATTACGTGAAAAGCAAGCTGATGGTTCTCGGCATCCTTTTGATTCATTTATCCTTTCAAAAACTCCGGCCGAACGCTGGGGAACACCTGACGATTTGAAAGGTCCGGCAATTTTCCTCGCTTCTGATGCTTCTGATTTTGTTAACGGACATATTCTTTATGTCGACGGTGGTATTTTGGCTTATATAGGAAAATCTCCAAAGTAATGAAATATAAAAGAGGCACAATAATTTGTGCCTCTTTTATAGAATGAAATTTTATTTGTTGTATTTACTCCAGTCCACTTTACGCATGTCTCCATTTTCCATGAATTCTTCATGGAACGCGAAGCAACATTTTAAGTTCTGTGGTGTATGTCCCTTGATACCCATTTGGAGATATTCGTTTAGCAACGGTTTGTAGTCGGGATGGACACAATTGTCGATAATGCAACGAGCTCGTTGTATAGGGGACTTGCCGCGTAAGTCGGCAACACCGTATTCAGAAATGATGACTTTAACAGAATGTTCGCTGTGATCCAAGTGTGAAACCATTGGAACAAATGAACTGATATTACCATCTTTAGCTGTTGACGGTGTTGTAAATATAGACAACATTGCTGAACGGGTAAAATCACCTGAACCTCCGATGCCATTCATCATTTTTGTTCCGCAAACATGTGTGGAGTTAATATTCCCGAAAATATCGGCTTCCAATGCGGTGTTGATGGCGATTAAACCTAAACGGCGGGCCACTTCTGGGTTGTTTGAAATTTCTTGCGGACGGAGCAATATCTTATTCTTGAAGAAATCGAGATTCGCATATATCTCGCGGATGACTTCGTTGCTAACGGATAAAGAACAACCGCTTGCAAATTTAACTCGATCTTCTTTCATTAGGCCGATAACGGCATCCTGAATAACTTCGGTATAGATGTTGAATGCAGGGATATCTTTGTTTTCACCCATGCAACCGAGAACGGCATTTGCAACGTTACCAACTCCACTTTGTAGCGGTACAAATTCTTTAGGCAGACGGCCGGCTTTGAGCTCGCTTACCAAAAAGTCGGATACGTTTTGTCCGATAGCCATTGTTACATCATCTAGCGGCGAAAACTTTTTGCCTTCATTAGGTTCATCTGTCCTAACAATGCCAACGATCTTTGCCGGATCAACTTTGACACAGTCTGTACCAATACGATCAGATGGCTTGTAAATAGGAATCTCGCGGCGGTAAGGGGGATCAAGAGGTTCGTAGATATCGTGCATGCCTCTGATTTCTTTCGGATGACGGCAGTTCAACTCGATAATAATACGATCAGCCATACGACAGATTGTAGGAAGAATACCTACACCGCTTGTAGGAACGATTTCACCATCTTCGGTAACGTCGGCAGCCTCAGCAATAACGACATCCACTTTGCCTAAGAATCCATAGCGCAAATCTTGTGCCTCTTCGGAGAGGTGCAGGTCGTAATATTCTGCACCATGAGCATTCAACAGTGAACGCATATCTTTATTTGATTGGTAAGGAGTGCGGAATTTGACTGCGTTAGCTCGTGCTAAGACACCATCCATTTTGTCACCGGATGAAGCTCCGGTAAACATTCCAATCCTAAATGGGTTACCTTTTGCGTGTTCTTCTATAGCTCTTTGAGCAATCGCGCCTGGAACAACTTTTGGACATCCGGCAGGTGTGAATCCACTAAAACCTACGTTGTCGTCGTTGTGTACAAATGTAGCAGCTTCTTCAGCTGTAATAAATCTTAATGCCATGATATAAATAATTTGATTCTATATAATTTTAGTTTGACGGCGCAAAGTTATTAAAAAGAAAATTGATAGTTAATATTTACGGTTCAGTATTTCACTATAGATTACTGCTTTTCGCAATGCGGCAGCATTATCAAGTTCTAAAGTGGATTGAATTGTATTTTCTTGTTTGTCTTGTTTCGTCAATAAGTTATTCGAATTATTGATCAATGGATGATTTGCCTCATCATCTGGAGGCAAGAAGGGGGAAGGTTGATTGCTTTTTTTTATTGGAAGACTTTCTTCTTTCTTTTGGGGTACTGCTCTTGTTTCACCATTTTCAATCTCTTCTAATGTTTCCCAAAAAGATTTTTGAGGTTTGGAAGGGTGCTTTGTTTCTATAATAGCTTTACCGGGCTGCCCGAGAATGACTGTCGGACGCTGTTTTTGCTTCTTTTTCGGCTTAAAAAAACTACCGACCAAAGCAACAATTAGAAAAACAATATAAAGCCAATCGCCTGCGTTATCCATAACTTTGATTAATTTTGCAGCCAAATGTAGGAAAAAATATTGAATTATGGAAGAAAGCAAAGATAGAAATAGCAGAAAAGAAATAAGGGTAACTTCCCAGCCACCCTTATTCGATTTAACCAAAACCTTAACTATGAAAAAATTTACGTTTTTCGAATGCAAATGTAAAACTTTATTTTAAAATATATACAGCGTGAAAGCTATATTTTTTTGTCCGAGTTGATGTTTAACGTTAATTAATAATTAAATGATAGAAGATCAAAATGAAAGCGTGGACTTAAAATCCATTGCTTCAGAGAAAAAACTTTTTATTGAGACCTATGGCTGCCAAATGAACGTAGCTGACAGTGAGGTTGTAGCTTCAATAATGCAGATGGACGGTTATGTAATGACCGAGAAGATTGAGGAAGCTGATGCGATATTTGTTAATACTTGCTCTGTTCGGGAAAATGCTGAGCAAAGGGTGTATGGTCGTCTTCAATATTTTCAATCGTTGAAAAAGAGGAATAAATCGCTGGTAATCGGTGTCCTTGGTTGTATGGCTGAACGCGTGAAGGAGGTTTTAATAAATGAATATCATGTGGATTTGGTTGTTGGTCCTGATTCGTATATGGATTTGCCAAATTTGATTGGTGCCGTAGAAAAAGGAGAGAAGGCTATTAATGTAGAACTCTCAACACAGGAGACATATAAAGATGTGATTCCTCTTAAACTGTCGGGGATACATATCACCGGTTTTGTGTCTATTATGCGTGGATGTAATAATTTTTGTTCCTATTGTATTGTTCCGTATACACGTGGTCGCGAACGTAGTCGTGATGTTGAAAGTATTTTGAATGAAATCCGCGATATGCATGCGAAGGGCTATAAGGAAGTTACATTATTGGGACAGAATGTTAATTCATATATTTCCGAACGTAATGGGAAAAAGGTGAACTTCTCACAGTTGCTTGAACTGGTAGCGTTGGAAGTGCCTGATATGCGGGTGCGTTTTGTTACTTCTCATCCAAAGGATATGAGTGATGATACACTTCGTGTAATTGCTATATATAATAATGTATGTAAATATATTCATCTTCCTGCTCAATCAGGAAGTTCTAAAATATTGAAGGTGATGAACCGTAAATACACGCGCGAATGGTATTTGGACCGTATTGCCGCTATTCGACGGATTGTTCCCGATTGTGCCATTTCGACCGATTTGTTCTGTGGATTCCATTCCGAAACAGAAGAGGATTATCAGGAAACGCTTTCATTGATGCGCGAAGTAGGTTACGACAGTGCTTATTTGTTCAAGTATTCCGAACGGCCGGGAACCTATGCTGCCAGGTATTTGCCTGATACGGTTCCAGAAGAGGAGAAAGTGCGCCGTTTGCAAGGTATGATTGATTTGCAAAATCAACTCTCGGAGAAAAGCAATAAGCGCGATATAGGGAATGTGTTTGAAGTTTTGATTGAGGGGTTTTCAAAGCGTTCGCATGATCAGTTATTTGGACGTACAAGCCAAAATAAAGTGGTTATTTTTGATAAAAGGGATTTTCATATTGGACAGTTTGTCAAGGTTAAAGTTCATTCGGCTTCTTCGGCTACTTTATTTGGGGAACCGGTGGAAGACTAATAATCTGATCGATTATATGCTTGATTGCAATTGTCGCTAAATTCAAATTTATTGTTAGATTCAAATGAATAATTCGTTTGATAAGGGGATATATTTTGTATATTTGTAAACTGGTAGTTATTTTGTGAATTATATATGCTGTAAAAATATCTGCTTCAATCAAATGCAGAGTTAGTTGTTTCTATCTATTTTTTTGCAAGGTTAAATAATTGCAAAATGGTGTCTATTTGATAAATTATTTGTTCTTTTGTCAAAAAATTGGGTAGTGTGTACTTCTTATGCATTTACCAAGGGCGATTATTAAATTTGAACGTTCATAATGATTGAAAATAAGAAGATTAGTGCAGTTTCTTTCTTTAATTCTCGTTTAATTTCCATTATTAGCATTTCTTTAGTATTGTTTTTATTGGGATTGATTTTATTGATGGGATTATTAGGAAATAGGCTGTCTGTGTATGTGAAAGAAAATATTTCGTTTTCGATTGTTCTGAAGGATAATTTGAGCAATTCGGAGATTAAGCAGATACAGAAAAATATGGAAGACCAGCCTTTTATCAAATCGGCCGACTATATTTCAAAAGAACAGGCTGCCAAAGAATTGGAAGAAGAGCTTGGTGAAAACCCGGAGACGTTTTTGGGTTTTAATCCTTTGCAGGCGTCTATAGAGGTGAAGCTTTTTTCGAAGTATGCCAACCCGGATAGTCTTAAATTGATAGAAAAGAAGATAAAGAATTACGCATCGGTATCTGAGCTTCTGTACCGGAAAGATATGATGCAGATGGTGAATGAGAATATGCAACGAGTTAGTTTGATTCTGTTGTCACTGGCTGTTGTGTTAATGATTATTTCGTTTGTATTGATAAGTAACACGATACGTTTATTGATTTATTCTAAACGATTCCTAATACATACAATGAAGCTTGTAGGTGCAACGCCGGGGTTTATCCGTCGTCCATTCGTGGAATATAATGTGGTAAGTGGCATTTTTGCTTCTATATTAGCCATATTAATGCTTTCCGGAGCGTTGTATTATTTGCAAAACGAATTGTCTGGCTTTATCAATTTACTGGATATGAAAACAATAACGATTGTATTTGGCGCTGTTTTAGTAATGGGAATATTGTTATCGATTATCGCAACGATTATTGCAGTGAACAAATATCTGCGGATGGGTGTTGATAAATTATATTATATATAAAAAGTGTATGGCTAAGAAAGATTTTGCTTTTGGAAAGATGAATTTTATTTTGATTGCGATTGCTGTAGTGATTATTGCAATAGGTTTTATGCTGATGAGCGGTGGCGGTTCAAAAGATCCTTCGGGATTTAATCCGGCTATTTTCAGCAGTCAGCGCATAATTGTTGCTCCGGCGGTGACGCTAATAGGTTTTTTATTGATGATCTTTGGAATTTTGAAAAACAGCAAAAACGATAATAACGAAGTTGCCGAATGAGTTGGTTACAGGCTTTAGTACTGGGAATAATACAGGGATTGACTGAATATTTACCAGTGAGCAGCAGTGGCCATTTGGCTATATGTTCATCGTTGTTCGGCATACAAGGTGCAGATAATCTCACGTTTACGATTATTGTACATGTGGCAACGGTTTTAAGTACTATGGTAGTCTTATGGAAAGAGCTTGTGTGGATACTACAGGGTCTTTTCAAATTTGAAATGAATGCTGCTACAAAATATACTATAAATATTATTGTATCTATGATTCCTGTTGGTATTGTAGGTTTCTTTTTCAAAGATAAAGTAGAAGAGGTTTTTAGCTCCGGCCTTCTTATTGTTGGTTTGATGTTGTTGGTTACTGCGTTATTGTTGGCTTTTTCTTATTACGCAAAACCACGTCAGAAGGATTTTATCTCTATGCGCGATGCTTTTTTTATTGGTTTGGCTCAGGCTTGTGCAGTAATGCCGGGACTTTCGCGTTCGGGCACTACAATCGCCACCGGATTGCTTTTGGGGAATAAGAAAGAGAAGATTGCACAATTTTCATTTTTAATGGTTATTCCGCCAATATTGGGAGAGGCATTTCTCGATGTGATGAAAGCCATGAAGGGTGAAGTTGTAACAGGTGATATTTCAACATCTGCATTAGTTGTAGGTTTTATAGCCGCGTTCATATCGGGCTGTGTCGCATGCAAATGGATGATCAATATGGTTAAAAAAGGAAAATTGATCTATTTCGCCATATATTGTGCAGTTGTTGGATCTGTGATTTTATATTTTTCTCTGAAATAAGTTCAAGTACGTAAATTCGTTTAAAAATGGATTTTCAAGAAGGAGAAATAGTATATTTGAATAAGCCGTTGAAATGGACATCCTTTGACTTAGTGAATGCTTTTCGTTACAAATTATCAAAGAAGCTTCATGTTAAAAAGATAAAGGTTGGTCATGCCGGAACTTTAGATCCACTAGCTACAGGCGTTTTGATTATTTGTACGGGTAAGGCTACAAAAAGGATTGACGAGATTCAATACCAGACAAAAGAATACATTGCTGGTTTAAAATTAGGTGAGACGACTCCCTCTTTTGATCTGGAAAAAGAAGTTGATGCAACATATCCTACCGAGCATATTACCCGAGAGCTTGTAGAAAGTGTGCTTCAGTCGTTTGTGGGAACGATACAGCAAGTTCCCCCTGTTTTTTCAGCATGTAAAATAGCAGGAAAGAGAGCATATGAGATGGCTAGAAATGGAGAAGAGGTAGAGTTAAAATCTAAAACCTTGGTGATTGATCAGATAGAACTGCTAGAATATAATATGCCAATTATCAAGATACGTGTGGTTTGCAGTAAAGGTACTTATATTCGAGCGTTGGCTCGGGATATTGGTATTGCCTTACATTCGGGTGCTCATCTTATTTCGTTACAACGAACGCGTATTGGGAATGTTACACTTGATCAGTGTTTGTCGGCCGATGAGATTGATGGATTTTTAGATGAAAATGTTATTTTGACCGATGTTACAAGTTCGCAGTAATAACTGTTTTAGATAGAAATAAAGTAAAAACATAGATAGTATTATGAAGCTTTCTAAATTCAAATTTGATTTGCCTCAGGCTCTAATTGCACTTCATCCGTCAAAGAATAGAGATGAATGCCGAATGATGGTAGTTGATCGTACGAAAGGGACCATTGAGCATAGAATATTCAAGGATCTGCTTAATTATTTTGGCAAAGGTGATACGTTTATATTTAATAATACAAAGGTATTTCCTGCTCGATTGTACGGGAATAAAGAAAAAACGGGAGCAAGAATTGAAGTCTTTTTGTTGCGCGAATTGAATCCGGATCTTCGCTTATGGGATGTCTTGGTTGATCCGGCACGTAAAATTCGTATCGGCAATAAACTCTATTTTGGAGAAGATGATTCAATGGTAGCCGAAGTGATTGACAATACGACTTCTCGTGGCCGGACACTGCGATTTCTTTATGATGGCAATCATGATGACTTTAAAAAATCTTTGTATGCTCTGGGTGAAACACCTCTGCCTAAATATGTCGATAGGCCTGTTGAACCGGAAGATGAAGATCGCTATCAAAATATTTTCGCAACGGAAGAGGGTGCGGTTGTTGCGCCCGCCGCTGGTCTGCATTTTAGTCGTGAACTAATGAAGCGTTTAGAAATAAATGATTGTCGTTTTTCTTATTTGACGTTGCATTGTGGACTAGGAAACTTTCGTGAGATTGATGTGGAAGATTTGACCAAACATAAGATGGATTCGGAAGAGATGATTGTGAATGCGGATGTTCTTGATATCGTCAATCAGGCTAAAGACGAAGGCCATCAGATATGTGCAGTTGGAACATCTGTTATGCGGGCTATCGAAACGGCCGTCAGCACCGATGGACATTTAAAGGAATTTGAGGGTTGGACAAACAAGTTTATCTTTCCTCCCTATGATTTCAACCTTGCTACATCTATGATTACTAATTTTCATATGCCGCTTTCTACCTTGTTGATGATGACCGCATCGTTTGGTGGTTATGATTTGATTATGAAAGCTTACGATATTGCTATAAAAGAAAAATATACATTTGGTGCTTACGGTGATGCCATGTTAATTATCTGACAGGCTATGGCAGGCATTGTGTATCTGGGTCTGGGAACAAATATTGGCAATAAACGCAAGAATTTGATAACTGCAGCTTCTCTATTAGCAGAGAGAGCTGGAGATGTTCTGATTATTTCTCGCTTTTATGAATCGGAACCATGGGGCTTCAAGTCAGAAAATATGTTTCTGAATGCGGCGCTTAAACTGCAAACTGATTTTGTCCCTGTAACATTGCTTTCAGTCCTTCAACAGATTGAGATTGAGATGGGACGTACTGAAAAGAGTAAAGGCGAATATCATGATCGGATTATTGATATCGATATTCTGCTGTATGATAGTTTAATCATGCAAAAGGCTAATTTGATAATTCCTCATCCGTTAATGACTGAACGTAAATTTGTAATGGAACCGCTAGCCGAGATTGCTCCAACATTTATGCATCCGGTTTTGAATTTAACAATAGCAGAATTAAATGAAAAAATATGAAGAATGATGAGATGAAAAAAATCATTTCCCAAGGTGGAGTGGTTTTTAGAAAAAAAGCGAAGGATGAATTTGAAGACGATAAAAAACTAAAACTCACTAACTTTTTGCATGGCACACATTATTCCGATTCCGCTAAATGGAAAGCTAGTTTCAAGTATAAGCGGGCTATGCGAAATTCGCAGAAAAAAAAATAGTTTCAACAATGCAGGTGGGTACATAAATAGTTGTACCTTTGTAACAATTTAGTGTGGATAGATTTGTATTGCTTGCAACCACGGTAAAAAATGCTAAAAACGAAATACCTCAAGTATATAGCCGTCCGGCAAGCAGACAATTTTCTATTCAACTAGCAGAAATGATTTATTAACCGTCAGTCGCTAATTCAGAATCGACGAGTGACATGTTCTTTGTCGTTTTTTGATAGGCGATTGCCAATATAATAATGTAATGAGTTATTTATTTACCTCCGAATCGGTGTCTGAAGGGCACCCTGATAAAGTAGCCGATCAAATATCGGATGCTTTGCTGGATGAGTTTTTGGCTTATGACAAAAACTCTAAAGTTGCGTGCGAAACCCTTGTAACAACCGGACAGGTTGTCTTGGCTGGAGAAGTTAAATCAAGTGCATATGTTGATGTGCAGGACGTAGCACGTACAGTGATTGGGAAAATTGGTTACACAAAGAGTGAATACCAGTTTGAGTCTAAATCGTGTGGCGTTTTTTCGGCCATACATGAACAGAGTGGTGATATTAATCGTGGTGTTGAACGTAAAGATCCATATGATCAAGGAGCTGGCGACCAAGGAATGATGTTCGGTTATGCAACCAATGAGACCGAGAATTATATGCCATTGGCACTCGATCTTGCGCATAGCCTTCTTCGAGAATTGGCCCAAATTCGTAAGAATGAGAACAAATTGATGCCATATCTCCGTCCGGACGCTAAGAGCCAAGTTACTATTGAGTATGCAGACAATGGTAAGCCATTACGTATTGATACGATTGTTATTTCAACACAGCATGATGAGTTTATTCTGCCGAAGGGCATCACCCAGGAAGAAGCCGATATTGCGATGCAGAAGAAGATCACCGAAGATGTGAAAACAATACTTGTTCCGCGCGTGAAGGCTCAGTATCCTTCATATGTACAGGAATTGTTTAATAATGATATTGTATATCATGTGAATCCAACAGGCAAGTTTGTTATCGGCGGTCCTCATGGTGATACAGGCTTAACAGGGCGCAAGATTATTGTTGACACTTATGGAGGCAAGGGTGCGCACGGCGGTGGTGCATTTTCAGGCAAGGATCCTTCGAAAGTAGATCGCTCGGCAGCTTATGCAGCTCGTCATATTGCAAAGAATATGGTTGCAGCAGGCGTGGCCGACGAGATGCTGGTACAGATATCTTATGCTATAGGCATTGCTAAACCGGTTAGTATTTTTGTGAATACATATGGCCGTTCCAATGTAAAGATAAGTGATGGTGAGATTGCTCAAAAGATTTGGCAATTGTTTGACCTTCGTCCGAAGGCTATTGAGGAACGTCTCAAACTGCGTAACCCGATTTATTTCGAAACAGCATCTTATGGGCATATGGGACGTCAACCGGAAGTTGTCACTAAAACATTCATTTCTCGCTACGACCCTAAACCGGTTGTTTGTCAGGTTGAATTGTTTACGTGGGAAAAACTGGATTATGTTGATAAAATTAAAGAAGCTTTTGGATTATAGTTTTAGAATCTTTATTCTGATACTTTATCCGGGTAAAATTTCGATCTGTTAATTTAGGGGAGTATATGCTTTAACTATGAAAGTATATACTTCCCTGGTTTTCGCAGGGTCTGTTAAACTATTTTTATTGAGTTTTGTTACTTTAAATTTTTTCTTGCATTTCCATTTTATGTTTTGTTGATCTGTTGGTCCATTATGATTATCCCTTGTTTCTATTATTTGATTTAATATGTTTACTCTTTATTTAGTTCGCGTAAAAAGTTGGACGAAATATCTCTATCATTTTTTTTATGCTTATATTTGGGGTGTTATAAATACTATCAAACAATCAATATTTTATGTGTAAAAAAAATCTATTTACCCAGCTGGCTGTTCTGCTTCTTTTATCAATAGGAATGTGTTCGGCCGAAACTCCGTATAAGTATGAGACAGTACCAAATGATCCGATGAAAGCTCGTATTTATACGTTGAACAATGGATTGAGAGTTTATTTGACTGTAAACAAAGAAACTCCTCGAATTCAGACTTATATTGCTGTGCGCGTAGGTGGAAAGTGTGACCCTGCCGAAACAACCGGTCTGGCTCATTACTTTGAACACTTGATGTTTAAGGGAACGCAGAAGTTTGGAACCACGAACTATGCAAAAGAAAAACCCATGCTTGATCAGATTGAACAACTCTTCGAAGTATATCGGAAAACAAAAGACGAATCTGCCCGAAAAATACTGTACCATCAAATTGACAGCGTTTCATATGAAGCGTCAAAAGTCTCTATCCCGAACGAATATGATAAATTAATGTCGGCTATCGGTGCTACTGAGACGAATGCTTATACTGGCTTTGATCAGACGGTGTTTGTTGAAGATATTCCGTCGAATCAAATTGATAACTGGGCAAAGATTGAGGCCGATCGATTTGAAAATTGCGTTATTCGGGGTTTCCACACAGAATTGGAAACAGTTTATGAGGAAAAGAACATGTCATTGACACAAGATAGCCGTAAAGTATACGAAGCAGTATTGAGCTCGCTATTTCCTGATCATCCTTATGGTACGCAAACGGTTTTGGGAACTCAAGAGAACTTGAAAAATCCTTCCATCACTAATATAAAAAAATACCATGATATGTGGTATGTCCCGAATAATATTGCCATTTGTCTTTCTGGCGATCTGGATCCGGATAAGACAATAGCTATCATCGATAAATATTTCAGTCATTTGAAGCCGAATCAAAATTTGCCTGCACGTCCTGCCATTCACGAATCACCTGTTAAGGCTCCTGTAGTGAAAACGGTTGTAGGTGTTGATGCCGAGAATGTAACCGTTGGATGGCGTTTTCCGGGAGCTGCTTCTCCTGAACAGGATTTGTTGGATTTGACAAGTGAAATTTTGTATAACGGACAAGCAGGATTGGTAGATATTGATTTACTGCAACAGCAAAAAGTATTAAGATGCGCTGCCGGTACCTATGGAACATCCGATTATAATGCTTATGTGATGATGGGTTACCCGAAAGAGGGACAGACTCTCGATCAGGTAAGAGATTTAATGCTTAATGAAATTTCAAAATTAAAAAAAGGCGAATTCAAAGAAGATCTTTTGAAGGCGGCCATGAATAATTATAAATTAGCCCAAATGCAACGATTGGACAATAACTCCAGTCGTGCTGATATGTTTGTATCAGCATTTATTGACGGAACATCATGGAAAGAAGAGGTTGGAAAGTTGAGCAGAATGGGCAAAATTACAAAACAGCAGATTGTGGATTTTGCAAATAAGTATTTTGGAAACAACTATGCAGTTGTCTATAAAAATAAGGGACAGGATTCGACTATTAAGAAGATGGAGAAACCAACGATCACTCCGATTGTTATGAATCGTGACAGTTCGAGCAGGTTTTTTCGTTCTATTCAAAACTCTAAAGTGACTCCGATAGAACCTGTATTTTTAGATTATAATAAGGATATGCAGAAATTAACAACGGAATCTAATATTCAGGTTTTGTACAAGAAGAATCCAACAAACGATCTCTTTACGTTGATGTATGTATATGATATGGGAAATAATAATGATCGGGCCATGAGTACCGCTTTTGAATATATGAAGTATTTGGGAACTTCAACTAAAAGCTTGCAGCAGATCAATGAAGAGTTTTATAAGTTGGCTTGTTATTTTAATGTTTCTCCTGGTTCCGACCGTACGTATGTTACCTTGTCCGGTTTGAATGAAAATATGCCGGCAGCAATGGCCTTGTTCGAAGAATTGCTTGCAGATGCACAAGTAAACAATGAAGCTTATGCAAATCTGGCAGCCGATATATTAAAGAAGCGTTCTGATGCGAAACTTAATCAATCTCAAAACTTCAACCGCTTGATTCAGTATGCTATATGGGGCTCGAAATCTCCTACAACGAATTTGTTGAATACAACTGAATTGCAGCAATTGAATCCTGAAGAGTTGGTAGCTCGTATTCATAAGATTAATAATTATCAACATAAGATTATGTATTATGGTCCGGATGAACCAGTGGCATTGCTTGCTACTATAGCAAAATATCATAAGGTTCCGATTACATGGACTCCTATACCAAAGGGAGTGGAGTTCAAGCAGCAAGAAACCAGTAATAGTAAGGTTTTGTTAGCTCATTATGACGCTAAACAGATCTATTTTTCAGCTATCTCTAACCGCGGTGAAAGATTTGATATAAATATTCAACCTACATTAAATATGTATAATGAGTATTTTGGTGGAGGAATGAATAGTATTGTATTTCAAGAGATGCGTGAAGCACGCGGGTTGGCTTATTCTGCCGGTGCATTCCTGATTACCCCGTCTAAATTGAAATATCCTGAATATATTTATCGTACATTCATTGCAACACAGAACGATAAGATGATTGATGCCATGAAAGCTTTTGATGAGATAATTAATAATATGCCACTGTCAGAAAAGGCATTTACACTAGCAAAGGACGCTATAATCACACGCTTGCGTACTGATCGTATAACAAAAGATAATGTTTTGTGGTCATATCTGGATGCCCAAGATCTTGGCTTGAATGTTGATATGCGTAAAGCATTATATGAGCAAGTACCGTCAATGACTTTACAACAAATCAAGGCTTTTCAGGAAAAGTGGGTAAAAGATCGCAAATATATTTATTGTATTCTTGGAGATGAAAAGGATCTTGACTTAAAGAGTCTGGAGCAGTATGGACCGGTTCAGACGTTGACTCAAGAAGAGATTTTTGGCTATTGAGTAGCTGAGTATAATGCATAAAAACGGCCCTTTTGAATGGACAATCAATTGTAATTGTTCATGTGAGAGAGCCGTCTCTTTTATATTATTTTGTGCGTACACTCTTATTTGGATAGAAATTTATTCATTTCAGATAACCTGCCTGATCAACTTGCTTGATCCAGAGAGTTGCCATTCGGTTATGTCCAGCCGGTGTAGGGTGAATCCCGTCCCAGATCCAATAAGTGTTTTGAGAAGTGGGATGCTGTTTTATAAGCACGTCAAACATTTTGTTATAAGGAAGATAAACAGCCTTATAATCTTTTGCAATATGTGCAATGATAGATGCGCACGTGTTGATCATTTCTATTCTTTGTGGGTACATTTCATTGTTTGTATTTCCAATAGGTTCTGCGAATGGCGAACAGAGTATAAACTTCATGTTGGGGTTGGATTGTAACGCCTGGTCCAACAGCTTGCGATATGTTTTCTCCCATAATGCAAAATCGAAAGGATTTTGTGTTTTTCCCCCTAAATAGCGACCTATATCATTTGTCCCAATAAGAACGGACAGGACATCTGGCTTTATTTCTATTACGTCGCTTTGCCAACGTTTTTCAAGATCCGAAAGCGTGTTACCCGAAATACCACGGTTGAAAAATTCGTATTCTTTTTCCGGATATTTTCCCATATAGTAAGACGCACAGAAATAGACATATCCACTCCCTAAAATGTGATTTTTGTCCCATTCTTTAGCTTTGCGTTCGGCAGAAGATTTTCCATCCATCCGCGCCCAATTACTGTCAGTTATCGAGTCGCCAATATAAACGACACGTTGCCCCTTTTTCTCTGCTGACGAGAGTTGAAAAGCAACGCAACACATCAGTGCTGCAATCAGTAAATATTTATTATTCATGTTATGATTTTCCCTCTAATAACTCATTTTCTTCAACCTCTTTGACTTTGCGGAATAGATCAGAAGCGAATATAAAGTCGCTGAGAGCTTGATTGTTGGAAGTGATAACCTCGTCCTTGTTTCCCTGCCATTCTTTTACTCCCTCCTTGATAAATATAATATTTTCACCTATATTCATGACAGAGTTCATATCATGGGTATTAATGATAGTGGTCATATTATATTCTTTAGTGATATCGTGAATCAAATCATCTATTAGTAAAGAGGTTTTTGGATCAAGTCCTGAATTTGGTTCGTCGCAGAACAGATATTTGGGATTTAAGGCAATGGCTCGTGCAATTGCGGCTCTTTTCATCATCCCACCACTAATTTCGGACGGATAAAGATTGCCGGCCTCTGAAAGATTTACACGATCCAGACAAAACTGAGCACGCTTCAACTTCTCTTTTGACGACTGCATTAAGAACATATCAAGAGGAAAGGTAACATTTTCGAGAACCGTCATACTGTCAAATAAGGCAGAACCTTGAAATAACATGCCCATTTCGCGACGAAGCATATTAAGTTCATGTTTGTCCATGGAGGTAAGATCACGTCCATCATACAATATCTCACCTTTGTCAGGACGTAGCAGACCAATAATATCTTTTATCAAAACAGTTTTTCCAGAACCGCTTCGGCCAATAATCAGATTCGTTTTTCCTGATTCGAATACGGCATTTATGTCATTGAGTACCATCCGTCCCTCAAATGATTTGTATAGGTGTTTTATTTCGACCATTTTACGTAAGCATTATTTTTGTCATTATAACATCGGCCAATAGGATCATGATGCTACTCATTACAACTGCATTTGTGCTGGCTTTACCTACATCCAGAGCACCTCCTTTTACATTGTATCCAAAATAAGCAGAGATTGATGATATGATAAAGGCATATACTATAGATTTGATAATAGAATACCAAGCATAGAATTCTGTGAAGAAATATTGTAATCCGTATTCAAATGAAGCAGGAGTCATCCCTGTTCCTGATGAATGACTGGCAGCGATACCTCCCAATATTCCGGTGAACATACTGATGATAACCAAGACTGGGATGAAAACCATTAGCCCTACTATCTTAGGCAAAATAAGGAAGTTTGCTGAATTAACGCCCATGATTTCCATTGCGTCAATTTGCTCGGTGACACGCATCGTACCAATCTCGGAAGCGATATTACTTCCTACTTTGCCGGCAAGGATCAAACACATAATGGATGAAGAAAATTCTAGAAGTACAATCTCACGTGTTGTATAACCAATTGTGAATTTAGGAATTAACGGTGAATGAATATTGAGCGATATTTGGATGGCAATAACCGTACCTATAAACACAGATATGATAATGACAATCCACAATGAGTCGACCCCCAATTTGTATATTTCCCTTACTAATTGTTTGAAAAACATACTCCATCTGTCAGGAAGCGTGATGCTTTTTTTCATCAGCAGTACATATTCTCCTAATCTTTGTAATGCCTTGTTCATTATTTTATATATCAGTTTTAATTTGCAAAGATAGTTCAATTCCTTCAAATGAGTATTCTTCTAAAATGTATACTTTAGTCTAAAACGAATATAAAATTGTTTTTATGATTATTTATCACCTTGTTGTTTTAGACGAATATAGATGATACCTGTTAGCGGGATTATACCAGCGCTATCCTAACTCGCTTCAACTCCGGGTTCCTAATCAGGAATATGATATAAACAAATAACCGATTTATTGTATTTGTTTATTGTACTATTGAAACCTTTTGTACATATAATAGAATAAGTTTCAGCAAATGTAAAGATATATTTTTGTAAACCTCCTCATATTTCTATCGTCTCATATAATATGAAACGATCGTCCCACATATGTGGTTCAGTAAATAAGTGAGTACAAACGGAAAGATTCTTCAGAGCTCGTACAAAAAGTCTTTCGCTGAAAAGGCAAAACAGATTATGAATAAATATGACTTGGAAAATAATAGTTTGGAGAATAAGCTCTTTAGGGATGACCATGATTTATGATACGCGTATCCGTCAGTTGAATTTAATTCTGCTAGCGGAGAGTTGGTGTGTTTTCAAATTTGAATAGCACATTGATTAATCTTCGATGAATGATTCTGCTAGAAGCGTCGCATAAATATGTCCTGAAAATAGTATCTTTGTTGCGGAAAAGCGAAGACAGGTTACACGTTAGTATGAACTTCCACTTAATCTTTGGGATTCTGCTTTCGGTTTATACTATCTTTGCAGCAAAATAAGTGATATGGAAGAAGACAAGCAAATGATTCTTCGGACAGAAGATCTTGTAAAGAAGTATAAGACTCGTACTGTGGTGAACCATGTTTCCATTAATGTGAAACAAGGTGAAATTGTGGGATTATTAGGCCCTAATGGGGCAGGTAAAACAACGACTTTCTATATGGCAGTAGGGCTGGTTACACCAAATGACGGAAAGATATTTCTGAATGATAAGGAGATAACGAAATTTCCTGTATATATGCGTGCCCGTTTGGGAATAGGGTATTTAGCTCAGGAAGCGTCTATCTTCAGAAAGATGACGGTTGAGGATAATATCCGTTCGATTTTGGAAATGACCAAAAAATCATCTGAATACCAGAAGGAACGTCTTGAAGGCCTGATTAGTGAATTTGGTCTGACGAAAGTACGGAAAAATTTGGGCGATCAGTTGTCAGGTGGAGAGCGTCGTCGTGCTGAAATTGCTCGTTGTTTGGCTATTGATCCGAAATTTATTATGCTTGATGAACCTTTTGCCGGGGTTGACCCTATTGCTGTTCAAGATATTCAAAGCATTGTAGCTCGCTTAAAACACAAACAAATTGGAATATTGATAACCGACCATAATGTGCATGAAACATTGAGTATTTGTGACCGTGCCTATCTTCTCTTCGAAGGGAAAGTTCTATTTCAGGGTTCAGCCGAACAATTGGCCGATAATGCTATTGTTCGTGAGAAATATTTAGGTAAAGATTTTATTCTTCGGCGGAAAGATTTTTGATTCTGCTAATTGATACTTTTCTAATTTTTCTTATACAAATCCAGAAAAATATGCTCATTATTATGGCTATAATGGTGTAAGGCAGTAAGTGTTGTGTTGAAATATCGCCGTTTATATATTCATTATTTTTCATGGGCTCATTCGACATTCCGATGATGGCAAAAGCGTTGTTGACGAAATGAGCAAAAACAGGAATCCAAATGTTTCGGCTCCAGTATAATAGATAGCCGAAATAAGCACCAAGTAGCATACGAGGCAGGAATCCGAAAAATTGCAGGTGAAATGCGCTAAAAATGATTGCGGCTCCCCAAATTACAATGTGATGATTACTTGTCCATTGGCTAAATATTCGTTGTAAAGCGCCCCGAAAAAGGAATTCCTCAGTAATGCCTGCAGTCATGGCAATAACAATGAGATTTGCAATAAGGACCCATATTCCGTAATTACCTACTAGGGAGGTAGTGATTCTTTCGGCAGAATCCTCCTCTTGATGCATCCAGTTTTCGATGGGTTCCATAAAGGATGGCAGTTCCATTTGCTTGTTTATTAATGCGGCTAAATTATCGATGGGCATTAGTAGGAACATACTGATGAAAACTAGAATAAGAATGTATCCGTCAGGTAGTTTTTCTATAAAGAGGTATTTTCTTGGCTTGTAGCTACATAAATAAGCCAGACACAAGGCTGGTAAAAGAAAAGTAGCAATAGATGATACGAACTGAGTAAATCGCATGAAGTCAGCATGATCTGTCATCCCTGCAGTTGTTCTGTAGCATACATAATATATGAACAATATTGCAAGAGAAGAAAAGACGGCTCCGATTAAAATAAACAGAACCAGGAATGATATTTGCAAAGTCGCTGATTTGCCGTAGAATAAACCTTTTGTCCACATGTCGTTTACTGATTTTTAAAGATAAAAAAACTTCCGCCTATGGACGGAAGTTCTTTGTTTTTCTTCAAAAGCAATTATTTAGGACGAGCTTCTTTGACAACCATTTGGCGTCCTTGTAATTCTTTTTCATTCAGCTCTTCAATAGCTTTTTTTGCAGCTTCATCGTCAGCCATTTCCACAAAACCAAATCCTTTTGATTTGCCGGTTTCACGGTCTTTGATGATTTTAACAGAATCAACGGCTCCATAAGCTTCCATTACTTGTTTCAAGTCGTCTTCCCGAACTCGATAGTTCAGATTACCAATGTAAATGTTCATAAGATAGAAATAATTTAAAAACCTAAATTAACTAATGAAAGTAGAAACCGAATTTCGTAACATGAAAAATATTCAACAAGTAACAAGTAAATGAAGAAATAAAGAACGATGTTATGTACGTTCAAGGTTGAATCCCTTTCACTCTACAAAGGAATACAATTATTTTCAACCTACAATATTTTTTCGCTAAAAAAATCATTTATCATTTAATTTAGGTCCGGAAATGACAAAATGTGCAAACAATTTGCGTTATTGAAAGAATAAGTCTAATTTTGCGATTCTAAATTCGAGTAGTAATATTAATCAAATAAATCATTCAGAATGAACGTTTCGCTTAAAAACATTGATGCCACCAAAGGCATTATGAAGTTGGAGATTGTGAAAGCTGACTATGCTGATAAGTTAGAAAGAAGCTTGCGTAATCTCCGCCAGAAAGCCAATATCCCAGGGTTCCGTAAGGGAATGGTTCCGATAGGTATGATCAAGAGAATGTATGGCAAGAATGCCTTGTTGGAGGAAGTTAATCAATTGGTCTCTGAAAGTTTGTATAACTATATCCGAGAAAATAATATTAATATTTTGGGTGAGCCTCTACCTAATGAAACCGAACAGCCAAAAATCGATTTCGACACGCAGGAAGATTTTGAATTCTGCTTTGATGTTGCGTTCGCTCCTGAAATTAAGATTGAACTTACAAAAGATGACGAACTGCCATTTTATAAGGTGGTTATTGATGATGAAACATTAAATAAGCAGATAGAGTCTTATCGTCTTAATTTTGGTTCATATGACAGTGTAGATGACGTTGATGAGAAATCATTATTAAAAGGTACGGTCGCAGAATTAGAGAATGGAGCTCCTAAAGAGGGTGGTATTCTTGTTGAGAGTACAACTCTTATGCCCATGTATGTTAAGAATGAAACAGAAAAGGCTAAATTCCTGGATGCAAAGAAGAATTCAGTGATTACTTTTAATCCCAAAAATGCTTTTGACGGTTCTGAGGTAGAAATTTCTTCGTTTTTGCATATAGATAAGTCTGCCGTACAGAATGTTTCAGATGAATTTAGCTTTGAAATCAAGGAGATTACCCGTAATAAGCCGGCTGAGTTGAATCAAGAATTTTTTGATAAGGTGTTTGGTAAAGACACCGTTAAGAGTGTTGATGAATTTGAGGCTAAGATTACTTCTACTATTCTTGAACAATATGAACCTCAGAGTAATTTCAAGTTTTTGACCGACGCTCGTAATTTGCTGGTAACCAAAGTCGGTAAATTGGAGTTTGCTGACGAGGTGTTAAAACGTTGGTTGCTTATGTCAAATGATAAGAATACGAAAGAGTCTATTGAGGCCGATTATCCTCATGTAATCGAAGATCTTACTTATCAGTTGATCAGAGCAAAACTGGTAAAGGATAATGATATAAAGATTGAGAACAAAGATATTGAAGCTTTTGCAAAACAGGTGGCAAAGGCTCAGTTTGCCCAGTATGGAATGCTTTCAGTTCCTGAGGATGCTCTGGCAAATTATGCTCAGAATTTGTTGAAAGACAAACAGACACAACAACGAATTGCTGATCGTGCAGTAGAAGATAAATTAGCCGACTGGTTGAAGTCTCAAGTATCATTGAACGTTAAAGAAGTTTCCGCTGAAGAATTTAATAAACTCTTTGAGGCATAAAAAGATTTGCAGTCTTTACACTGTATTTTCTGTACGAAAAGGGTTTTCTCCTTAAAAAAAACTTATCGAAGAATGTAAATAAATTGTTTCTTATAGAAATTTATTTATAACTTTGTTTTTTCGATGAGATAGGGAGGAATCCCTTTTTTATGTTTATTTATTAATTTACTAGTTGAAATTATGGAAGATTTTAGAAAATATGCGACTAAGCATTTAGGAATGAATGGTAATGCTTTGGATAGCTATATGAATATTACAAGCAGTTATATATCGCCTACCATTATAGAAGAGCGTCAACTGAATGTTGCTCAAATGGATGTGTTTTCCAGATTAATGATGGATCGCATTATTTTTTTAGGTACTCAGGTGGATGATTATAGTGCTAATGTGATTCAGGCTCAGTTATTGTATTTGGATTCATCAGACCCTGGTAAGGATATATCTATTTATATCAATTCTCCGGGCGGATCAGTGTATGCTGGATATGGGATCTACGATACAATGCAATTTATTGGTTGTGATGTTTCAACAATATGTACGGGTATGGCTGCTTCATTTGCTGCTGTATTGTTGGTATCAGGGACTAAAGGGAAACGGATGGCGTTGCCACATTCTCGTGTTATGATTCATCAGCCATTGGGAGGAGTTCAGGGTCAGGCATCAGATATTGAGATTACGGCTCGCGAAATTTTGAAGATAAAGAAAGAATTATATACAATTATATCGACTCATTCAGGTAAATCTTATGAAGAGGTGGAACGCGACAGTGATCGCGATTATTGGATGACAGCTGATGAAGCGTTGGCTTATGGTATGATAGATAAAGTGTTAGTCCGTAAAAAGTAATAATCGATTAAAATTATAGTAATGCCTAAAGTTACGGGTGATAGATGTGTCTTCTGTGGAAAAAGTGAAGAAGAGGTTAACATGTTGATCAATGGATTGTCAGGATCAATATGTGACGAATGTGCGCAGCAGGCTTATGAAATGGTAAAAGAGTATAAAATTCGTTCGAAAAGTGATTTTGGACTTTCGCTTAAAGATTTACCAAAACCAGAGGATATTAAGAATTTTCTGGATCAATATGTGATCGGTCAGGACGAAGCGAAACGCTTTCTGTCTGTTTCAGTATATAATCATTATAAGCGTTTGATGCAAAAGACAACGAAAGATGACGTTGAAATTGAAAAATCAAATATTATAATGGTAGGGGCAACTGGTACAGGCAAGACTTTGTTAGCTCGTACGATTGCAAAAATGCTTCATGTTCCTTTTGCAATGGTCGATGCTACAGTCTTGACGCAAGCCGGATATGTAGGAGAAGATATTGAGAGTATATTGAGCCGATTGTTGCAGGCGGCTGATTATGATGTTGCTTCTGCACAGCGCGGTATTGTATTTATTGATGAAATAGATAAGATTGCTCGCAAAATGGATAATCCATCTATTACACGCGATGTAAGTGGAGAAGGTGTGCAGCAAGGATTATTGAAGTTGCTGGAAGGATCTCTGGTCAATGTTCCTCCATATGGAGGGCGGAAACATCCAGAGCAGAAGATGATTGTTGTTGATACAAAGAATATTTTGTTTATTTGTGGTGGTGCTTTTGATGGTATAGAGAAGAAAATAGCGCAACGTTTGAATACGCATGTAGTCGGGTATGTTTCAAGCAAAGAATCGGCACATATTGACAGAAATGATTTTCTCAAATACATTACACCCACTGATTTGAAGTCGTACGGATTAATCCCTGAGATTATTGGGCGATTACCCATTCTTACATATTTGAATCCACTTGATAGGAGCGCATTGCGACGCATTTTAACTGAACCTAAAAATTCAATTGTCAAGCAGTATATTAAATTGTTCGAAATGGATGGCATCAAATTGTCGTTTGAGGAAGATGTTTTCGAATTTATTGTTGATAAAGCACTTGAATTTAAATTGGGTGCTCGGGGATTACGTTCGATAGTTGAGATTATTATGATTGATGCTATGTATACAATGCCTTCTTCCAATAAGAAGGAACTGAACATAACGTTGGCTTATGCAAAGGAAAAGTTTGCAAGAGCTGATACAAATCGTTTGAAGGTCGCTTGATCTGAAGTATATTAAATAATGTTACGTATGGCGAAGAAGGATATTATAACTGAAGAACTTAAGAAGCATTTTGGGTTTGATACTTTTAAAGGAAATCAAAGGACAATTATAGAGAATGTACTAGCGGGAAACGACACATTTGTGCTGATGCCCACAGGTGGTGGAAAATCTCTATGCTATCAATTGCCTTCGCTTATGATGGAAGGTACGGCAATTGTTATTTCCCCATTGATAGCTCTTATGAAAAATCAGGTTGATGCAATGCGTAATTTCAGTGAAGAAGACGGAGTTGCTCATTTTATTAATTCTTCATTAAATAAATCAGCTATTGACCAAGTAAAAACTGACATTCTAGCTGGCCGCACTAAATTGCTTTATGTTGCTCCGGAATCATTGACTAAAGACGAAAATGTAGAATTTCTTCAGCAAGTGAATATCTCATTTTATGCGGTTGATGAGGCTCATTGTATTTCAGAGTGGGGGCATGATTTTAGACCGGAGTATCGGCGAATACGCCCTATTATTAGTGAAATAGGAAAACGTCCTTTGATAGCCTTGACAGCTACGGCTACACCGAAAGTGCAGCATGATATACAGAAGAATCTTGGAATGACGAATGCAGCTGTGTTTAAGTCGTCTTTCAATCGTCCAAATTTGTATTATGAGATACGTCCGAAGACTGCTGATATCGATAAAGAAATTATTAAGTTTATCAAAGCTAATGAAGGTAAATCGGGTATTATATACTGCCTGAGTAGAAAAAAAGTGGAAGAATTTGCTGATATTCTAAAAGCAAATGGTATAAAAGCTTTGCCATATCATGCGGGTATGGATTCGGCTCAACGTTCATCTAATCAGGATGCATTCTTGATGGAAAAGGCAGATGTTATTGTTGCTACCATTGCTTTTGGGATGGGTATTGATAAACCTGATGTTCGTTATGTGATTCATTATGATATTCCTAAAAGCTTGGAGGGATACTACCAGGAAACAGGACGGGCAGGACGAGATGGCGGTGAAGGATTATGTATTGCCTTTTATGCATATAAAGACTTGCAAAAACTTGAAAAATTTATGCAAGGAAAACCTGTGGCCGAACAAGAAATAGGGAAGCAGCTTTTATTGGAAACTGCTGCTTATGCTGAGACATCAGTTTGTCGGAGGAAAGTACTGTTGCATTATTTTGGAGAGGAATATTTAGAAGATAATTGTGGAAATTGTGATAATTGCTTAAATCCTAAAAAGCAAGTGGAAGCTCAAGAGTTGCTTAGTGCCGTTTTGGATGTGATCAGTACGCTAAAGGAGAAGTTTAAGGCTGATTATATCGTGAATATGTTGGTTGGAAACGAGACTTCAGAGATCCAATCTTATAAGCATAATGATTTAGACGTTTTTGGAAGTGGTCAGGATGAAGATGATAAAACGTGGAATGCAGTTATTCGTCAGGCTTTGATTGCTGGCTATTTGGCGAAGGACATAGAAAACTATGGCTTACTGAAAATAACGCCGAAAGGAAAGGAGTTTATGGATAAACCGGTTCCATTCAAGATTACAAAAGATAATGAATTTGAAGACGACGAAGAGGAAGTTCCGGTCCGTGGCGGAGCCTCATGTGCTGTCGATCCTGTTTTGTATTCAATGATGAAAGATTTACGGAAAAAACTATCTAAGAAATTAGATGTTCCACCTTTTGTTATTTTTCAAGATCCTTCTTTAGAAGCTATGGCAACCACATATCCTATTACTTTGGATGAACTACAGAATATACCTGGTGTAGGTGCGGGGAAAGCCAAACGTTATGGAAAAGAATTTGTGGAATTAATAAAAAAGCATGTAGAAGAGAATGAAATAGAACGGCCGGAAGATTTGCGTGTTCGAACTGTTGCAAACAAATCAAAACTGAAAGTTTCAATTATTCAGCGGATAGACAGAAAAGTAGCATTGGATGAAATAGCTCTTTCTAATGGTCTTGAATTTAGTGAATTATTAGATGAGATTGAAGCAATTGTTTATTCAGGAACACGTATCAATATTGATTATTTTTTAAATGATGTGATGGATGAAGATCATATTCGGGATATCTATGAGTATTTTAAGGATTCAGAAACGGATGATTTGGAAAGTGCAATAGAAGAATTAGGCGGTGATTATACAGAAGAAGAGATACGTTTAGTCCGTATAAAATTTCTTTCAGAGTTGGCTAATTGATATATGTATAATTATAAAAAAAACTAATTTGATAAGTCTGCATACTTTTCAAGGTTACTCTCCGTTTTATGTTAGTGTTATATTATAATGCATTGTAGTATGATTAAGAGTAGTATGAAGGAAAAGTTGCAAATCGCGTGTCTAGCTTTTGTTTGTTTGACTGTAAATGCTCAGAAAAAGAGCGATCCGGTAGTGATGACTATTGCAGATAAACAAATACCCCTTTCTGAGTTTACCTTTATAGCTGAGAAAAATGGAGAGGTAAATCTATCTGATAGTAAATCTGTCAGAAATTATGTGGAGCTTTTTAAAAACTTTAAGTTGAAAGTGGCAGAGGCTGAAAGTTTGGGTTTAGATAAGACAAAAGCTTTCAAGGATGAACTGGATGAATATCGTGCTCAGCTTGTTACAAGTTATTTAACGGACAAAGAAGGCGAAGATGCTGCGGTAAAAAATATTTATAATCGTTATGGAGAGGCTCTGGAATTGAGGCAGGTTGTATTTAGACTACCTCAGTATTCGCTTACGAAAGACACGGTTGCCGCTTATCAACGGGCGATGCAGTTTTATAATCGAATTAAGGACGGAGAAAATTTTGAAACTGTAGGAAAAGAGATGATGGAGAAAGATAAAGACAATGTATACTATAATTATTTGCGTTGTCTTTTACCTATGCAAACGACATTGGCCTTTGAAAATGCCGTTTATGCAATGAAGCCAGGGACAGTTTCTTTGCCCGTTCGTTCTTCAATAGGAATGCATGTGATTGAATTAATTAGCCGGAGACCAAATCCTGGATTAGTTCGTGTAGCTCATATTTTGATAGCGTTTCCGAAGGATTCGGTGGCTGACGGAGAAATAAAAACCTTGGCAAAAGCAGAAGAAGTCTATCAAAAAGCTAAATCCGGAATGGATTTTGAAGAACTGGCAAAGCAATATTCGGATGGAGATAATGCAAAGAATGGAGGAGTATTGTCTCCTTTTGCGTTGGGAGAGATGATTGAACCTTTTGAAAAAGTTGCTTTTTCGCTAGAAAATCCAGGAGATATCAGTGAACCTGTAAAAACAAAGTTTGGGTATCATATAATCAAATTACTTGCAAAGCCCGCTTTACCTACTTTTGATGTAATGAAAAAACTTTGGGCTCCTAAGATGGCTCAGGATGAACGGAATTTTGATTACTACAATTCATTTGTAGAGAAAAAGAAGAAAGAATATGGATATGTGTTTTATCCAGAAGCATACGCAGAGCTGCAAGCTTTATGTGATAGATATTTCCCGACAGATTCCGTATTTGGAAATGAAGCAATGAAAATGCATAAAGTACTATTCCGTTTGAATGGAGAAGATGTACGACAGGATGTTTTTGCAGCTTATGTACAAAAATGCCCGTTTTCAACTAAAACATATTCTGGTGATTTTATGAATGATATTTATCAATTGTTTATTCGTGAAATTATTACGTCCGCAGAAAGAAAAAATCTGACTGTTAAGCATCCTGAATTTAATCATTTGATGCAAGAATATAGGGATGGTATTTTATTATTCGATATAAGCAATAAGGAAGTTTGGAGCAAGCCAGCATCTGAGCGTGATCGTATAGAAGCAGAATGGGTCAAACGATTGAATAATAAATATTCTGTATCTATTAATTGGCAACTTCTAAAAAAACTAAAGAAATAGAGAATAGAATGATATGAGGTATTGCTTCATTCTGATAGCATTTGTATCTTTGCTGTGCTCTTGTAAAAAGGGAGTGGTAAAGGAAGATAATGATGTTTTGGCAAGAGTGAAGAAATTTTCTCTTTCACGAACAGATATTGTAAAACAGATTCCTGAAGGCGTGTCTCATGCGGACAGTCTTTTAATAGCAGAAAATTTGGTGAAGAAATGGATTAAAGATGCTTTGATTTATGATGTGGCTTCACGTAATTTGGGAAAAGAAGAGAAAGATGAGGTTGAAAGGCTGGTTGAAGAATATCGTCATTCTTTAGTTAGCTATCGTTATCAGGAAAAGTTGGTACATGAAAAGCTTGCTGCAAAATTGAGCAGTGAAGACAAGATAAATTATTATAAGCTAAATCGAACGAAATTCGTTTTAGATAAAGCTTTGATAAAAGGTCTGTTTTTGAAAATTCCAAAAGATGCACCAGCTCTTTTAAATGTGAAGCAATGGTATAAGTCTACTTCTGAGTCTGCTTTGGAAAAAATAGAGAAGTATAGTCTTCAGAATGCAGTGACTTATGACTATTTTTGTGATAAATGGACGGATTTTGATCAGGTAATGGAGAATATTCCTGTACATGTAAAAAATGTAAATGATTTTTTAAAGATAAATCATTTTTTAGAAATATCCGATAGCAGTTTTTGTTATTTGTTGAACATAAAAGAATATCTTCCCGTGGGTTCAATAGCGCCCTATAATTATGTAGCGCCCCATATTGTTGAAATTTTGACGAATCAGCGGCGAATAGAGTTTTTGAAAAAGTTTGAAGATGAATTATATAATGATGCAGTCAAGGAAGGCAATGTCGAATTTTTCGGCAAGTCTGATTGATTAATTAATTTGTAAAGACATACATGATGAAAAGATTAGTTTCAGTATTCTTCCTGACCTGTTTTTCTTGTGTGCTGATGGCACAGGAAAATGTAATTGATGAGGTTGTATGGGTGGTTGGTGATGACGCTATTTTGCGCTCAGATGTTGAAAGTCAGCGTTTGTATTTGCAGAATGAAGGTCAGAAATTGGATGGTGATCCATATTGTGTGATTCCTGAGCGGATGGCTATTCAGAAACTGTATTTAAACCAAGCAAAGATAGATAGTATAGAAGTTAATGAAAATCAGGTTATTCAAGCGACAGACCAATGGGTCAATATGGCTATAAATCAAATAGGATCCAAAGAGAAGTTGGAAGAATATTTTAATAAGAAGCTTTCTCAGATTAAGGACGAACGGAAAGATATGGTTCGTGAACAACAAACGGAACAACAAATGCAACATAAGTTGGTAGGCGATATTAAGCTTACACCTGCTGAGATTCGTAAATATTATAATCAGCTTCCGAAAGATAGTTTGCCGATTGTACCAACAACTGTAGAGGTAGAGATTGTGACTATGGAACCTAAGATTCCATTTGAGGAAACAGATGCTATTAAGGCTCGTTTGCGTAAATTCACAGAACAGATTAATAGCGGGGAATATGAATTTTCAACGCTGGCCCGTTTATATTCCGAAGATCCTGGAACAGCTATGAAAGGAGGCGAATTGGGCTTTACAGGAAAAGCAATGCTTGCTCCCGAATTTGCAAATGTGGCGTTTAACTTGAATGATCCAAAGAAAGTGTCACAGATAGTTCAGACTGAATATGGCTATCATATTATCCAATTAATTGAGAAAAGAGGAGATCGTATCAATTGCCGTCATATTTTACTTAAGCCTAAAGTATCAGAAAAGGAATTGCAGGCCTCTATTTCGCGAATGGATTCCTTGTATATGGATATTTCAGATAAAAAATTCTCATTTGAAGATGCGGCGACTTTTGTGTCTGCCGATAAGGAAACCAGAAATAATAAAGGATTGATGGTGAATAAGAATGAGTCGAGCAGCAATTATGGCACCCCGAAATATGAGATGGAAGAGCTTCCACAGGAAGTTGGCAAGGTCGTCTATAATATGAAAGTCGGTGAAATATCTAAACCATTCACAATGATTAGCGACAAGCAGAAAGAGGTGGTTGCTATAGTAAAATTGAAAAATAGAATTACTCAGCATAAAGCAAATTTGACTGATGATTTTCAGGCAATGAAAGGCATGGTTGAAAACCAAAAACGCGAGAAGTTGCTACATGACTGGGTGGTAAAAAAAATAAAGACTACCTTTGTGCGCATAAGTGAAGGATGGCGGAATTGTGATTTCCAATATCCTGGGTGGATTAAAGAATGAGGACGACAAGAATTGTAATTTACTTTGGGTTATTTCTCTTTCTTTTAGCTTGCGTTTTTTCTCAAGCTAAGAATGTTGTGCATAAAAAAAATGGAACGCTAATATCTACTCCCGCGCAACATAATAAAAAAGCATCAAAGAGTAAAGTTTTTTTGTTACATGCTAATACATTAGCATATAATAAGGAGCTTAATCCAAATGCCCAGATTTTGAGTGGAGATGTTTGTTTTCGCCATGATAGTGCCTATATGTATTGCGATAGCGCATATTTTTATGAGCAGTTTAATTCTTTGGAAGCCTTTAGTAATGTTCGCATGGAACAAGGCGATACTCTTTTTGTTTATGGGAATTATTTATTTTATAATGGCAATACTCAAATTGCATACCTTCGAGAGAATGTTCGTATGGAAAATGGGCAAGTAACTTTGTTTACTGATAGTCTTAATTATGAGCGGATTCCAAATGTGGGTTATTATTTTGACGGAGGAATGATTGTGGATTCTCTTAATCAACTTTCATCCTTTTATGGACAGTATTCTCCAGATACCAAGATCGCCGTTTTTAATGATAGTGTAAGACTCAAAAATCCAAAGTTTACTTTGTATTCAGATACATTAAATTATAATACGAATTCTAAAATTGCCACAATATTAGGTCCTTCCGTAATCGTTTCAGATAGTGGCATTATTCATTCGTCTCTTGGGTGGTATGATACTGTAAAAAATACAGCTTTATTGCTAGATCGCTCTCGTGTTGAAACAAACGAAGGTGATAAAATATTGATAGGTGATTCTATTTTTTATAATCGGGATACAGGTTTTGGTGAAGTACATGGAAATATGACTCTTATAGATACACTGCGTCATGCAACACTCGAAGGCCAGTATGGTTATTATGATGATGTGAAAAAGATTGCATTTGCTACTGATAGTGCACGATTTATGGATTATTCGCAAGGTGATACGCTTTATTTGCACGCGGATACAATGAAGATGACGACCATTGATTCTATATATCGAGAAGTGAAAGCGTATTATGGAGTTCGCTTTTTCAGAACAGATGCTCAAGGAGTTTGTGATTCAATGCAGTTTAACACAAAGGATTCAGTATTATATATGTATAAGGATCCGATCCTTTGGAATAATGAATATCAGTTGTATGGCGACACTATCGCCATGTTTATGAAGGATAGTACTATTGATTATGCGCATGTGATTCAGTTCGCTTTTGCGGCACAGCATGTGGATTCGGCTTATTATAATCAACTTAAGGGTAGCGATTTGAAAGCATACTTTGAAGGGAAAGAAGTTCGAAAGATAGATGTTTCAGGCAATGCAGAATCTATCTTTTATCCCCGCGACGATTATGGAGCGATGATTGGACTTAATACAACAAAAAGCGGGTACCTTACGGCGTGGGTGAAAGAAAGGAAGTTGGATAAATTAAAAATATGGCCAAGCCCTGTCGGCAAAATGATTCCAATTCCCGATTTGACTCCAAATCAGAAAGTTTTGAAGGATTTTTATTGGTATGATTATCTTCGACCGCAGAACAAAGATGATATTTTCCATGTTATAAAAAGAAAAGCCGCAGAGATGCCTAAGAAAAGTAATAAATTTGTACATTAGCAGTTATAATTAAATTCGTATTTTATGGGAATAATGTCATTTTATCATATGCCTAAACCGCGTCAGTTTGATCGCAAGCCTATTTATTGGGATCCTCATAAAGAAAAATTGGGTAAGCGTATTCAGACATTAAAGCAGGAAATGAGAATGGATTCTTCGATAGAGGATTATCAGTCACAAATAAAAGGCTCTTTTGTTGAGGGAACAACTCATTTAAAGAGAAGTCATGAGCGAGGGGTTGATAATCGTACTCGCAAATATAAGAATGTCCAACTGGTATTGATTCTTGTTTTGTTGTTTGGAATTCTTTGGTTTCTGATGCAATGAATGATATAATTCATTTACTTCCTGATAATATCGCTAATCAGATAGCTGCAGGCGAAGTAATACAACGTCCGTCTTCCGTTGTAAAGGAGCTTGTAGAAAATGCTGTAGACGCCGGTTCTACACATATACAAGTAAATATTAAAGATGCCGGGCGAACCTTAATTCAAGTGATTGATAATGGTAAAGGAATGTCGGATACGGATGCGCGGATGGCTTTTGAGCGACATGCTACATCAAAAATTTCGACTGCAGATGATTTATTTGCTCTTCATACAATGGGCTTTCGAGGAGAAGCTTTGGCTTCAATTGTAGCTGTAGCTCAAGTCGATTTACTTACTCGCCTGAAAGGATCTGAGTTAGGAACGCATCTTCTTTTTACAGGATCTAAATTGGAATCTTGCGAACCCGTTGGATGCGGTGAAGGTAGTAGTTTCTCCGTGAAAAATCTTTTTTTTAATGTACCAGCTAGGCGTAAATTCCTTAAATCCAATGATACTGAATTTAGAAATATTTTAACTGAATTCGAAAGAGTAGCATTGGTATATCCCAAAGTAGCCATGTCATTATATCATAATGAAGTCCAAATCTTTGATCTTCCAGAAACGGGTATTCGCCAACGTATAATAGATGTGTATGGTAAAAAGTTGAATGAAAAACTGCTTTCTGTCAATGCTCAAAGTTCTTTGATAGGAATTAATGGATTTGTAGGACGTCCGGATATGTCAAAAAAAAGAGGGCTGTTGCAGTATTTTTTTGTGAATGGTCGTTTTATGCGCCATCCTTATTTTCATAAAGCGGTTCTTCAAGCTTATGAACAGTTAATTCCAATAGGTGAACAGCCCGATTATTTTATTTATTTTACTCTTGATCCTTCTTCGATTGATGTTAATATTCATCCAACTAAGACCGAAATAAAATTTGAGAATGAACAATCTATATGGCAGATCATTATGTCTGCTGTACGTGAATCATTGGCCGTCTCAAGTGCAGTCCCTACTATAGACTTTGATTCGGATAACTCAATAAAAATACCTGTTTATAATATGTCTCAAAAAACTTCAAATGACGACAAGTTCCAGAAAGCAGGCGTCTCGGTCGATTCACATTATAATCCTTTTCATGTGGATTCGTATAAAAAACCCGAATTCGATTGGTCTAAATTATATAGTAATTTTGAAAATGATCATTCCTTTAGTCCTGTTAATCAAAAATCTAGAGATATTGAATCAAAAATTACGGTAAAGTCACAAAGTGGATCAATTTCGGCCATGTATGATGAACCTGTCAATTCTCCTTTATCTTCATATTACCAATATCGTGGAAGCTATATTATTACATCTATAAAATCCGGATTAGCTATTGTTGATCAACACCGTGCTCATATTCGAATTTTGTTTGATCAATATTTAGGATCTATACAGCAGCGAAAAGTTGTGTCACAAAAAGTCCTTTTTCCTGATGTTATAGAATTTAACGCGAAAGAAGCGACTGTTTTACCATTATTGCTAGACGATTTGCGTTTTATTGGATTTGAAATAACAAAGAAGGATAAAAATGAATTTTTGATTGAAGGTGTTCCTTCTGAATTGAAAGATATAGATTTTTCTGCTTTATTGCATGAGATGATTGCACGAGTTATTGAATTGAATACAAAAGTTGATGAAGAAATTGTGTTTTCAATGGCACTTGAATTAGCAAAGGCTGCAGCTATTCCATCAGACAAAATGCTTTCTCCGGAAGAGATGGACAATATTGTAGCTTCACTTTTTTCATGCAGCGATCCAAATTTGACCCCTGATGGGAAACCTATATTGTCGTTAATTACGGTAGATGAATTGAGTAAACGTTTTAAATAGGCCTTAGCCTTTTTTGCACCGATTTAGTAGTTATTTATTCAAAAAACTCTGGGATGTAGTTAAATTTTGGTAAATAAAGAGAAATAACTTATGGTGGTTAGGAAACTATTATGTAACTTTGCGGCGTTTTTAGCGCAAAGTGTATATATATTAATATGTTCTATCAATTTGTAAACAGCATTAAAAGTGACCTTTGTTGCTTAAAATAGAAATTAAGTGATTAAAATAATAACACATTCAAAGTTTAAAAAAGAAAAGAAATGCCTACAATTCAGCAATTAGTTAGAAAAGGAAGGACAACTTTGGTGGAAAAAGGTAAATCACCAGCATTGGATTCATGTCCGCAAAGACGTGGTGTATGCGTGCGTGTTTACACAACAACTCCGAAAAAGCCTAACTCTGCAATGCGTAAAGTAGCAAGAGTACGTTTGACAAATGGAAAAGAAGTGAACTCTTACATTCCGGGAGAAGGTCATAATTTGCAGGAGCACTCAATCGTGTTGGTACGTGGTGGTCGTGTAAAGGATCTTCCAGGTGTTCGTTATCACATTGTACGTGGGACTTTGGATACGGCTGGTGTAAATGGTCGTACGCAGCGTCGTTCCAAATATGGTGCAAAGCGTCCTAAAGCAGGACAAACTTCAAAAGAAAAGAAGTAATAAGGACTTATTTTCAAACTGAGAATTTTAAATTAGAGTATTAAAAAGCTGGTTTGAGTTTTTTGGATAGGCTGGTAGGTTGAGTAAATGGTTCAGCGGAACTGTTGAAGACGATAAAATGGCAACCAAAGACAAGAACGTAATTTTGAAATAAAATGAGAAAAGCAAAACCAAAGAAGAGACAGGTATTACCGGATCCAGTATACGGTGATGTTAAGGTTACTAAATTTGTTAACCACCTGATGTATGATGGCAAGAAGAATACTGCCTTCGAAATATTTTATTCCGCTTTGGAAACAGTAAAGGCAAAAATGCCCAATGAGGAGAAGTCTGCACTTGAAATTTGGAAAGTGGCATTGGATAATATTACTCCTCAAGTTGAAGTTAAATCACGCCGTGTAGGTGGTGCCACATTCCAAGTACCTACAGAAATCCGCCCGGATAGAAAAGAATCAATTTCGATGAAAAATCTTATTTCTTTCGCCCGTAAACGAGGTGGAAAGACGATGTCTGATAAATTGTCTGCAGAGATTGTAGATGCATTTAATAATCAGGGTGGCGCGTTTAAAAGAAAAGAAGATATGCATCGTATGGCTGAGGCTAACAGAGCCTTTGCTCACTTCAGATTTTAATTAGCAATTATTTAGGAGAAATAAAATAAAAATGGCAACAACAAAAGTTGACGAACGATTAAAGTTTACCAGGAACATTGGTATCATGGCTCATATAGATGCAGGAAAGACTACGACATCTGAGCGTATTTTATACTATACGGGCTTGACTCATAAGATAGGTGAAGTACATGATGGAGCCGCTACAATGGACTGGATGGAACAGGAGCAAGAACGTGGTATAACGATTACTTCTGCTGCTGTGACCACGTTTTGGAATTATAACCAAGAAAAATATAAAATCAATTTGATTGATACCCCGGGGCATGTGGATTTTACAGTTGAAGTTGAACGTTCATTACGAATATTGGATGGCGCTATAGCTACATTTTGTGCTGTTGGGGGTGTTGAACCTCAATCGGAAACAGTTTGGCGTCAAGCTGATAAATATAATGTTCCGAGAATTGGTTATGTAAATAAAATGGACCGCTCTGGAGCGAATTTTTTTGAAGTTGTCCGTCAGATAAAAGATATTTTAGGGGCTACCCCATGTCCAATTCAGATACCGATTGGTGCTGAAGAAAAGTTTAAGGGAGTTGTTGATTTGGTAAGGATGAAAGCCATCTATTGGCATGATGAGAGTCTGGGGGCTGAATACGAAGTTGATGAGATACCGGCTGAGTTACTTTCGGAAGCTGAAGAATGGAGAGATAAAATGCTCGAAACAATTTCTGATTGTGATGATGAGGTAATGGAAAAGTACTTAAAAGATCCGTCTACTATTACTGAAGATGAGATTATTTCGGCTTTAAGAAAGGGTACTTTATCTATGAAAATAAATCCGATGCTTTGTGGTTCTTCGTTTAAGAACAAGGGTGTTCAGACATTACTCGATGCAGTTTGTGCATATTTGCCAAGTCCAGAAGATACACCTGCAATTGAAGGTACAGACCCTAATGATCCATCTAAAGTTATCGTTCGTAAACCTCTTTATGAAGAACCTCTCACTGCTTTAGCATTTAAAATTGCGACGGATCCTTATGTGGGTCGTTTGTGCTATTTCCGTGTTTATGCCGGACAAATGGATGCGGGCTCTTATGTTTTGAATACGCGCTCTGGGAAAAAAGAGCGTATATCACGCTTGTTTCAGATGTATTCAAATAAGCAGAATCCTATGGAATTTATTGGTTGTGGTGATATAGGTGCAGGCGTAGGATTTAAGGATATTCGTACGGGAGATACACTCTGTGATGAGAATCATCCAATTACATTGGAATCAATGGAATTTCCGGATCCTGTTATCGGTGTTGCTATTGAGCCCAAAACGCAGAAAGATTTGGATAAACTCGGTATAGGGCTTTCAAAATTGGCAGAAGAGGATCCAACATTCCGTGTACAGACTAATGAAGATACGGGACAGACTGTTATTAGTGGTATGGGTGAGCTTCATCTTGATATTATTATAGATCGTTTGCGTCGTGAATTCAAAGTAGAATGTAATCAAGGAAAACCACAAGTTACCTATAAGGAGTCTATCACTAAATCGATACAACTGCGCGAGGTTTATAAAAAACAAACGGGTGGTCGAGGTAAATTTGCAGATATCATTGTTCGTATAGAGCCTGCTGATAAGGATTTTGTTGGAACGCTTCAGTTTGTAGATGAAGTGAAAGGCGGTAATGTTCCTAAGGAATATATTCCTTCTGTTCAGAAAGGTTTTGAGAAAGCTATGAAAAATGGTGTATTAGCTGGTTATCCTTTGGATCAGTTGAAGGTAACATTATTAGATGGTTCTTATCATCCGGTTGATTCAGATCAGTTGTCATTTGAGATTGTAGCTTTGCAAGCGTTTAGAAATGCATGTGAAAAAGCTGGTCCAGTTTTAATGGAACCGATTATGAAGATGGAAGTTGTTACTCCTGAAGAAAGTATGGGTGATGTGATTGGAGATTTGAATAAACGTCGTGGACAGATAGAAGGTATGGAAGCTAGTCGTACCGGAGCACGAATAGTAAAAGCAGAGGTCCCTTTGGCAGAAACATTTGGATATGTCACTGCTTTAAGAACAATTACATCTGGTCGTGCAACTTCTACGATGCAATTTTCGCATTATTCTCAAGTATCCTCTTCTATTGCGAAACAAGTACTTACTGAAGTACAAGGTCGTGTTGATTTGATCAAATAATTTAGAAACGTATAAATAGATATGAGCCAAAAGATCAGAATTAAATTAAAGTCTTATGATTATACCTTGGTGGACAAATCCGCTGAGAAAATCGTTAAGACGGTAAAGGCAACCGGCGCAGTAGTAAGCGGTCCGATACCTCTGCCGACGCATAAGCGTATCTTTACTGTGAACCGCTCTACTTTTGTTAATAAAAAGTCGCGCGAACAGTTTGAACTCTCTTCTTATAAGAGATTGATTGATATTTACAGTTCTACTGCAAAAACAGTTGATGCTTTAATGAAACTAGAGTTGCCTAGCGGAGTTGAAGTTGAGATTAAAGTGTGAGTTATTTAAAAATTAAGTGAAATGCCAGGATTATTAGGAAAAAAAATCGGAATGACATCCGTTTTCAGTGCCGAGGGAAAAAATCTTCCATGCACTGTTATCGAAGTTGGTCCTTGTGTCGTTACACAGATCAAGTCTTTGGAAAAAGATGGCTATGAAGCTTTACAGTTAGGGTTTGTTGATCAAAAAGAGAAACGTATCACTCAACCGGAAGCAGGTCATTTTAAAAAGGCTGGTGTAACCCCCAAGAGATACTTGGCCGAGTTCAAAGAATTTGAAAAGAAGTACAACCTCGGTGATATGATCACTGTTGATTACTTGGAAAATGCAGGCTTTGTTGATGTTATTGGTATATCAAAAGGCAAGGGTTTTCAGGGTGTTGTAAAACGTCACCATTTTAGTGGTGTAGGTGAGAGAACCCATGGCCAATCAGACCGTGCTCGTAAACCGGGTTCTATTGGTGCTTGCTCTTATCCTGCTAAGGTGTTTAAAGGTATGCGAATGGGAGGTCAAATGGGAAATGAACAAGTTACAGTTCAGAATCTGCAGGTGATTAAAGTATTGCCGGAACATAATCTTTTGATGGTCAAAGGATCAGTACCGGGAGCAAAAGGTTCAATCTTATTAATTGAAAAGTAATGGAACTGAGTGTATTGAATATTAAAGGCGAAGATACCGGAAGAAAGGTAACTTTGGATGATGCAATTTTTGGCATTGAACCCAATGATCATGCTATTTATTTGGATGTAAAACAATATTTGGCAAACCAGCGTCAAGGGACACATAAGTCAAAAGAGAGAAGTGAAGTTTCTGGTAGTACGCGTAAGCTGATCCGTCAAAAAGGTGGAGGTGGAGCCCGTAGAGGTGATATTAATTCTCCAGTTTTGATTGGTGGTGGTCGTGTATTTGGACCGAAACCAAGAGATTATAGCTTTAAATTGAATAAAAAGCTTAAAAGTTTGGCTCGTAAGTCAGCATTGAGCTATAAAGCAAAAGAAAATGCTATAAAAGTTGTTGAAGATTTCAATTTCGAAGCCCCTAAAACAAAAGAAATCGTAACAATTGCTAAGAATCTGAAAACAGAAGGTGAGAAATTACTGCTCGTTTTACCAGAGAAAAATAATTGTGTATATTTGTCGGCTAGAAATTTACAAAAAGTTAATGTTGTAATAGCTTCAGAATTAAATACATATAAAGTGTTGGATAATAAAAGCATTATCTTAACTGAAAGTTCTGTTGCTGTTATTGATAAATTATTTAAAGCTTAAGGAGTAAAAAGATGGGAATTATTATTAAACCTATAGTGACAGAGAAGCAGACAGCGATTACAGAAAAAATGGCTAATCGCTTTGGTTTTCGTGTTTCTCCTGATGCTAATAAGCTTGAGATTAAAAAAGCTGTTGAGGATATGTATAATGTTCATGTAGTGAGTGTGAACACGATTAACTATTCTGGTAAAAATAAGAGCAGGTATACTAAATCTGGTCTTATTAGTGGTAAAGAAGCAGCTTTTAAGAAAGCAATTGTAACAGTGAAAGAAGGAGAAACGATAGATTTCTTTAGTAATATCTAAATATAAGATGGGAATACGTAAATTAAAGCCCACGACACCGGGGCAGAGACACAAGGTTATTGGTGCATTTGATACAATCACTGCAAGTACACCAGAGAAGTCTCTTGTAACAGGTAAAAGAAGTACAGGCGGCCGTAATAATTCAGGTCAGATGACTATGCGTTATATCGGTGGAGGTCATAAGCGCAAGTATAGATTTATCGATTTTAAGAGAAGTAAAGATGGCATTCCTGCAACAGTTAAATCAATAGAGTATGATCCAAACAGAACATCTCGAATTGCGTTGCTGTATTATGCAGACGGAGAAAAAAGTTATATTATTGCTCCGAATGGTTTGGAAGTTGGCCAGACAGTGGTTTCAGGAAGCGAAGCTGCTCCTGAAGTAGGTAATACATTACCTATGGTAAATATCCCCATTGGTACTATTATCCATAATATTGAGTTGCGTCCGGGGCAAGGTGCCAAATTGGTACGTTCTGCCGGCGCTTTTGCTCAGCTGACTTCAAAGGAAGGTAATTATGCAATCATTAAGATGCCTTCTGGTGAAACGCGAAAGATTCTTGCTGCTTGTAAGGCTACAATTGGTAGTGTAGGAAACTCAGACCATGGTCTTGAAAAATCAGGTAAAGCCGGTCGTTCTAGATGGTTAGGTCGTCGTCCTCATAACCGTGGTGTTGTAATGAACCCGGTTGATCACCCAATGGGTGGTGGTGAAGGTCGTGCTTCTGGAGGTCATCCAAGATCACGTACAGGCTTATATGCAAAGGGCTTGAAAACAAGAGCTCCAAAGAAGCATTCTTCAAAATATATTATTGAAAGAAGAAAGAAATAATCTGATTAATAAAGAATACTATGAGTCGATCGCTTAAAAAAGGCCCGTATATTAATGTAAAGCTCGAAAAGAAAGTTCTGGCTATGAATGAGTCAGGCAAGAAAGCTGTCGTTAAGACGTGGGCAAGAGCTTCAATGATTTCGCCTGATTTTGTAGGCCATACAATTGCAGTTCATAATGGAAATAAATTTATTCCTGTATTTATAACCGAGAATATGGTTGGTCATAAGCTAGGTGAGTTTTCTCCTACGCGCACATTCCGTGGACATGCCGGTAATAAGGGTTAATAAGGCAGGAATACAGAAATTTGGAAATAAAAAGAATCAATAAAATGGGTGCTAGAAAAAGAATATCAGCTGAAGCAAGAAAAGAAGCCCAAAAAACTAAATATTTTGCAATATTGCGCAATGTACCTACTTCTCCACGCAAAATGCGTCTTGTTGTAGATATGGTTCGCGGTATGGAGGTATTTCGTGCGTTGGGTATTTTAAAATTTTCTAATAAAGAAGCTGCAGCAAAAGTAGAGAAGTTACTTCGTTCGGCTGTTGCCAATTGGGAACAAAAGAATGAACGTAAGGCAGAAGCAGGAGAATTGTGTATTTCTTCAATATGTGTGGATGGCGCCACAACGTTGAAAAGAATGCGTCCAGCTCCTCAAGGAAGAGGTTACCGAATTCGTAAACGTTCGAATCATGTAACATTGTTTGTTGATACACTGAGTAAAAACGATAGTCAAAATTAATTGTAGATGGGACAGAAAGTTAATCCGGTTAGTAATCGTTTAGGAATTATCCGTGGATGGGATTCCAATTGGTATGGCGGTAAAAAATATGGAGATACTTTACTGGAAGACAGTAAGATTCGTAAATATTTGAATGCTCGTCTTGCTAAAGCTAGTGTATCACGTGTAGTAATTGAACGTACACTGAAATTGATTACAATTACAGTTTGTACATCGCGTCCGGGCATAATCATCGGAAAAGGTGGTGCAGAAGTTGATAAATTGAAAGAAGAGTTGAAAAAAATTACTGACAAGGAGGTTCAAATTAACATCTTTGAAGTAAAAAGGCCTGAGTTGGATGCGGTTATTGTTGCAAATAATATTGCACGTCAATTAGAAGGGAAAATTGCATATCGTCGTGCTGTTAAAATGGCAATAGCTTCTACCATGCGAATGGGTGCAGAAGGAATTAAGGTGCAAGTTTCTGGTCGTTTGAATGGGGCAGAAATGGCTCGTTCGGAAATGTATAAGGAAGGTAGAACTCCGTTACATACTTTCAGGGCAGATATAGATTATGCTTTGGCTGAGGCATTAACAAAAGTTGGTTTGATCGGTGTTAAGGTTTGGATTTGCAGAGGTGAAGTATATGGAAAGCGAGATCTTGCTCCTTCATTTGCTGTAACAAAAGAAACAGGTCACAACAGAAATGAAAATGCAGGTGGCAACAGAGATAGAAACTTCAAGAGAAAGAAAGCTAATCATTAAAGTTAGAAAGAAATGTTACAACCAAAGAAAACCAAATTCAGAAGATCGCAAAAGGGTCGCTTAAAGGGTGAAGCTCAAAGAGGCAACCAATTGGCCTTCGGATCATTTGGTATAAAATCATTAGAAACAAAATGGATTACCGGCCGTCAGATTGAAGCTGCTCGTGTTGCGGTAACTCGTTATATGCAACGTCAAGGTATGGTCTGGGTTCGTATTTTCCCTGATAAGCCTATTACAAAGAAACCTCTTGATGTACGTATGGGTAAAGGTAAAGGTAACCCAGAAGGCTTTGTTGCGCCTGTAACACCAGGTCGCATGTTATTTGAAGTTGAAGGTGTATCTTTTGATATTGCAAAAGAAGCTTTGCGCTTAGCTGCACAAAAGCTTCCGGTAATTACAAAGTTTGTTGTGAGACGTGATTATGATATGGCTAATCAAAATGCGTAATGAATTATGAAAATTGCAGAAGTTAGAGAATTAAGCACGAAGGAATTGGTTGAGAGGATTGATGCCGAAGTGATATCATACAACCAAAAGTTGCTCAACCATAGTATTTCTCCAAGTGAGAATCCGGCTCAAATAAAGCAACAACGCAGGTCGATTGCACGCATGAAAACAGAATTGCGTCAAAGAGAACTTAACAACAAATAAATGACGTGATGGAAACGAGAAATTTAAGAAAAGAAAGAACGGGCGTGGTAATTAGCAATAAGATGGATAAAAGCATCACTGTTGCAATTAAATGGAAGGAGAAACACCCTATTTATGGTAAGTTCGTTAGTAAAACGAAGAAATATCACGTTCATGATGAAAAGAATGAATGCAATGAGGGTGATACCGTAAAAATTATGGAAACACGTCCATTGAGTAAAACAAAGAGATGGAGATTAGTTCAAATAATCGAAAAGGCTAAATAACATGATACAACAAGAAAGTAGATTAGTAATAGCTGATAATAGCGGTGCAAGGGAAGCATTGTGTATTCGTGTATTGGGCGGTACAAGAAAGCGTTATGCTACGGTGGGTGATGTAATTGTTGTCGCAATAAAGAGTGTCATTCCATCAAGTGATATAAAGAAAGGTGCTGTTTCAAAGGCAGTTATTGTTCGTACTAAAAAAGAAATTCGCCGTGCAGATGGTTCTTACATTCGTTTTGACGATAATGCTTGCGTGTTGTTGAATGCTGGTGGTGATATCCGTGGTAGTCGTATTTTTGGGCCAGTTGCTAGGGAACTTCGTGCTACGAACATGAAAATTGTTTCACTTGCACCTGAAGTACTTTAAAATTGTAAAACTTACAGTAATGAGCAAATTACATATTAAAAAAGGCGATATAGTTTTTGTTAATACCGGAGAGGACAAAGGTAAGACAGGACGTGTTTTAGACGTCATTGTAAAAGATAATCGTGCCGTTGTAGAAGGTATTAATATGGTATCTAAGCATACCAAGCCTAATGCAAAGAGTCCGCAAGGAGGAATTGTGAAAAAAGAGGCTCCTGTTCATCTTTCGAATCTTAATGTGGTAGACCCTAAATCGGGGAAGCCTACACGTATAGGTCGTAAATTGAATGAAAAGGGAAAGTTGGTTCGTTATTCTAAAAAATCAGGGGAGGAAATAAAGTAATGAGCAATACTGCCAATCTTAAGAAAGAGTATCAGGACAGAATTGTTCCTGCTTTACAGAAAGAGTTCGGCTATAAATCTATCATGCAGGTTCCTGTATTGAAAAAGATTGTAATTAATGAAGGTCTGGGAATTGCAACAGCAGACAAGAAGATTATTGATGTAGCGATGAGTGAATTGACTACGATTACTGGTCAGAAAGCTGTTGTAACAATTTCAAGAAAGGATATATCTAATTTTAAATTACGTAAAAAGATGCCGATCGGTGTAATGGTAACATTACGGCGTGAACAGATGTATGAATTTTTGGAGAGGTTAACTCGTATAGCTCTTCCTCGTATTCGCGATTTTAAAGGAATTGAAAGTAAGTTGGACGGACGTGGTAATTATACTCTTGGAATTCAAGAGCAGATTATTTTCCCGGAAATTAACATAGATAGCATTACTAAGATATTAGGAATGAATATTACTTTTGTGACTTCTGCGAAAACAGATGAAGAAGGGTATGCTCTTCTGAGAGAATTTGGATTACCTTTTAAGAATGCTAAAAAAATAAATAAGTAATATGGCAAAGGAATCATTGAAAGCTCGTGAAGTAAAAAGAGAAAAGCTCGTAGCTAAATACGCTGCAAAGAGAGCAGCATTGAAAGCGGCTGGGAACTATGAGGCTTTACAAGCTTTACCAAGAAATGCTTCTCCCGTACGTTTGCATAACCGTTGCAAAATCACAGGACGTCCGAGAGGTTATGTTCGCCAATTTGGCATTTCTCGTATCCAATTTCGTGAAATGGCATCACATGGTTTAATTCCAGGTGTTAAGAAAGCAAGTTGGTAATTGATGAGAATTTTTTTATTTTAAATATTGTCCGGAAACCCGGATCAATTTAATAGTAATAATATATGACAGATCCTATTGCAGATTATTTGACGAGATTGCGTAATGCAATTAGTGCTAAGCACAGAGTTGTGGAAGTGCCTGCGTCAAATTTAAAGAAAGAGATCACAAAGATCCTTTTCGACAAAGGCTACATTCTTAATTTTAAGTTTGTAGATGATGGCCCTCAAGGTACAATTAAGATTGCCTTGAAGTATGATTTGGTAAATAAGGTGAATGCTATTAGAAAACTCGAAAGAGTTTCTACACCTGGTTTGCGTAAATACACTGGTTATAAAGAAATGCCAAGAGTATTGAATGGTTTAGGTATAGCTGTTCTTTCTACTTCTAAAGGAGTGATGACAGATAAAGAAGCTCGCGATTTGAAAATCGGTGGAGAAGTTTTATGTTATGTATATTAATTAGGAGGAAAGAAGAATGTCAAGAATAGGAAAGTTACCCATTCATGTACCAGCTGGTGTTATTATAACTGTTAAGGATAATGCGGTTACAGTAAAAGGTCCGAAAGGGGAGTTGACTCAGGTTGTAAATCCAGATATTAGTGTTGTTTATGAAGGTGATATGATTCATTTAACAAGACCGACGGATGATAAATTGCATCGTGAACTTCATGGCCTTTATCGTGCATTGATAAATAACATGGTTGTTGGTGTATCGGATGGATATAAAAAAGAGTTAGAACTTGTAGGTGTAGGTTATCGTGCTACTAACACAGGGCAGTTGTTAGAACTTTCATTAGGTTATACTCACAATATTTATTTGATGTTACCGAACGAAGTTAAGGTAGAAACAAAGGCAGAAAGAAATAAGAATCCTCTTATTATCCTTGAATCTGCTGATAAACAATTATTGGGTCAGATTTGTGCTAAGATTCGTTCATTCAGAATGCCTGAACCGTATAAAGGTAAAGGTATTAAGTTTGTGGGTGAAGAAATTCGCAGAAAGTCTGGTAAATCAGCAACAAAGTAATTATGTAAACTGAAATTATCATGACACGAAAGGAAGAAAGAAGATTAAAAATAAAAGTAGGCATACGCGGTAAGATTTCAGGAACGACTGAACGTCCGCGCCTCACTGTGTTTAGAAGTAATAAGCAAATCTATGCACAGGTTATAGATGATACTACCGGAAAGACTTTGGCTGCAGCTTCATCTTTAAAAATGGATTTGAAAGTTCCTAAAAAGGAAATAGCAGCTAAAGTTGGCGAGGAAATTGCTAAAGTAGCTAAGGAAGTCGGAGTTCAGCTTGTTGTGTTTGATCGCAATGGCTATTTATATCATGGTAGAGTAAAAGAATTAGCTGATGCTGCACGTAATGGCGGCCTTAAATTTTAACAAAGATGGCAGGAGTATTAAATAAAGTTAAGTCGACCAATGATGTAGAATTGAAGGATCGGCTGGTTGCAATCAACCGTGTAACAAAAGTTACAAAAGGTGGTCGTACATTTAGTTTTGCTGCAATTGTAGTGGTAGGTAATGGCGATGGTATTGTTGGTTGGGGCCTAGGTAAAGCTGGTGAAGTTACAGCAGCTATAGCTAAAGGCGTTGAGGCTGCAAAAAAGAATTTAGTAAAGGTGTCTGTGTATAAAGGAACAATTCCTCATGAGCAACTTTCTAAATTTGGTGGTGCCCAAGTATTAATTAAGCCTGCTTCTCATGGTACCGGAGTTAAGGCCGGGGGTGCAATGCGGGCAGTTTTGGAAAGTGTAGGTATTACTGATGTGTTGGCTAAATCCAAAGGTTCTTCAAATCCTCACAATTTAGTTAAAGCAACTATAGCTGCTTTAAGTGAGTTAAGAAGTCCGCTTGATGTAGCTCAAAACAGAGGTTTAGGAGTAGAAAGAGTTTTTAAAGGTTAAAAGGGGAGATTAAATTATGGCAACTATTAAAGTTAAGCAGATTAAAAGTAGAATAAAATGCCCAGGAGACCAGAAAAGAACTCTTGATGCATTAGGATTAAGAAAGATGAATCAAGTTGTGGAACATGAGGATACTCCATCTATTCTGGGTATGGTTGAGAAAGTGAAACACTTAGTTTCAGTAGAGAAATAAGTAATAATTTGATTAAATAATAATTACAATATGAATTTATCAAGTTTAAAACCTGCTGAGGGATCTACCAAGACCAGAAAAAGAATTGGTCGTGGTCCGGGTTCTGGATTAGGAGGAACTTCAACAAGAGGTCATAAAGGAGCCAAACAAAGATCTGGTTATAAAAATAAAATAGGTTTTGAGGGTGGACAAATGCCATTGCAAAGAAGGGTACCTAAATTTGGGTTCAAAAATATTAATCGGGTTGAATACAAGGCGATTAATTTATCTACATTGCAAAGCATGGCTGATGCTCTTCAAATAACCAAGATTGGTATTGATGAATTGATTAAGGCTGGATTTATTTCTTCTTCGCAGTTAGTAAAAATTCTTGGCAAAGGGAGTCTGACAACAAAACTTGAAGTTGAAGCGCATGCTTTTTCCAAAAGTGCAGAAGCCTCTATCCAAGCCGTAGGTGGAACTGTCGTTAAACTCTAAGTTATGAGAGTAGTTGATACAATTAAAAATATCTGGAAGATTGAGGATCTGAGGAAAAGGATCCTCACTACTCTTCTTTTTGTAGCAATATATCGTTTTGGAACATATATTGTTCTTCCCGGTATTGACCCTAATTCGCTAACTGCTTTGCAAAAACAAACTGCAGGTGGTTTGATGGCTTTGCTAGATATGTTTTCTGGAGGTGCTTTTTCTAATGCTTCTATTTTTGCATTGGGTATTATGCCTTACATCTCTGCATCTATTGTTATGCAGTTGATGGCAATTGCAGTTCCTTCTTTCCAAAAACTACAGAGAGAAGGCGAAAGCGGACGTAGAAAAATTAATCAATGGACACGTTATTTGACTGTTATTATTCTTTTGTTGCAAGGTCCGACATATCTTGTAAACTTGAGTGTGCAATTAAGGTCAGCGGGTAGTGCTTTGCCATCAAGTATCTGGTTTACAATCTCTTCTACTATTATTTTAGCTGCAGGGAGTATGTTTATTTTGTGGCTTGGTGAAAGAATAACAGATAAAGGCGTGGGTAACGGTATTTCGTTTATCATTTTAATTGGTATTATAGCCCGCTTACCTCATTCTTTGTTCCAGGAATTTGTTTCGAGAACAAGTGAGAAAACTGGTGGCTTGGTTATGTTCCTTTTTGAAATGTTATTCTTGTTATTAGTTATTGCTGGTGCCATTTTGTTAGTTCAAGGAACACGAAAAGTTCCAGTTCAGTATGCCAAAAGAATAATTGGAAATAAACAGTACGGCGGAGCTCGTCAGTATATTCCTTTAAAGGTTAATGCTGCTAATGTAATGCCTATTATCTTTGCTCAAGCAATTATGTTTATTCCTATTTCTATTGTTGGTTTTTCGACAACAGGTGAGCGTTCTCCATTGGTTTCGGCTTTTATGGATAATTCAGGCTTTTGGTATAATTTTGTGTTTGCTGTGTTGATTTTGTTATTCACATATTTTTATACAGCTATTACAATCAACCCAACTCAAATGTCTGATGATTTGAAACGTAATAATGGTTTTATTCCAGGCGTTAAACCTGGCAAACATACAAAGGATTATTTGGATGCCATCATGGATCGTATTACTTTGCCTGGTGCTATTTTTTTGGCATTGGTAGCTATTATGCCTGCTTTTGCTAGAATAGCAGGTGTTAGTATGGCTTTCTCACAATTTTTTGGAGGAACATCGTTGTTGATTGTTGTTGGTGTTGTATTGGATACTTTACAACAGGTGGAAAGTCATTTGCTGATGCGTCATTATGATGGTTTATTAAAGTCAGGACGAATTAAAGGACGTACGGGATCAATTGCCGCTTATTAAAAAAATGATATATTTAAAAACAGATGAAGAAATTGAGTTGATGTATGCCGCAAATCAACTTGTGGGTAAAACGCTTGCTGAAGTTTCAAAGCATATTGCCCCAGGTGTAAGCACACTTCAACTTGATAAAATTGCTGAAGAGTTTATTAGGGATAATGGAGCTGTTCCGGCTTTTTTGGGTTATGGAGGTTATCCTAATTCTATATGTACTTCTGTTAACGAACAGATTGTTCATGGGATACCGTCCTCAACTTCAATTTTGAAGGAAGGGGATGAAATAGCTGTAGATTGCGGAACTGTTCTGAATGGCTTTGTTGGTGATTCTGCTTACACTTTTTGTGTAGGCGAAGTTAGTCCAGAAGTAAGAAAATTGATGAAGACTACAAAAGAATCTCTTTATGTTGGTATTCAACATGCGTTAGAGGGACATCGTCTTGGAGATATTAGTAATGCTGTTCAGACTTATTGTGAATCACGGGGCTATTCTGTTGTAAGAGAATTAGTCGGCCACGGGATAGGACATGTTATGCATGAAGAACCTGAAGTGCCTAATTATGGAAGACGTGGTTGCGGACCATTATTGCGTAGTGGGATGTGTATATGCATAGAGCCTATGATTAATATGGGAAGTAAAAATGTTTCTTTCGAAAAAGATGGATGGACTGTTCGAACAAAAGATAGAAAGTGCTCTGCTCATTATGAACATTGTATTGCTATTCGCCCCGATGGACCTCAAATTTTGTCTTCATTCAAGTTTTTGGAAGAAGTTTTAGGTGATAAAGCAATTTAAATTGATTTATATGGCTAAACAGTCAGCAATTGAACAAGATGGAGTTATAGTCGAAGCATTGTCAAATGCAATGTTTCGGGTTGAATTGGAGAACGGTCATGAAATTACTGCCCATATTTCAGGGAAGATGCGTATGCATTATATAAAAATTCTTCCTGGAGATAAGGTAAGAGTAGAGATGTCTCCGTATGATCTATCGAAAGGTAGAATTGCTTTTAGATATAAATAAAAAACGATTAGATATGAAAGTAAGAGCATCTTTGAAGAAACGTACCCCTGAATGTAAGATAGTCAGAAGAAAGGGTCGTTTATATGTAATTAACAAGAAAAACCCTAAGTACAAACAACGTCAGGGATAATTTATTATTTTTGTAAAATAAATTAAGTTAGTAATATGGCTATAAGAATAGTTGGTGTAGACTTGCCACAAAATAAACGAGGTGAAATTGCTTTGACCTACATTTTTGGTATTGGTCGGAGTGCTGCAAACTCAATTTTAGCAAAAGCCGGTGTTAATCGTGATATAAAAGTTAAAGATTGGACTGACGACCAAGCTGCTAAAGTTCGTGAAGTTATTGGCGCTGGATATAAGGTTGAAGGTGATCTTCGTTCAGAAGTTCAGATGAATATCAAACGTTTGATGGATATTGGTTGTTACAGAGGTATTCGTCATCGTTTAGGATTACCTGTAAGAGGGCAGAGCACGAAGAATAATGCTCGTACGCGTAAAGGCAAGAAGAAAACTGTTGCAAACAAGAAAAAAGCTACTAAATAATAAGAATTGATATGGCAAAAAAAATCGTCGCAGCAAAGAAGAGAAACGTAAAAGTTGACGCTTATGGTCAAGCTCATATTCATTCTTCTTTTAATAATATCATTGTATCTTTAGCGAATAGTGATGGACAGGTTATTAGCTGGTCTTCAGCTGGTAAGATGGGTTTTAGAAGTTCAAAGAAGAATACTCCTTATGCAGCTCAAATGGCTGCACAAGATTGTGCAAAAGTAGCTTTCGACCTTGGTTTGAGAAAGGTTAAAGTATATGTTAAAGGACCTGGAAACGGACGCGAATCTGCTATTAGGACCATTCATGGTGCGGGTATAGAAGTAACAGAAATTATTGATGTTACACCACTTCCCCATAACGGGTGTCGTCCTCCTAAAAAGAGAAGAGTTTAATTAACTATTGTTCTTCGTGCATTGAATTAAGAATAGTGAATAGATTACAAAAGACCTTATCCTCTCTGTAATCGCGGCTGCACAGTTCTTTATTCATACAGAACATTTAAATATAATAAAAAAATGGCAAGATATACTGGACCAAAAACAAGAATTGCCCGTAAATTTGGTGAGCCTATATTTGGAGCAGATAAAGTTCTTTCAAAAAAGAACTATCCTCCGGGACAGCATGGAAATACTCATAAGCGTAAAACTTCTGAGTACGGTACGCAGCTTCGTGAAAAGCAGAAGGCTAAATATACTTACGGGGTATTGGAAAGACAGTTTAGAAATATGTTTGAGAAAGCATCTAGTTCTAAAGGTATTACGGGTGAAGTTTTACTTCAATTATTGGAGAGTCGCTTAGACAATATTGTATTCCGTTTAGGAATTGCTCCTTCAAGGGCAGCCGCACGTCAGTTGGTTTCCCACAGACATATTACAGTCGATGGAGATGTTGTTAATATTCCTTCGTATTCTGTAAAAGCAGGTCAAATTATTGGAGTTAGAGAAAAGTCAAAATCTCTTGAGGTGATTGCCGATGCTTTATCTGGTTTTAATCACAGCAAGTATCCTTGGCTTGAGTGGGATCAGTCTTCTTTAAGCGGAAAACTACTGCATCTGCCTGAAAGAACTGATATTCCTGAAAACATTAAAGAGCAGTTGATTGTAGAATTGTATTCTAAATAATAATTGATTTCCATGGCGATATTAGCATTTCAAAAACCCGATAAAGTATTAATGTTGGAAGCGGACAATTTCTTCGGAAAGTTCGAATTTCGTCCGTTGGAACCTGGCTATGGTATTACTATTGGTAATGCCCTACGCCGTATTCTTTTGTCGTCGCTTGAAGGTTTTGCCATTACATCCATTAAAATTGATGGAGTAGATCATGAATTTGATACTATTCCAGGTGTGATTGAGGATGTGACAAACATTATATTAAATCTGAAACAAGTCAGGTTTAAGCATATTGTAGACGACATTGAGAATGAAAAAGTCAATATTACTGTTTCGGGCTCGGAAGTGTTCAAAGCTGGTGATATTGGCAAACAACTGACAGGATTTGAAGTATTGAATCCTGATTTAGTTATTTGCCGTTTGGATCCAAACGCAAGTTTTCAGATTGAGATGACCATCAATAAAGGGCGTGGATATGTCCCTGCTGATGAAAATAGGGATTCAAATGCAGACATGCATGTGATAGCGATCGACTCTATTTATACGCCTATACGTAATGTCAAATATTCAATTGAGAATTTCCGCGTTGAACAAAAGACGGACTACGAAAAGTTGATTATAGAGATTACTACAGATGGTTCGATTCATCCTAAAGAGGCTCTCAAAGAGGCAGCAAAAATCTTGATTCACCATTTTATGTTGTTTTCAGATGAGAAAATTGCTATTGAGACAGTTGATAATGAAGGTAACGAGGAGTTCGATGAAGAAGTACTTCACATGCGCCAGTTACTTAAGACTAAGCTTTCAGACATGGATCTTTCAGTTCGTGCTTTGAATTGCTTAAAAGCAGCAGATGTTGAAACGTTAGGTGAATTGGTTAAGTTCAATAAGAACGATTTGTTAAAGTTCCGCAACTTTGGTAAGAAGTCTCTTACTGAACTTGATGAACTGCTTGAAAGTTTGAACCTTTCATTCGGTATGGATATCACAAAGTATAAATTGGATAAAGAGTAAGTATAGCAATGAGACATAATAAGAAATTCAATCATTTAGGACGTACAAATACTCACCGGAGTGCTATGCTTTCCAACATGGCCTGTTCTTTGATTAAACACAAAAGAATTTTTACAACGTTGGCTAAAGCAAAAGAGCTTCGTAAATTTGTAGAACCACTTATCACAAAGTCTAAGGAGGATACTACTCACTCTAGGCGTGTGGTATTCAGTAATTTGCAAGACAAATATGCTGTAACGGAGTTATTTAAACAGATTTCTCAGAAAGTGGCTGATCGCCCAGGTGGATATACCCGTATTTTAAAGACTGGTAATCGTTTAGGTGATAATGCTGCAATGTGTTTTATTGAATTAGTTGATTACAATGAAAACATGTTGAAGTCTGCAACCGTAAAGAAGGAAACTAAGACAAGACGTTCTCGTAAGAAAGCAGTTTCTTCGGCTGATGCTTCGAAAACAACCCCCGCTGCAGAGCTTAATGAAACGTCTGTAGCAGAAGAGAGTAGTACGGCTGTACCGGAAAGTAAAGAGTAAAATCTATTTTTAGTAATATTGAAAAAGCTGTGATCCGTTTAGATCACGGCTTTTTTTATTGATGTTTCTTATTTTAATATTCATATTGTCTATCAACATTGTCCTTTTGTAATTGTTATTTAACTAGTAACTATTAATTCATTAAATATGGAAATTGAAAAAATTTTAGCTCGTGAAATTCTTGATTCACGTGGAAATCCAACAGTTGAAGTAGATGTGTCTTTAGCCTCTGGCGCTTTTGGCAGAGCAGCTGTTCCTTCTGGCGCTTCAACGGGAGAGAATGAAGCTATTGAGCTTCGCGATGGTGATAAAGGTAGATATAATGGAAAAGGTGTATTAAAAGCGGTTGAAAATGTAAATTGTATTATTGCACCAGCTCTTTTAGGTATGAGTGCTTTGAATCAGCGCGAGATTGATTCAAAAATGCGTGCTCTGGATGGTACAAAAACAAAGTCAAGATTAGGGGCCAATGCTATTTTAGGTGTTTCGCTTGCGGTAGCTAAAGCCGCAGCCAATTATCTTGGTTTGCCGTTGTATCGTTATGTAGGAGGAACAAATGCATATGTTTTACCTGTTCCTATGATGAATATTATTAATGGAGGTTCGCATTCAGACGCGCCGATAGCTTTCCAGGAATTTATGATTCGTCCTGTAGGCGCGAAGAGTTTTCATGAAGGTCTGCGAATGGGTGCAGAAGTATTCCATGCTTTGAAGAAAGTGCTTAAAGATAGAGGGCTGAGTACTGCTGTCGGCGACGAAGGGGGATTTGCTCCTTCTCTTGATGGAACGGAAGATGCTTTGAATTCGATTATGAAGGCTATTAGTACAGCCGGATATGTTCCCGGCAAAGATGTCATGATTGCCATGGATTGTGCTGCATCTGAATACTATCATGATGGTATCTATGACTATACGAAATTCGAAGGAGTTAAAGGTGCTAAGCGCAATGCGCATGAACAGGTTGAATATTTGTCCGATTTAGTAGAGAAATATCCAATAGACTCGATTGAGGACGGTATGGATGAAAACGATTGGGATGGTTGGAAACTTCTTACAGATGCTTTAGGAAATAAATGTCAACTTGTAGGAGATGATTTGTTTGTAACCAATGTTGAATTTTTAAAGAAAGGAATTGTGAATGGTTGTGCCAATTCTATACTAATCAAGGTTAATCAGATCGGAACTCTGACTGAAACAATGGATGCTATCGAAATGGCTCATCGAAATGGATACAGTACTGTAACGTCACATCGTTCCGGCGAGACCGAAGATTCAACTATTGCAGATATTGCTGTTGCAACAAATTCCGGACAGATTAAGACCGGATCATTAAGTCGCACGGATAGAATGGCTAAATATAATCAATTGCTTCGAATAGAGGAGGAGTTGGGCGATTTGGCTGTATACGGGTATACCAAGATATAATTAAAACCCACAATATAGAAGTATATGCTTTCAACATTTCAAAGCATATACTTTTTTTATTAGCGTATACCGAGTATACATAAAAAGCGAGAAGGTCTACCATCACTGGCTAACCTTCTCTAGTGTGTCGAAAAAATCTTCTTTTTTTAATCAGAGAGTGAATGTTTTAAATCATCTGTTGTTATTGAAAAGTCTTTATTTTGTTTTATTCTGTTCATTACTATTTCTCCCGTTTTACGGGCGCTTTTTTCATTAGGAAAAGCTTTAATTGTATCAATTGCAGGAATGGTTGGCTGATAAATCAACGTCTTCTTATTCACCAAAATTCTATAACCCCACCCATTCCGCAATTGAAACGTTTGCAACTCCAGTTGCTGGCCACGACGAGACCCCATTTCTCTGCCGTGAAAGTAAACTAAGGAAAAAAGCAACGAAAGCAACACTAAGCCTGCACTAACCTTGATAATCTTTTTGCTTTTCATTTCATCATCCCATTAATCATCATCGGGATCATACTCAGTTGGATGTAGTTCCCAAATATCATCAAAGCGGTATGTGCTACTTTTTCCCGTTGCAATAAAGCCCCTTGTCCCATTAGAAAAAGAAACTGCCACTGTACGTGTTGTCCCTTTAAAATCGTGTACCTGTTCCCACAAATCAGTGGAAGGATAATACTTCCATGTATCTTTGCGAACGCCACTTTGTTCACCGCATGTTATATAAGCAATGCCGTCAATAACTAATGCATTGGCATTTGTGCGTGTGATTTCGTAATCATCATCATAATCATCATCAGATGTATTACTGATATCGCGAAGTTGTGTCCAAGAGCCTGTTGATGGATTAAATTTCCAAAAGTCATCAACATAGGTTCCATTATTTACACCACAACAAACATACGCTTCGTCGTTAATGACAAAACTTGTAGCTCCCATACGTTTGGTTCCGCCAATACTGGTTATTTGAGTCCAAGTACCATTTGAAGGATTGTAAGAATAGAAGTCTTTCAAATAATTGCCGTCATATCCGGCTCCTACATATCCTTTACCCGAAACGCCAAATGCAACTGCGCCGTAACGTGCCGTGCCCGGGAAATCAGCTTCTTTTGTCCATGTATTATTCGATGGGTTATATTCATAGAAATCGTTTAAATAATTTTCGCCATCATATCCTGTACCAAAATATCCTTTATCATCTATGGCAAACGCTGTGGCTGAGTTTCTGGCAACACCCGGAAAATCTGCTTTCTGAGTCCAAGAATCTGCATCCATATTGTATTCCCATAGATCGGAAAGACGCTTCTTCCCGTCGTATCCACATACTATATATCCTTTATTACTTATTGTAAATGATGAAGCATCACTTCGTGCTAGTCCATCAAAATCTGAAACTTTAACCCAATAACCGATTAAGTTATCATCGTCATCACTGCTACATGAAGCAATAACCAAGGGTAAAAAAGCTATTAAGTATATGTATAATTTCTTTTTCGTTACCATATTTGCTTTCACTAATTAATTATCTGGTACAAAAGAACAGGTCTTTTTGTCCTCATACAAATTAAATCGACAAACTGCCCAAACTTTCCGACGAACTGGCCTCTCAATCGGGTGAAAGCAAATATGAAACCCCGAAATAGTCCAAACGACCTTTAGTCCATAGATATCCCTTATTAACCGAATAAAAAACCATGTTTACAGGTTTTTCTTGCAGGTTAGAAAGTATTTGATCTCTTTTGCACTACAAATATACATACAAATTACAATATTGTAAGCAAATATATGAAGAAATTTTTATTTATCTTGTTTTTTTTTATTGTTGCATGTTGTTTTTATTCATGCTATGATGAGAACAATACATACGGCGAGAGCCTTGTAGATACTTCTTTTCGTAATGTCTCGACAGACACGAGTACAGTACTTCTTTCATCTTCCTTAATAGATTCACTGGAGACAAGTGGAAAAGGTGTTGCTTTAGCAGGCAAATATACGCATTCACTTTGGGGTACAGTCTCTTCAACTTCCTACATTCCTTATTCCGCTCCTTCTTTTACTTCGGATGCTGATGAAACACTTGTTTTTGATTCATTGGTTTTTGTGCTTAAGTATAATGGTTATTCAATTGGTGACACAACCAAGTATCAGTATTTCTCTTTACATCGTATTCAGGAGAAGGTGGTGTTGAATGATAATGGATATCTCTATAATAATGCTTCTTTTGCATATGCTCCGGAGTCGATAACGTCATTCAGATTCCGCCCGAAATCTAGTTCGGAAGATAATAGAATTGAAGTTCGTTTGCCGGATGAAATGGGGAAAGACTTACTAACCCGTTTACATAATAATGACCAATCAGTATCTACCGATCATTTCGAAGACTACTTTAAAGGAATAGCTATTGTGCCGTCGCAAGATAACTGTAATGCTCTTATGGCGTTTGCTGTAGATGACACTGCTGCTGCGATCATTATTAGATATCATGTGTCCAGTGAGCTGAATGTATCAAAAGAATGTGTGATTCATCCAAATACCTCCAATGAGTTTTATCATATTGATCATGATCGTACAGGAACAATGCTCAATGGTTTGCCTTTTAAGAAGGTGGAGGTCTCTTCAGAAAATCTGGGGAATCGTGGTTTGATTTTCGGCGGCATAGGGTGGTTTACCCGTTTGAAATTCCCTTACCTTAATAATATATTGGATCAGGGCAAGCGAGTTTCTATCGAGTCTGCATCTCTGAAAATATATCCCGAAGTAGGAACCTATTCGGATTTTAATGCTTTGCCGGACAGTATCTTCTTGTATATTACGGATGAAAATAATGTGGTTACCGATGCTGTGAAAGATTATCTTGGCACAGAAGTTCAAGGTGGAACATTAGTCAGGGATGAAACTTTTGCCGAAAAGACATACTATTTATTTGATATCACAACATTTATGCAAGAAGAACTTGGCACTTTCGGAATGTATAAACACAATTTACAACTGGTTTTCAATGAAGATGAGTATACAAAGACATTACGAAATCTGACGGTCAGCGACCAAAAGGGTAAGTCACCTATTGTATTACAATTAATCTATAAGGTATATGAAAGTTACTAATAAACAATTTAGGATATATTTTACAATTCTATCTCTGTTTGCCGTTGTTTGTTTGCAGGCACAGAATGTAATGACATCGTCTCCTTACTCTATGTTTGGTATAGGAGAAATTGATGAAGGTTTATATGGTTATAATGCAGGTATGGGGGGTGTTGCATATGGTATGAGAGGAAATGAATTGATTAATGTCACAAATCCTGCAGCACTGACCGCTTTGGATAGTATGCACTTGTTCTTTGAAGCATCTTCTTTTCTAAAATGGGAGAATTATAAATCCAAGGGAGACGGAAACAATGCTTTCACTGGTAATTTGGGCCATTTTTCATTAGGAGCGCGTATGTATAAGCGGTGGTATGTAGCAGTAGGATTGTCGCCATACAGTTCTGTCGGGTATTATTTTAAGTCGACTGAACCACTGGAAGGTTCTCCCGGATCATATTATAGTAGTACATTTGAAGGTGACGGCGGATTCTCAAAAGTTCGTTTATCGAATGCTTTTTGTCTTTTGCCTTCTTTGTCACTAGGTATTAATGTGAATTATGTATTTGGTAATATCACTGAGACCGAAACTCAAGGAGTGATGTATGAAAAGCAAAAGCTGACAGGACGTACATTTACGCTTGACGGAGGCATACAGTATCAACGTCGGTTAGGACGTGATTTGTCATTAACGGTTGGCGCCGTGTATGGTTTGCCGCAAACATTGTCATTGGGGCGCTCAAAAACAATATATGCAACAAGCAGCAGTACAAGTAGCTCTACATCTTCTACTGCAACCACTGCGACCGATTATCCGATGAACGATCTTAAGGAAAAACTTCCACTGTTTATTGGTGCCGGAGCGTCTTTTCAATATAAACAATGGACATATGCGCTCGATTATTTGTTTCAGAAATATAGTACACTCGTTTCAAACGACAGTCGCATTACTTTCAATGACACACATTCATTGAAACTTGGTACTACTTATTATCCGGCTAAGTATTCGTCGGAACATTTTTGGAAACGGACACAGTATAAGTTTGGTTTGGATATTTCCACTCCTTATATGCATGTCAATTCGCAATCCGGTTATTCTTATCGGATAACTGCCGGAATGGGATTTCCGGTGTTAAATGGACGAATAAACTTATCTCTGTTTTATGATCAGTTGAAGTTGAATAAGAATGCACTACAACGGAATTGGACAGGCATTACAATCACTTATACATTGAGTGAGCTAATGTATAGAGTCAAGCTATAGGATGTTATCCTGCAATTAGTCAGGAAGTGCAATCCGATGCATCAGTCCGGGCAAATAGGAATCGCTGATTGGAATCATATCTGTTCCGATGCGGATGCGCTTATGTTCAATATAGCTGATTTGTGAAAGGGCGACAATATATGACCTGTGAACGCGACAAAACCTTGTATTGTCGAGCTTTTCTTCAAAGCGTTTGAGGCTGATTTGTGACAAAAGAGGTTTGCTGTTATTGCAATGAATCTTTACATAATCGCCGTAGCCTTCCAGATATAGAATATTTTCTTCATGCAAATGGATAATTCTAGTCCCTTCACGGACAAAGATCGGCTGTCCTTTCTGCTCCTTCTTTAATACATCGTGGACTTCACTTAGTGCTTTATCCAACTTCTCAAAATAACTCATCAACGTATTTAATGTTGAAGCGTCTCCATCAAAAGTGATACATTTTAACATAGCGCTTTTTTTTTATTTTCTGATATGAAGCAAAGTAAATTGCTATTTCGGTGAAGAAAGGTTAAGCGTCGCTAATTGAGTAATTTTAGTCGGTGAATCGACCGGATGAGGAAGGGAAACGACATGGATGCAAAAGGTGCGATGTTGTTATTCTTCTGCTAATATCCATTTTTTGAATAAGGGAGTTTTGGTTTTGCTTATTATGATGCGTTCGGGTATAGTAATAGTCAAGTTTACTGATAATCTGCTACCGAACCAGAGGTCAATATCTTTGATTGCTTTTCTTGAAATGATGAACTGACGGTTTGCTCGGAAGAAAAGTTGTCCGTCAAGCTGTTCACTCAAAGTGTCCAGCGTTTTATCTATTGGATGTTGTCGTCCGTCGGATGTATACGCGGTTACTTTTTCATTTGACGTATAAAAGTATAAAATGTTTTCTGTCAGTAATGGATAAAACTTATCAGGAAGCATAACCAACAGACTTTTGATCATTTTATTTGGTTGGAACGTGTTGTTTGTTTGCCTGATATGTTCATCGCGTTCTTCCGGGCTAAATAGATATAGTTTCTTTAAAGCTCTTTCAAGCGAGATTAAGGTGATTGGTTTCAAGAGATAATCGATACTGCTTACCTGAAATGCCTGTAGTGCATATTCATCATATCCCGTAGTAAAAATAACAGGCGCATTAATTTCAACCATTTCAAATATTTTGAATGCCAAGCCGTCGGCCAGGTGAATGTCCATAAAGATGATATCCGGATTTGGTGCTGAACTGAAATATTCTACACTTTCGCTGATACTGTCCAGTTCGGCAACGATTTCAACAGGCATCACACTGTTTTGTCCCAATATGGCTTTGAGGCTTATAACAGCGGCTGTTTCGTCTTCAATAATTACTGCTTTCATTTGTTTAGCGGGGCATTAAGTAAAGGAAGTGTAACTTTAAAATATTCGTTTCTATTTGATATGACAATATCTTTTCCCGTGAGCAGTCTATATCTTCCCCACAGATTTTTCAATCCCAGTCCGCTCCTGTTCTCTTCCTCTATTTTGGGCTGGATGTGATTGGATACAATTAAATTGTTGTCGGTGGTTGTATAGATATCAATCCGAAGCGGTGACTGTTTGCTTATCATGTTGTGTTTTACTGCATTTTCAATTAACGGTAAAATGCTTAATATGGGCAAATGCCATAATAGCAGTTTTGGTTCAGCCTGTATTGAAAAAAATAATTTACCTTCATAACGTACGGTCAGCAGATAGGCATACGCTTTGACAAACTCCAATTCTTCAGCAAGGGTGACAATCTCCTTATTATTGCTTTGCAAGATATATCTGAATACATTCGATAATTCATCAAGGTAAGTCAGTGTTTTTTCTTTTTCATCGTTTTGAATGAGAGAATTTAATCCGTTGAGTGAGTTGAAAAGAAAATGCGGATTGATTTGTCCCATCAATGCATTATATGAAGTCTGAATTTTCTCCGTCTTTAGCTGTTGCATTTCAAGTTCCATCTGTTGTCGCCCTTTCAATAAGCGGATCAGTGAAACGCTTAGTATGATCGTAAGCAAGATAATTAAATGTTCCATAAACAGTGGGTGCATGAAAGGTGGTCTTGGTTTTGGGAAAAGATTGTTCCGGTTAAGACCGTTATGTGGAAACATATGCTGATGTGGAGGAATGTCATTTTTTATAAGCCGGGGATGTTCGAAATATTCTTTTACATCCTCAGGACCAACGTTTTCTAGCAGAGACTTATAAACAGTCGGATAGCTTCTGAATGCACCTAATGAGATAACACAACTGACGAAAACCGATAGTAGTATACTTTTATATTCGACATGGTGAAACCAGTGATCTCCCCATTTATATATTTCATAATTAACTAAATACAAAACGAAGGGTAAGAGGAAAAACCATATCAGTGCAAAAAGAAGGAAAAAATTTTCGAAAGAGACGAGATGTTGGTAATGATCATTAGTGTCAAAAGCTTTACGCATGAGCATCGTTGAGTTAACAAAAATACTCAGTAAGACAGAGATAGTAAAACCGATAAATATATCGTTTCGTTTCATAGCTCTTTTATTTTCTGTAACAAAGGTAATAAAACACTTTTTCGACTCAAACAATAATCGATGAAACGGCTAAATTCATCGGTGAAGCGCCCGTTATTCTTTCTTCTTTATCATAAAAAAGGCTGCCTGATAAATTCAAGCAGCCTTTTTGTATTTGATCGAAGTAGAAAAATCAGACTCTTTTTTCTTTAATTCTAGCTTTCTTGCCGGTAAGATTGCGCAAGTAATACAATTTTGCACGACGAACTTTACCTACCTTGTTCAATTCAATACTTTCGATGAAAGGTGAATTCATCGGGAAAATTCTTTCTACACCAATGCTTTCAGACATTTTGCGAACAGTGAAACGTTTCTTTTCACCATGACCTGTAATGCTGATTACAACGCCTCTGTACTGCTGAATACGTTCCTTGTTACCTTCTTTGATACGGTATGCAACCGTGATGGTATCGCCACTCTTGAAAGAAGGAAAATTCTTCTTTTCTGTAGCGAACGCTTCTTCTGCGATTTTAATTAAATCCATTGTTTTATAGCTTTTTATTTGTTTTATTATTTGGTTGAAACGCAATATAACGAACCACTACATTTCGCCAGAGATTACGTAAAGCGGGTGCAAAGTAACGAAATAATTATTTGATATGCAAGTTTGAATAAATTTATTTCAACCATTTATTGGCGAATTTAATATAATTGTCCCAATCAAAATCTGTTACATCATGTTTCCCGCTACGTATATGATAAGCTACACGGTTCTGTTCCGGCTTTTCGATAGCCGGCATAATATCCGACTCCAATCCTTTGTATCCGTAAAGTTTATATACATCTCCGGCATAATAGGCAGAAAGAAATTCGCCTCTCGGATCACTCCATTGGTCGCCTAACGCACTGGCTACGTATACGGGGCGTGGAGCAATAAGCCCTATTAGTTCATGTTGATCGAAAGGCAAAGCCTTCTCATTGCGGTTATATTGTCTGAAGTTTTTGCAGAACCAGTGAGGGAAGGCGGTGTTAATACGATTTACCGTTTCGCCATAAGCACGCTTTGAGAGCGCGGCTCCACCGCAGCCCGATTCATTAGAGATAACGATAGCAAAACGCTGATCTTGCGCACCGGCCCATAAAGCTGTTTTGCCTAAGCGCGAATGACCTAACAGTATTATTTTCTTTGCATTAATCTGCGTGTCTGTTTCGAAATAGTCCATCACACGACAGACTCCCCACGACCAGGCTGCAATAGCTTGCCCTTCATCTGCGGCCAGTTCATCGGCATTATTTTTTCCAAAAAGGGTGAGAATACTATTGTTCTGGCCATCATTCTGATCCGGGAAGAAGTCGAAATACCATACGGTAGCAATGCCATAACCGGCATCAATGATCTTTTCAATTGGCCATCGCGATTTAGCGGAACCGCGTTCGGCTTTGGAGTTGAAAGAAGCTATGATATCAGAATCGTCATTAATACTTTGATTGCCCTGGAAGTTGCAGCCGAAAAACATTGCAACGGGTGTTTTGATCTGGTTAGGCAAATACATTAGGAGTAGGGCCTTATGTTCTATACCATTATGACTAAAAGTTATTTCAATTTGTTTCCGGGTGGCACTCCCGTTGATGGCACTATGATTATCATCAAGTTTATTGTAGGATATATCGACTTTATCAGTCGGCATTTTACCGAACATCTGTTCAGTGAAGAGCGTCATCAGTTCCGGTCGGCGAATATTTTCCCATTGCTCCGCCGTCATGATCTCTTGTCCATTATTGCATTTCAGTAGCTCGGGTAAAGTGAATTGCGGCACTTTGCTCTCATCATAATTGGCATCATTCGGTTCTTGTGCTTGCGCAAGAGTAAGACTGAGCAGGAGGCATAGTCCCGTTATCGGCAGTGTTTTCCAGTAGGTTAATCTTTTCTTTTTCATAAACGGATATGTTGGAGATAAATGAGTAATATAATTACTTACAAAAGTAATACTTTTTATTGTAAAGCTTATTACTTTTTAGGAAGGAAGTAATGAGAAGCTATTGATATTTTTTATGTTGAATAGGGGTACGCTTAGCGAAGTTTATA
>JAQWBH010000003.1:0-1827 GCA_028707405.1 Parabacteroides sp. | reverse complement strand
TTATCAATGGATTAGGAATCTAAGCGTTTTGCATTAAATTATTGGGAACATGTGGACTTTATTCATATTTGTCTTTCTGATATTTCTCTTTAGCTATGTAATTAAAGCTAACGACAGGGCGTATGAATTTCTTTTGTAATAGATGCAGTGTATGATAAAAACCGCTGGTTATACCAATTTTCCTGATATAGAAATGTGAGTTTTCTCATAATAATGTGTACATTTGGAGATGTTTTTAGGTTTAAATGATGATGAAAAAAATATTTCTATTTTTATTTTGTTGTGTTTGTGCACTTTCTTCTTATGGGCAGATTACGCCTAATCTTTATAAATCGGTTGATAAAATTCAGATGACGCACTGGGTGGATTCTGTTTTTGATGCAATGAGTTATGATGAACGTATCGGGCAGCTTTTTATGATCGTCGGCGATCCTGACGATAACTTTAAGAATATGCAGAAGTTGGTTCAGTTGGTTAATGATATGAAGGTCGGTGGAATCCTATTTCACGGTGGTGACCTGCTGAAGCAGGCTATTGTGACCAATCGTTTGCAGAAAGATGCACATATACCGATGCTTGTTGCTTTGGATGGTGAATGGGGTTTAGCGATGCGTCTGAGCGGGACCACACGTTTCCCTAAAAACATGATGCTTGGTGCGGTGAATAATATGGCATTGCTGACTGAATACGGCAAGGAAGTCGGACGGCAGTGTAAGGAAATGGGTATACAAATCAATTTTGCTCCGGATATGGATGTGAATAGTAATTGGGAGAATCCGGTTATTGGAATCCGTTCGTTTGGAGAGAATGCTTCGGCAGTAGCTAAGCGCGGAATAGCCTATAGCCGCGGTCTTGAGGAAGCCGGTGTTCTTTCTGTAGCCAAGCATTTTCCGGGTCATGGCGATACAAATGAAGATTCGCATGTGACACTACCCGTTGTCCGTCATGATATGGCAAATCTGGAGAAGGTGGAACTTCTGCCGTTTCAACAATTTATTCAAGAAGGTTTTGGAGGTGTGATGACCGGGCATCTATATGTCCCGGCTATCGATAGTTCTGTTACTCCCACTTCGCTTTCATATAAAGCGGTTACCGGGTTGTTGAAAGAAAAGCTTCATTTCGAAGGGTTGTGTTTTACGGATGCTTTGGAAATGAAAGGTGTCACAACCAGCACTTCCGATAATCCTTGTGTGCGTGCCTTGTTGGCTGGCAATGATATTCTGCTCGCTCCAGGCGATCCTTTGGAATCCTTTAATGCCGTGAAGACGGCCATCGATTCAGGTGTGCTTAAGTTGGCAGATATGGAAGCGCGGTGTTTGAAGGTCCTTCAATATAAATATGTACTTGGATTGAATCATTATCAACCCATCAATACCCGCAATCTGTCGGACAGGCTCAATTCGTCGCATGCCGCATGGCTGGCTTCAAAACTGAATGAAGAGGCAATCACGGTAGTAAAGAATGTTGCCGGAATATTGCCTGTCCAGCATTTGGATAAAAAACGCATTGCAACGTTGGCTATTGGTGAAGTGGAGGAAAATCCTTTTCAGAAGATGCTGAATCGTTATGATTCTGTGACCTGTTATAGTCTCTTGCGAACAGCCACAGCTTTGCAGACAAAAAAAGTATATGCCGAATTGAATAATTATGATCTGATAATTTGTTCAGTTCATGGTACGCGCATTCCTGAAAGTAAAGCGTTGGAGCAGCTGGTCCAGAAAAAGAATGTCGTATTTGTGTTCTTTACTTTACCGTATTATTGTCAGGAATACAGAACTTCGCTGCAACGGGCCAAGGCTATTGTGATGGCTTACGAAGCAACGACCT
>JAQWBH010000392.1 GCA_028707405.1 Parabacteroides sp. | reverse complement strand
TCAGCAGCTTAATCAAAGGCTTATCCAGCTCAGGAAATACACGGCTTTTGACAATTTTCTCGATGATCAGAGGAACGGCGAGAATTAATATCGGCTTAATGGTAGCAAACGCTTCGATGATGATGCGCGGGCTGGGCGTACGCGTCAGGAAATGAACATGGCAGCCTTTATTGACTGAATTGAGTACTTCGAATGCCAAACCATACATGTGAGCCATCGGAAGCATGCACACGATATTATCACCAGGATGAACATATTCAAGATTGTCGTAGGCAAACTGAGTGTTACTCCACAAACTGCGATAAGGAATCATAACTCCTTTGGAGAATCCGGTTGTCCCGGACGTATAATTCAAAATGGCCAACTCATCGGGTTTCTCAACATGATATTTCACACTCTCGGGTGCAAAGACGCGAGGGAACTTCTTGCCAAAATACTTATTAATATTGTCGATGACGTTATATACATCTTTACTACCTTTGGACACCGAAAAATCTTCAAGAATCATGATCAGTTTCAAATCCGGCATCTTACTCTCATTCAGATTCTCAAAAATACTTGAACTGACAAAAAGGGCAACCGCGTCCGAATGATTTACTATATGATGAATATTATCCGGTTTGAAATCATGAAGAATAGGTACAACAACGGCGCCATAGGCCAGGATTCCAAAAAAGGTTATAGCCCAGTTTGAAGAGTTGCGGCCAATCAATGCGACTTTATCGCCCTCCTTCACTCCTGCATGCTCCAGCATAATACGCAGTTTCTCTATTTCCTGTGCCAAATCCTTATAATAATATGTGCACCCATTGTAATCAGAAAAAACGGGAAGATCCCAATTTTTCCTTATGCTGTTCTCTATGAGCCCTAAAAATCGCTGTTCCATTGTATTAATTTTTTCGTACCGAAAATGCGGCCGTTTTGTGCAAAGATAATAAAAAAACAACTACCCTTTCATTTTTATTCATATTATATCTTATGTCTGATCTGTTCCCGTACAGTCTATTCAGGCGAAGGCGGGTCGACTGATCCTTTTTTCTTTGTTTTTTTTATCCTCCCGCTTTTACGCAAAGCTTCTGCAATGATCCATTGAAGCTGGCCGTTCGTTGAGCGAAACTCATCGGCAGCCCAAGCTTCAATGGCATCCATCATTTCGGCATCAATTCGAAGTATGAAATTTTTTGTCGTACTTTTCTTTTCTGACATATTATTTTAGCGATCAATGATTGAGCGTTCCCGAATTGATTACAGGCTGAGCAGGTTCTTCTGCACATAAAACGACGAGCAGATTACTGACCATCGCTGCTTTCTTCTCTTCATCCAAATCAACAATCTCTTCATTGGAAAGTTTATCTAAAGCCATCTTTACCATTGAGACAGCGCCTTCAACAATTTTTCCACGGGCTGTGATGATTGCACTTGCCTGCTGACGACGAAGCATGATTGCTGCTATTTCAGGTGCGTATGCAAGGTAGTTGATGCGAGCTTCAATCACTTCTATTCCGGCCATTGCCAGACGTTCGTTGAGACGAGAAACAAGTTGTACGTTTATCTCTTCGCCGCCCGAACGGAGAGTAAGCTCACCATTCTCTTCATCGTCGCTATTATCATAAGCATATAGATTGGCTACCTGACGAAGGGCAGCATCGCTCTGAACCTTCACAAACTTCTCAAAAGCATTCATCCTATTTACCAAAGCAGCAGTTAATGATTCTTTACTGTTGCCAGTCTCGGCCATTGTCTGAGAATCTATTTCAAACATAGCTTTATAAGTATCTTTCAGTTTCCAAACCATAACCAAACCGATCAGGATAGGATTACCCACCTTATCATTCACTTTTATCGGCTCCGGATTAAGATTGCGAGATCTAAGCGACAGTTTCTTGGCAATCAGGAACGGATTCACCCAAAACAAACCGGTCTCACGAAATGTGCCTTGGTATTTACCAAAAAACAACATGACCCGAGCCTCATTAGGTTCCAATTGCATATATCCGCCAAGCGAAATAAAGAAAAGTAAAGCAAATACAACAAATAAAATGATCCACAATGCATTGTTGCCATTATTGACAAACGTCACAATACATATTGCAACCAAAGCCAATAGTAAAAAATCAAAGAACAAGGCTAAAAAGCCATTCATTTTAAATCCTTTAAAATCAAATTCTTCTGCTTTCATAATTGTAATGTTTAGTGATATTATTTTGATATCACAAAGATTTCACAAAATATTTTACTTTTACAAGCGTTTGAACAATTATTTTTTATTGCACATTCATTTTTTTTTGTTTCTATTCTTCTTTTACTATCTTCGCAGAGTATTTGGTAAAAATAAAATACAAAATAGTTTTTTCATGAAAAAGACGAGTTGGATATTCAAGAAATACATACAGATAGCAATTGTGATGTTACTATTTTCAAACATTGCCATTGCCCAATCAGATGAATCAAAAGACAATCCAGACATGAAGCGCAACAATACGCTAGCCGACACGACCAGACAATTGTTTTCAACGACTGACCGCCAATTACAAAAGCTGACTGTAGAGCAACTGCAAAACAACGCGGCGGGTACAGTTCAACCGTTATCGATCTCTCCTCATTTTCAACGCTATCTCGACAAAGGCTACGAAACACTCAGTCCCGGATATTTTCTGATGAGCAAGAATCCCACCAACTACGGCGATTACAATACCTCGGGTGTGATTAAACAGTTTCGTCACAGTGCTTTCATCGGAGCAGGATCAGTGGAAACTGTAATGGGAACGGGAAACATAGGCAACGCAAGTGTAGCCTATCAGCAAATGCTGGGAAGCCGCGTGATGCTGACGGTTGGAGCGAATGTATCGAAAACAACATTCACACCAATGCGGTATATATCAGTAGGATCATCGGCTTCGCTGAGTTACATGCTGAATGACAGGCTCTCATTTACGGCGTTCGGCGACTACACACGAAGTATGACAGGCCCCTACTCAAACCTCAACATAGGCGGATTTGCAAGCATCGGACTTTCGAATAAATTCGGGCTGGATATTGGTGCGAACAATTACTACGATCCGATGTATCGCCAATGGCAAACAGAACCGATCGTCTACCCTTACTTCAAATTGGGTGGACAAAAGCTAGGTTTCGACTTCGGACCGCTTATAAAAGATATGTTAATCAACCTGTTTGACAAAAACAAGAACAAAGATTTCATGGGACCAATGGGCCCGGACAGACAGTTGAGAGCGATTCAGATGCGTCCACGACAAATGTATCAATAAATTTTTTAGAAAAATATTTGCATTAAAAAAAAGAATATGTACCTTTGCACCCGCATTACAAAAATATGCAATCAGGTCGATTTGCTAGCTCAGTTGGTAGAGCACATCCCTTTTAAGGATGGGGTCTTGGGTTCGAACCCCAAGCAGATCACAAAAGACGGATTTAGAGGGATACTGATAAAGTATCCCTCTTTTCGTTTATATACATGCACTTGCGTTCCAATTCAAATCCAGATTTATTTGAGTCGGGACGTAAACACATTGGACTTGGCAAGTGTAAGCCCAATGAACTTAGAGACATGATTTCGTAACCGGAAGTCCAGAAAGAGTTAAAACGCTGCAATGACATCATTTCAGCAATGATCTTGTCCGATGACGAGATGACAGTTCAGCAGTTTGATAGCTATTACTTAGGTAAAAAGAAATCCCGAAGTAGTAATTTATACAAAGGGACAGACCAAACTACCAACTTCATAATCTATATGAAGGAAAGCATCGACAAGGAAAAGTTCAGTACCGGCACTCACAAACACAAAATCTGTACTTGGGAGGCCGTCAAACGTTTCGGCAAAATCAAAACATTTGCAGACCTTACCCCTAAACACATCCTTGAATTCGATGAATGGTTGCACGATGGTTCCAGAACAGACGTTTCTGTGCACACTTATCACAAACATCTTCGTAAAGTGACACGCTACTTGAGAATGGCCGATATGATTCCTGCAGACCCATACGAACGTGTCAAGTTGAGCCGAGGTAAGAGCAAAGAACGTCAACCACTCACAGAGGATGAATTGAACAAATTGAGAACAATTAAGTTGTCGGAACCAATGGACCATGTACGAGACCTTTTCATCTTTTCAGCCTATACCGGCCTTGCTTACTGTGATGTACAGGTATTCAATTTCGAGCAGATGACTGAAAATATTGGCAAGATATACTATATTGACGGCGAACGACTCTAAACAGGGACAAAGTTCTTCACGCCCATTTTGAGTCCGGCTATGGAAATACTGAAGAAGTACGATTACAACTTACCCAAAATTACAAACCAAAAGGGAAATGAATATCTCCATCTCATTCAACATGCTATGGGACTTCACAAGAGTCTGACCTTTCACGTTGCAAGACATTCTTTCGCGACTTTAGCTATTTCA
>JAQWBH010000067.1 GCA_028707405.1 Parabacteroides sp. | reverse complement strand
ATAAAAGAAGATTCTCAGCATTGGGAAACTTAACCATTGATGAATTTTGGAATCAGTATAATATTAAAAAAGAATCAATTAAAAATGTCGCTTAACTTTTTGTCTCAATTAAGTTTGCAAGTCCAGACAATTGATCCTTTAAGTATTATGTGAAATAAATTAAAACTGTTTAAGGTCTGTTGTCGTTAGTGCCCAAGATGTGAGATCATCGGCCAGTAAATCCGATCTCTCATCTACTCGTTCTTTGACAATCGGTGTAATTGTATCAGCTTTTAAATCGCTAATGATTTTCTTTTTAAGATTGCCTACCTGTTTGGATTTTTGCCCTTACCCGGGGTATCTTGAAAGTTGCTTTCGCACATTACCAGCACTTTTGATTTGTCTTGACTACCACCTCCACGCTTCAAAGTTTTTTTCTTTTGATCATCGGGAACTTCAGTTGAAAAAAAGCATCATCAAGATCTATCTATCCCGAGAGTGAGTATTCATCATTACGTTTGTCCATACCTCACGTAGTTTACACATCATCTCCCAAATGGGTTGATAACGTTTACGACCTCATTACCGACGAAGTTCTTCTGTAAAAACTTCTTAGGACTTGTCAGCAAATGAATTGTAATCAGCCAGTAACTATATGACAGCTTTGAGTATTGCATAACTGCTCCGGAGCATAAGGATGTACGAGAGTGGCAATGCTTACATTTATAACCTTATTTGTTTTCAAGCCAATAATGAGTTCTACAATTACATCTTTTACAGGTAATACCGATTTTGCCCCGTTCCTCTTTAAATTTTTGACGGCAAGCGGCTTCATCGGGGAAACTTTTGAATGAATTTTAGTAGATTAATAATCTATCTCGTTTAGGCTATAAATATACTATATTCTTTAGGGTGTTTACGGATAATCATTTTTTTTAATTAATTAATTTACTAAACCAATGATAAACAGTAATTTAAACCGAGTTGCAATACTGAAGAAAATGATTAATATTATTTTCTTTGTATTATTACTCCCCTTGGTATCATTAGGACAAGAAACAACAGTAAGAGGTAAAGTAGTATCCTCGGATAATCAACCTTTACCGGGTGTAACGATCGTAGTGAAAGGAAAATTTACAGGGACTACCAGTGATATTGACGGTAATTATGTATTACCAAATATTCCCAATGATGCAGTTTTAGTATTTTCTTTCGTAGGAATGCACACGCAAGAGATTGCTGTAGCCAATCAAACAACAATAAATGTTGTAATGGAAGAAGAAGCAATAGGGTTGGAGGAGGTGGTTGCCGTGGGTTACGGCGTACAGAAAAAAGTTAATTTAACCGGAGCTGTAGAAGTCGTGAGTGCAAAAAGACTCGAAAATCGCGCTCTCACCAACGTGGGAGAGGGACTTCAGGGAATTGTCCCAAATTTGAATGTCACGCTTTATAGCGGTGATCCTTCTGAAAACCCGGCATTAAATATCCGGGGTTTCACCTCCATCAACGGGGGTTCTCCGTTGATTCTAATTGATGGGATACCGGCAGATATTAATGCTATTAATCCAAAGGATGTGGAGAGCATCACGGTATTAAAAGATGCATCTGCATCAAGTATCTATGGGGCAAGAGGAGCATTTGGCGTGATTCTGGTTCAGACAAAAAAGGGAGCTGAAGGAGATCTAAAAGTTAACTTTTCGTATGAATTGGCGGCGCTTCAACCCATATGGAAAATGGATGAGGTTATCAAAGATCCCTATGAATATGTAACTCTCATGAACCAGGCAAATATCAGAGCTTTTGGGGTCCCTCAATTTCGAGACGATTATGTTGCCAATACTAAAAAATGGTCGGAGAATCCAACTGATAAAAATGCTTGGGGAGTAACAAACGGCATACTTGAATATTATGGTTCTACTTGGGATGAGTACCACGATATGGTATTAAAAACCTTTTCTTTAAAGCATGATTTTGCTTTAAACGTGTCAGGAGGAACACAAAAGTTAAAATACTACAGTTCAATAAGCTACTTGAATGAAAATGGGGTATTTAAAATAGGTGATGATAAGTTTGAGAGATATAATTTTCTTCTTAATACCAATTTAAAAGTAAATGAATGGCTAAGTTTGGATACTAAAATATCATATAATGTAAAAGTTTCAGATAAACCTATTCAAAAATGGGGTAATTATGATATTAATTCTCTATCGAATAGAAGTCCTTTAACGCCAATTTATTTCCCAAGTACAGACCTGTTTACCCCTCCTGATCCAAATCGAGATTATTCCAAGTATGAGGGGATGTTTATGGGAGACACCTGGATAGGAAGAACATCAGCAGGAGGAAGAGATAGATTTCAAAATCACGAATTTGATTTAGGCCAGGGAATAACTCTCACTCCTTTCGAAAGATGGACATTTAAAGGAGAATTTTTTTATAAATTATTACATGACAGGTCGGATCAATTCGTATTAAACCATCCCTTTGTCTTAAGTAACGATTTAAACGAGAAGGAAGAAACTATGATTGGTTTTGGCTTAAATAACATTGATTATCTTGATAATTATTTTTCTAGCAACCAATATTTCGTTGTAAATGCAGTATCGGAATATGAATTTGATGAAGCGGCTAATCCAAATTATTTTAAAGGGATGATTGGTTTTAACCAGGAATGGGGATTCAATAACAGTATAAAAGGTACTGCTCAGGATTTTATCAGTAATAGGATAATTGATATAAATGCGACCATGGGTGAAAGAAATGTTGTTGGAGGCAGAAATCACGTGGCTTTGCGTGGAGCTTTTACCCGCCTTAATTATATTTATGATAACAGATATTTATTAGAATTTAGTGGCCGTTACGACGGGACCTCCAGATTTCCCAAAAACAATCGTTTCGGATTTTTCCCCTCTGCGTCAGTTGGATGGAGAATTAGTGAGGAAAGCTTTATGGAAGGATTGTCATTTTTGAGTAACCTAAAATTAAGATTATCTTACGGCTCACTGGGTAACCAGTCGGTAGGTTATTATCCTTATATTGCTACTATGCCTTTAAACGTGCCATATACCCACATTGAACGTACTCCGGCATATTTAATGGGAGGAGAATACCATCACTATATATCAAGTCCGGGGTTGGTTAGTCCAAGCTTAACATGGGAAACAGTAAATTCCAAAAATATTGGTTTTGATTTTGGTTTATTTCAAAACATGTTTAACGGGACTTTTGATATATACCAACGAGATACAAAAGACATGCTAATGCGCGGTTCTTATCCGGAGATTTTAGGGACTTTAGCTCCCCTTGAAAATGCAGCAGATCTGAAGACCAAGGGATGGGAACTAACTTTGGCATTTAACAAAAGAGTAAATAAAGATCTGTTTTATAGTGCATCCCTTGTGCTATCTGACTGGAAAAGTGAAATTACAAAATACGGCAACCCAACTAATTCATTATCAACATATTATACTGGACAACAGTTGGGCGAGATTTGGGGATATGAAACTCAAGGTATTTTCCAGACTGAAGATGAAGTTATGAATGCTGCAGTACAGTCAAACTTAGGAGCAAATTGGAGGCCAGGAGATATACGTTACAAAGATTTAAATGGTGATGGAAGTATTAATCCCGGAAGAAATACCTTGACGGATCCGGGCGACAGAAAAATAATTGGTAACACCAATCCAAGGTATAGTTTTGGACTTAACTTTGATGCAACTTATAAAGCTTTGAGCATTAACTGTTTTTTTCAGGGAGTTGGGAAACGAGATCATTTTCCGGTGGCTAATACTTATGTATGGTTTTGGCCTTACGCAGATGCACATATAGAACGATATTTTATTACGGAATCTTGGAGTGAAGATAACAGAGACGCTTATTTCTATGCTGCTTCGACTGACGTTAGTAACAAAAATCGACAGGTCCAAACAAGATATTTGCAAGACGCTAGCTATATACGTTTAAAAAATATCACTTTAAGTTATGATGCCTCAAGAGTATTTTCAAAAAGTACGGGAATTCAGGGATTGGGTATAAATCTCTTTGTTAATGTGCAAAATGTATGGGAGTATTCAAAAATCCACAAACCACTGGATCCGGAATATATATTTAAGGGAATTGTACCTTATCCACTTCAAAGAACTTATAATTTGGGAATAAGAGTGAATTATTAATGAGAAAAACAACAATCATAATAATGAAAACAAAAATAATATTGATTGCAGCTTCTTTATTTCTTTTAAGTTGCAATGACAGTTTTTTAGAAAGATATCCTTTAGATGAAATAAGTAGTGAAGCGTTCTGGAACTCAGAGGCTGAATTAAAATTGTATAGTAATTCTATTTATACAAAAAGTGCAGATAACTCGGAGATATGTATAAATATTGGACACGGTGCCTCCGCATGGCATGGTAACGACATAAGTATTTGGTATCTTGATGCATGGTCAGATAATTTAGTAGCTTCACCTATGAAGCCAAGAATGAATACTTATAATGAGATCAGATCTGGAACACATCGTGTGCAAGAGATTCCCCGATATTTTGGATATCAAGAATTTGGATTACTCAGAGAAATTAACTTTGGATTACAAAATTACTATAAATCCGGTCTCCCGTTGTCAACTGTTAATAAATACACTGCTGAAGCCAGATTCTTCAGGGCATGGTTTTATGCAGATAAAATTCAAAAGTTTGGGAAAATGAAATGGATAAATAAACCATTAAATATTGATTCTCCTGAATTATTTGAACCGAGAGATTCCAGGGACTTAGTTATGGATAGCGTACTTGCCGACATAAATTTCGCTATAGAATATCTTCCTGAAAGTTGGCCGAATGAGGAGCCGGGAAGATTTAATAAATATCATGCGCTTGTTCTCAAATCAAGAATATGTTTGTTCGAAGGAACTTTTAGGAAGTATCATGCCGGTTCAGATCCTGAATACTTTGGGAACCTTGATTCAAATAAATGGCTGCTTGAAGCAGCAAATGCAGCGAAAATGGTGATCGAATCAGGGAAATATCGAATTTACAATACTGGTAATCCTGAAAATGATTATAATTCTTGGCAACGAATCATCGACTTAAGAGGAAATACAGAAGTAATTCAGTGGATGGAATATAAAAATGATAAAATGAGGAATAACATTATCCAAAGGTACTTCTTTGATAATTGTGGAACTGCCACAAAAAGTTTGGTTGATGATTATTTGTGCATTGATGGAAGGCCAATTGTTATGAAGGAAGGCATTAATCCCTTGTATAAAGGTGATAACAAGATCGAAGATGTCTTCATTAACAGAGATCCAAGATTGAGACAATCGGTTTTACATCCTGCAGATCAGGCAAAATATGACTTGTACACAGAAGCTAATATAACATTTCCAAGATTGCCAGGTATGATAGGGGGCATACAGTCGACTACAGGGTATCATTTTATCAAAAATTTTAATAGGAAACAGCGGGATGAGGGATTCTATATTTCCGTATTTCCTGCAATAATGATGAGATACGCTGAAGTACTCCTAAATTATGTCGAGGCAAAAGCTGAACTGGGAGAGATAACGCAAGAGGTTTTAGACCAAACCATTAATCAGCTACGTGATAGAGTCAACATGCCTCATTTGCTTCTGAATGCAATCCCTGACGATCCGCGTTATGAAGATATTAGTCCCTTATTAACGGAAATAAGACGCGAACGTAGAATTGAACTCGTGGGTGAGGGATTTCGCTATTTCGATTTATTACGGTGGAAACAAGGTAAATTACTGGCAACCCCAAGTTATGGAATTAGATGGGATGAGGCGGCAAAACAACGATATAGTGGTGCAATTGTTAAATCATCCGTGATTAAAGATCCTATAACGGGTGAAATGATAGAATACATTAATCCTTTTAAGGGAACTAGTTTTGAAAAAAATGTTTTTGATGAAAATAAACATTATTTATGGCCTCTGCCTTTAAATATCTTATCAAAAAATGAAAATATGAAGCAGAATCCGGGATGGTAATATATTTTCTCAAAACTAAAATCTATACACATCAAATTATGCAAATCATGTATTTAAAAATACGATTAATAGTACTTATTTCTTCATTAGTATTATCATTTTACTCGATGTCACAAGAGAAATGGGAAGAAGTCAGATCCGAAAATGAAATTGTGATTATAAAAGATATCGGATTCTTAAATGAGGAAGGTTATGTTATCGCTCAAAAAAATGACACTGTTAATATAATAGTAGCTGATGATTTAGGAAAAGCTGGAGAGATAGTCGTTAATGATTTAGACAGATACTTACAACTGGCTTTGCAAAGCAAAATAAAGATTTTGTCTGAAAAAGACAAAGAGTCAATCGATGGAAAAAATGTAATTATTCTTGCGCGAAAGGAGTCAGAAAATCTGCTAAAATGGTCTGGACTGGATGATAAGGTGAATGATATTAATATTCGGGAACAGGAATGTTTAATAATACCCTCAAAAATTAAAATGAATAATAGTAACGGAATTGTATTAATAGGTGGAAGTAAAAGAGGGTTATTAAATGGTGTTTACTCTTTTCTTGAAAAAAGCAGTATGGATATCCATTGGTATCCACCCAGGATTTACTATAATAATGAAAACTCTTTTCCTGCCGAAACATTTCTCACTAAAGCTGACAAATTAGTTTGGAATGAGGGGGAAATACATTGGAAACCGGCTTTAACGGATAATATATGTCATGGGAATTTCTCAAAAAAATTCATTGACTGGGCATCCAGAAACAGAATGAATATTTTTGTTGCCCGGCCTTCACCCAGAGATATTATATCATCTGAAAAAGAAAGAGAGGTAGTGGACTATGCTCACGAATTAGATTTAAAAGTTATATTTCTGGGCATGACCCACCGTTTGCCTAATGATATTGCAAATATTTCACATTCCAGTGACACGGCCTTGGCAATGAGCACGAAATTATATTCAGACATGTTTAGAGAATACAATATCGATGGGATGGCGTGGCATACAGCCAGTGAGAGTATTACGCTTAATATGGATGAAAAATATCATAAAAAATCAAGGATTGAATGGGAATCGATATATTTAAATTCGTATGAAAGAGCCATACGGGAAATAAAAGAGGATGCAATGCTTGTAATGTTAATGGGATGGGTTTACATGGACCCTGCAGATGAAATCGCGAAGTACGTTAATAAAAATATCATTTCATGGATAGTACCCAGAACACCAATAATCGATGCGGCTGTTGCAGATATCGACGAGTATGAAAAACATTTTGATAAAATATGGTATTGGCTTTATTCAGGAGTAAGTGCCGATGGACAATTTCCCATTGTGAAAATTGATTATTTAGAAAATTATCTTCTTGAAGCAATTAAACGAGACCATGGCATCGCAGGACAAGGAATTCCCTCGAGTAATGCAGCTAACGTAATGTATTTGGTAGAATCGGGAAGAGATGGTGTTGTTTCCCCAGAGACGTTTTTACAAAAATTTGGAGAACTTTATTATGGCGATTCAAAGATGGGAAGTGCTCTGCTAAAATATCAGGATGCCTTGAAAAATCATCGTAATTGGTTCAATAACATTCACACAAGAGATGTTGAAAATAATTTTTCGACTTACGAAGCATTATTATTAAAGGATGTATATAATACAGTGATTGATTGTGCAAAGATAACAAAAACACCTTTAATAAAAGACCGTCTGAAGGCAATGGCGGTAACAACTATAAGATGTTTTGTAAAACGAGGTAAGACAAATGTGTCTCAACTTATTGTTTCTGAAAATGACATAAATAAAATGATTGATGAAACTAAGTCACTTTTTAGTGATCATTACTTTGGAATAGAAAATGATTTCTTCTGGGAGGAATTGGTGAAGTTAGAAGACCAGCAGGAGTGAGAAATATTAATTTATCAAGTAAAGACTAAAAGTATAAGAATGAATAGAGAATTAATTTACAAGAAAATTGTCTTAACGGTTTTATTGCTTGTTTTTATTAGTAATTTATTTGTCTCTGCACAGGTTAAGATATATGTAATTACAGATTTGGAAGGAGTAAGCGGTGTTTATAAATTTGAACAAACACGCACTAAGGATACTCCATTAAATATTCAGGCATGTGAATATTTTATGGAAGACCTCGCTGCAGTTGTACGCGGCCTCAGAGAAGGGGGCGCCACTGAAATAATTGTCGTTGACGGGCATGGTTCGCAAGCAATGATCCCCCATATGATGGAACTTGGAGCTAAATATGTAACTGGCCATCCTAAAACAATTGGTGAGGATTGGAAATTGGATAGTTCTTTTGCTGGTGTTGTTATGTTTGGACTTCATGCAATGATGGGAACACCTGATGGGGTGCTTTGCCATACCCAAGATTCAAAAGCAGAAAACAGATATTGGTACAACGGCGTGGAATCGGGAGAACTGGTTCAAGGCGCAGCAAGCGCAGGCTTAATGGGTGTTCCTGTAATCATGGTTACAGGGGATGTTGCGACTTGTCGGGAAGCTGTTCGGTTCTTTGGGAATGAAATCGTTACGGTTGCCACCAAACAAGGCATATCTCGCGAAGCTGCCATATTATACCCGTTCGAGGAAACTCGTGAAGCACTTTACAAGGGAGCAAAAAAAGCGATATCAGTAATTCCTAACTGTAAGCCTTTTACATTAAAAGTTCCCGTAAAATGTAAAATGGAATATCTTGATCCTGAACAGACTGAACCAAAACTTATTACAAAAGAGTGGATTTCAGACGATGGTAAAAATCTTTTAGCGCCTTAAAAACAAAAAATAAATGAACTCGTTTCTAAAAGAGCCGTAACCAATTTATTGATTTTCAAGGTTGCCAAAAAATTATAAAATTATCCTTTAAAGAAGGAAGATTCCCGAAGAACGCTCTAAAATTAATCTTTAAACTTAGTGTATGATGAAATGTATAAATTATTATAATTATATCTTTGTGGTACTATTTTTGGGTTTTTGTGTTTCTTGTGTCAAAAACAAGCCTAAAACTCTTTATGAACCTGATAGAGGACCATTTTCTCAGATTGTTCAATCCGGACAATCGCTATCTCAAATCATTATTCCTGCGAAACCAACTTATTTGGAAGAGTTTGCTGCAACAGAACTGCAGAAATATATTGAGAAAATTGCTGATGCAAGCATTCCTATCATCAAAGAAGATGAAACCAGAGAATACCCCTTCTCTATTGTTTTGGGTGCTACAAAAAAATCAGATGAAGTCGAAATTCAGCCAAATGAAGCTGGAATGGGTCGGGACGGGTTCGAAATTAAATCATTAAAAGATGATCTTATTATCAGAGGTAGAAACGATTTGGGTACTTTATTCGGAGTATATGAACTGCTTGAACGTTACTTTGAGGTGAGGTGGTTTATGCCCGGTGAAGAGTATTACCCAAGGAGTAATAATCTGGAATTAGGGCAAATTAATTTGATTTATAAACCTTCTTTTACGTTTCGATGGGTGGGTAGGGGAGAATGGCCTTTACATCAACGTATGAACTGTTTCATCAATGCCGAAGGGATGGATGTTGGAGTTAATTGGAAATGGCATTTTCATACTTTTAGAAGACTGATGCCGCCGGAACTGTATTATGAAGAGCATCCCGAATATTTCGCACTGGTAAACGGGGAACGAACTATTACAGATTCGAGGTCATCCGGTAATCAGTTATGTACATCAAATCCTGATGTCATACGTGAGGTGGCAAAAAACCTTATTGATACTTTGAATGTTGAGCCGGATATTGAGATTATAACCCTCGCGCCAAATGACGGCAGAGGATTTTGCGAATGTGAAGAGTGCTCTTCTCTTGATGAGCCGGGGCGTGATTGGCATGCCGGGTATTCAAACAGGCTTGCTATATTTAACAGAGAGGTTTCTGCTATTGTGAAAGAGAAATATCCCTATGTCCTCATCAAGGTGGGTGCATATGCTATGTATGCCCGCCCCCCTCTGAGTGAGGATTATAAGCCTGAAGACAACCAGATCATTCAGCTCTGCCATCTCTATTTTTGTCATACTCATCCCTTAGGGAGCAACATGTGTAAAGAAGGCGAAACTTATGAATCTAGCCCTGAGTATCAACCTAATCAGGAGTTCGAAAAAATACTTGATCAGTGGTTGGATTTATCCCCTCATTTGTTTGTTTATGAGTATTATTCTATAGATGGTATGGGACGCGCAAATTTGCCCTGGCCAATGGTTCACAATATGCGATCAGATATTCCTTACTATAGAGATAAAGGTGTGGAAGGATTTTACACCCAACAGTCAGACAATTTGTTTTATAGGCTGGGGCTAAATTATTATATTGCTGCCAAACTTTGCTGGAATGCCGATTTGAATGTTGACGCTTTAATTAATGATTACTTTGAAAAATTTTATGGCAAGGCGGCAGAACCCATGAAAGAGTTTTATATGTCAATGGAAGAATCTATGCTGGAATGGAATAAATGCAGCTCGTATGGATTACAGGGGGTGACTCCTATTGGAATTGACTTATTTACCCCTGAATTAATCGAAGAAATGGAACAGTCTCTGATCACAGCTGAAAGCCTGTCAGTCGACGATGAAATTATAGTACGGCGTGTTGCAATGGCGCGTAGAGTTTATAACGAAACTATAGAATCTCTGACGGAACTAGGATATCTATAGTTTATAATAATCATTGAAAGTTCAATAAATTCATATTCATATTTAGGAAAAATGATATCTAAAAATATATTATTCAGTTTGGCTTTCTCTTTAGTGTCATTCATGATGATACTAACATCATGCTCTGAATCGTCACTCAAAGTGGGAGTGGGTGAAACAGTAATCACACCTGATATAAATATACAGATGGCTGGTTTTGCTCGAAGTCAGGTGTCGACAGGAGTACATGATGACCTGCATGCAAGAAGCCTTGTGGTTGAAGATGCTGATGAAAATGTTGTCTTGCTCATGACTGTTTCATTGGTAGGGGTAAGTTCACAAATGGCGGAACGTATTCGTGAAGGGATTGAAGCAAAAATAGGAATCCCTGGCGAAAAAATTATAATAACGGCCACACATACCCATGCAGGGCCGAGAATTAAAGAGGGATCATCTTATTCGAATTTTGTGATTGATAAATGTGTTGAAAGTGCTGTTATTGCATGGGAGTCCCGTGTTCCGGGAAGAGTTGGAATAGAGGCAACAGAGGTTTTTGAGCTTGGCAGGAATCGTAGAAGACTGCTTTATGGAGGATTACATCCGGATCCTGAAGTGGCTGTTATAAAGATAGAAGATGAAAAAGGTAGACTTTTAGGAGTGGCTTTCAATTATGGATGTCATCCATCCGGATTAGATTGGCAGAATACCCTTATTTCTGAAGATTGGCCATATTTTGCCATACGGGAAATAAAGAGCGTTGTTGGAGAACATGTATGGGTTGCCTATTATCAGGGTGCCGAAGGAAATATTAATGTGGGATACAGTGCTGAACTTTCAGCGGTAGGAGCCGAAATGCCGGTACGTAATTACTGGTATATTGAGAAGAAAGGTAATCAGATGGCGGAAGCTATATTGAAAATTTTACCAACAATGAAAACCAGCAACGATCAAATTGTAAAGACAACATATGATAAATTTGATTATCCTTTGCGAAATAGCTATCCGGTAACTGTTGAAGAGGCTGAAAAAAATCTGTCTGAGGCGAAAAACAGACTTGAAAATCTGGAAAGAAATCCTGAATTTTCTCATACGCGTACGCTCGATAATGCAAGAGTTGAAGTATTTGCAGAAAATCAAAAATTGAATGCTGCAGAAAGATTTTTTAATAGAGGACAACATTCTCAAACGATTACTGTAGAACAGCAGGCTGTGAGAATAGGAGATGCGGTTTTTGTAACTTTCCCCGGTGAACTTTTTGCGGAAATAGGGTTAAAAATTAAGGATTCTTCTCCGTACGATAAAACATTTATTATTGGCTTAACAGCCGGTGGAAAAGGTTATCTTCCTGCTGCAAATGAATTTATCGATGGCGATTACGAGGTAGATGGCTCTGTATATGGGATTCAAACAGAAGATGCGTGTGTAAATTTTTCGCTGGAATTAATCAAAGACGTCGCTTATTGATATAAAAGCCATCACCCTTTGCTCCATTATTTTCAAGTAGTTTTATACACCATGAAATGCCAACCACAATTCTCATTAAAAAGCAAAATTAAAAACATATTTGAAGGAATCATATTGTTTGGGAATCATTTACAGCAATATTTGAGAATAAGTTTTAGATTTTGCGTTTTTAGAGGAAACCTCTACGGAATGTTAAGTAATATTACTAATCTTACCGCCTATCTTTGTAATATTATAAATGTTTCACAATTGATCTACAGAGATAAAATATGCAAATAAATTAAAACTGTTTAAAAATTTATTGTCTTAAATGACCAATTATGATGAAAAATATTTGAGATAGGTGCAACAGATGTATATGGGCGATAATTCTTAATTTCGATGGAACTAGTTTCAGATCAAGTTTGTCTGTTGACAATGAAAAGTTTTAAGTAAGTAAGTAATGAGAACTTTTAGTGTTATGTACTAATTATTAATTTATTAAACCAATGATTAACAGTTATTTAAATCAAGCCGCATTGCTGAAGAAAATGATCACTATTATTTTTTGTGTATTATTGTTCCCTTTGGGATCATTAGGACAAGAAACAACAGTAAAAGGTAAAGTAGTATCTTCGGATAATCAACCTTTACCGGGCGTAACAATTGTAGTGAAAGGCACATCTGCAGGGACTATCAGTGATGTTGACGGTAATTATGTATTACCAAATATTCCCAATGATGCAATCTTAGTATTTTCTTTCGTAGGAATGCACACGCAAGAGATTATTGTAGGCAATCAAAGAGTCATCAATGTAGTCCTGGAAGAAGAAGCAATAGGATTGGATGAGGTGATAGCTATTGGTTATGGTACTGTCAAAAGGAGTGATTTGACCGGTTCAGTTTCCCGGATAGGTAGTGACCAGATCAGTAAACTGGCGGCTACTCAAATTACCGAATCGCTCAGTGGAACGGTAGCCGGACTTTATTCCACGCAAGGCAGCACTGCCGCCGGTGGAGGATCCATGGAAATTAGAGGGCCTTCATCTATCTCGGCTATTGCATCTCCATTAGTCGTGCTCGATGGGGTTGTGTATCCGGGTAGTTTGAAAGATATCAATTCTAACGATATTGAATCTATTGATGTTTTGAAGGACGCAAGTTCGGCTGCCATCTTCGGTTCAAGAGCTGCAGCGGGAGTGATTATTGTCACTTCTAAAAGAGGTCGCAGCGGTAAACCTACCATTAATCTCACAACGCGTGTCGGGATATCGGAACCTACGAAAAATGTGTATCCGTATGGTATGGGACCGAACGATAACCCGATGGATTATTTCAACATGCAACGGGACAATTTATGGCAGCGGAGTAATGGAAATTTACCTTACTATTATTATTGGCGTCCTGAAGATTTACCGGATAATATAAGCATGTCTGAATGGTTAGGTTACGTAGAAAATCCACATTCTGATCCGCTCACTGAGTGGTTCAACAGGATGAATATTTGGCCAATTGAACGCGAGAATTATTTAGCAGGTAAAACAACTAATTTTTATGATTTAGTGATTGGAACAGGACTTCGTCAGGATTATAACGTGAGTGTTAGCGGAGCAACGGAAAACATTAACTACTATTGGTCATTGGGTTACCAAAACAATGAAGGAATAGTCAAGGGGGACCAATTCTCTGCAATGAGGAGTAGAATCAATCTCGATCTAAAGATAACTGATTGGTTAAAAGTGGGGACTAATACTCAATTCTCTTACCGGGACGAAGGCGGAGTTCAAACAAATCTGCGAGAACTTGCTTATATGAGTCCGTATGGATCTATGTGGGAAGACGATGGTTCAGTTCGCTGGTATCCCAACGATTATTCAGCTGCAAGGAACCCCTTATTGAATTATTATGGTACTGATCAGATGCTCGATATCAACTCACTGTTCTCTATCGTATATGCCGAATTTAAATTACCATTTGGTATTACTTACCGTGTATCTTACCAACCCAACATTTCAATTACCAAAGAAGCCAATTATTACTCTACAAACACCTTTACCGGAAAGACAACCTATACCGGTGGGTACGGCTACCGATATCATACCAACACCTTTGAATGGATGTTTGATAATCTGATTAAGTGGAATGGTAGCTTTGGAGTACATGATTTTGATGTCACTCTACTGGCAAATGCAGAGAAAGCTAACAGTTGGAATTCTCGGTTATATGCAAACAATTTTTCACCTAACGAGAATCTCACTTTTCATGCTCTTCAATTTGGAGCCAACCAAAGTCTTACCAGTAATGATACGCAAAGCACAGGTGACGCACTCATGGCTCGACTGAATTATACTCTTCTGGATAAATATTTGCTTACTGCTTCTGTCCGACGTGATGGCTATTCTGCCTTTGGACAGTTGAACCCAAGAGCAACATTTCCGGCTTTTGCATTCGCCTGGAGAATCAGTGAAGAATCATTTTACCCCCAAAATTCACTGATGAACCGTCTGAAAATGCGTTTATCATGGGGTGAAAATGGGAATCGGGAAATTGGAGCCTACTCCGCACTTGCACAGATGGGCTCGAGGAGGTACTATACAGGCAGTGCAGTTCAAACAGGTGTGTATAATACCACACTCGCCAACCCTAACCTTCGATGGGAACGTACCGAATCGTTTAATATCGGACTTGATGTGGGACTGTTAAATAATCGTATTGACATAACCGTTGATATGTATGATGCCACAACAGGGGATTTACTGTTGAACAGACAACTGCCAAAAATCACCGGGTTTGAGAGTATAATGTCGAACTTGGGACGATTGGGTAACCGAGGCATTGAAGCTACCATAAACACGGTGAATATAAATCGTCCTGACTTTAGCTGGAATACCTCACTGGTATTTTCCATAAACCGAAACAAAATTAAGGAATTGTGGGGTGATCAAGGTGATTTCAAGTTGCTTAATAGTGAACAGAACGGCGAATTACCAGACTTTCAAAATAAATGGTTCCCAGGTCAGGCATTGGACGTGGTTTGGGATTATGATCGATTGGCCATATGGCAGCTGGACGAAGCTGAAGAAGCTGCAAAATATTTGCTTGAACCGGGCGATTACAAAGTTGCTGACGTAAATGGAGATTTTGCTTTGACTAATTTTGAAGATAAAAAGTTTATTGGTTTTACAAAACCCAGACATCGTTGGGGTTTAACCAATGATTTTACTTTCTTTAAGAATTTGACAGCATCCATCTTTATCCGTGCCGATCTAGGTCACATTCGTGCTATGCCTGTTACGAATAGTAAAGACACCTATGACCGGCGTAATGATTGGAATTGGGGACATTGGTCACCGGAAAATCCAGATTCTGAATTTGCTAAAATCGACTATCCGGATAATTTATCACGTTACGGTGGTGGAATTGGAATATACAAACCAACCGGGTTTATCAGAGTGCAAGATATCAATATCTCTTATAACGTACCTGACAATGTATTGCATAAACTTCTTTCCATTCAGAGCATGCGCGTTTCTATTTCAGGTCGTAACGCGTTGACATTTACCAACTGGCCCGGCTTTGACCCTGAAACAGGAGCAACAACCCCATTGCCACGTTCTGTTACGTTTGGAATAGATATTACCCTTTGAATAATATATGTGTAGAGATAATCCATTATGAATATGATAAAAATAGATATTATGAATAAGATCAACATAAATAGATTCCATCTGAATTCTTTCGGAAGAAATGCCTGGATTTTTGTAACGGTGCTATTGCTTCAAATTTCTTGTAGCGATGACTTTTTAAAACCGGAACCGCTCTCTTTTTATGCTCCTGAAAATGTGTATGTTAACAAGGAGGGATTTGAAGCAGGTTTAATTAGCTGTAAACGGATGGTCAAGAATGAACTCTATGGAGGATGGAATAACCAGCAGTTGGAATATGCCACATCAGATTATGGATATGGACTTTCATTAACCGACTATACCATAGTGACTCCATCTACGAAGGGGAGCGTTCATGACATTTTGGGAATGTTCAGCAAGATTTATGGGTACATCAAAGACACCAATGTTATCATTTCCAGGATCGATAATATTACATGGAATGACGAGAAAGATAGAAATTTTATATTAGGTTCAGCTTTGTTTTATAGAGCATGGTGGTACTACAGACTAATAACAAGCTATGGTGATGTGCCATATATTGGCTATGAACTTACTGAAGCCAGACTGGATTTCTATACGCACAGTCGATGGACTATACTTGAAAAAATAATCAAAGATGTGGAATTTGCTGCAGAATGGCTTCCACTGAATTCAGAACCAGGTGAATTAAACCGATATGTGGCTCTCCATTTTCTATCAAAGCTATACCTGGCCAATTCAGAGTATGATAAAGCAATCGATGCTGCCACTGACGTAATAAATGGTCCTTATGAACTGATGATCCAACGTTTCGGTTCAGACGCCGACAATGAAGAGTATAATTTAATTTGGGATTTACATCGCCCTGTTAACAAATCCATTCCGACTAATAAAGAGTCAATTTGGAATCTTATAGATAGAGTGGATGGACCAGATGATACCAAGGGATGGAGAATTACTATGCGCGGTTTTCATAGCCAGTGGTGGTGGTCGTGGGTGCTTGATAGTGAGGGTAAGAGTGGCACGACACCAAGCGGTCCTCAATATTCTGCATTAGGTCGAGCCAATTCAGATGTTTATCAATCAAGGTGGTTTAGTTACGATCTTTGGAATGAATTTGGCTATAATTGGAAGACAACTCCTGACCTGAGACGATCTGATGCCTGTTGGTGGGAATCCAAAGAGATACTGTACAACAATCCAGCATCAGTCGATTATGGGAAACCAATTAATTTTCAGCATCTTGCAAACAAATATGACAGTTTGCGACTTTGGCCAATGGCATATTACAAAACATATTACCCACATGCGGATGATTATCAAGGTGTTCCATATGGAGGCAATGGTGATTCATATCTTTTCCGCTTAGCAGGCACCTATCTTCTTCGCGCAGAAGCTTATTTCTGGAAGGGAGAAAAAGGAAAGGCTGCTGATGACATAAACGAAGTCAGAGAGAGGGCAAATGCCTTACCTATTTCATCTGCAGATATTGATATAGACTATATCGCTGATGAGAGAATGCGCGAACTCTACCTGGAAGAGTTCCGGCATTCAGAGATGGTAAGGATCGCCAATATTATGGCACGCAACAACATTGATGGTTATAGTCTTGACAACTTCCATGAAAACAATTGGTGGTATGATCGCGTGATGAACTATAATACCTGGTTTAAGGAGGGTCAAATTGGGCCAAACATCTATCGTACAACTCCAAAATATGTATATTGGCCTATTGATGTGAATGTTATTACTACAAACACGATGGGCGTAATTAACCAAAACAGGGGTTATCAGGGAGATGAATTAAATAAACCTCCCTTGACAGAAATAATTGACGAAGGGAGACCAAACAAAGATTAAGTTGAAAAATGATAATTAATATCATATCCTTAATCAAGCGATATCAGGTATCATGTGAAGAATGGCATTAATAATTAACTGTCAATAAAAGTTGAGTGTATGTTTTATTATAGTTCGAATGTTACAAATGGGAAAAGGTATTTGAATGGGAAAATATCTTTTTCCATTGTATTGACTTTTTTTATATTTTTATCTTACAATGCTTTAGGGGAAAATGGTCTTGAAATAAAATTACCGGAAAAGAGTATCGAATTAAGAGTGATAGCTGAACTTGATACCATAAAACTCAATGCATTTAAACAGATTTTCGGGAATGCTGTGATTTTGGATCAAGCTATGGTGCAAAAGGTGTTATCCGATACGTCGGGAAAGCGCCATTATGTGGATAAAGACGGCGATGGAAAACCCGAAGAAGTATGGTTTATTGACAATGATCGCCGTCATAGTAAAGAAAAACTTCCAATATTAGTCAGAGTAATTGACAAGAATGGCAATTTAGAAATGGGCAAAGAACCGGATAAATGCGGCGACCTTTGGATTGCAGATTGGCATGCAGATGGCTTGGTTGATGCTGTGATAGATTATGAAGATCTTGATAGTGACGGAGATGTGGACAGTATGGGAATGTTTTTCTACGACCCAAAAAATGGATTACGTGTTTGGTGGAGCAGGGATGACGGTGATGATAATCTGCTCTGGTACGACGTGGACTATATATACGATCAATCGTTATGTCAATATAAAACACATTTTGGCGGCGACGAGTCTTTTTGCAGCTTTTACTATGATCCCGGTAAGAACCGCTGGATACCTTTCTCTGAAAATCCGTTCCTTTTTTACGACCGGAACAAGGATGGAATCACGGAGGAA
>JAQWBH010000066.1 GCA_028707405.1 Parabacteroides sp. | reverse complement strand
GCTGTAGCTTATCCGCTGGTTGTTGTCGGAATCATTCTGGCAATCATATTTATCCGTTACGTGTTTCGTATCAGTTTCGATAAAGAAAATGAACAGCTTGAGAAAGAAGATGCTGTTCATATGAACGGGGTGAAGCCGATTTCGTTGATTGTGAAGAATCCGGCTATTTTTGGAAAGACTGTTGGCGAGTTGTCTAATTTTCTTGAACATCGCGATTTTGTTATCTCACGTATCTGGCGCGATAGCGACAAACATATTGATATTGCATCGGCTAATACGGTGTTGAATGAAAATGATAAGATTTTTGTGATTACAACCGAAACAGATGCGGAAACAATAAAGACATTCATCGGCGAAGTTATTGATATGGAACGCAAACAGTGGATTCGTATGGAAAGTCAGTTTATCAGCCGACGCATTCTGATCACGAAACCATCGCTCAACGGCAAACATTTGGGACATTTGCAGCTGCGTAAACTCTACGGCATCAACATCACGCGTATCAACCGTGCGGGAGTTGATCTTGTAGCGAAACCAGGGCTGGCGCTTCAGGTGGGCGACAGGGTGAATGTTGTCGGTACAGAAGCGTCTATTGCTAATGTAGAAAAAGTGCTCGGCAATTCAATGAATCGTTTGAACGAACCTAATCTGATTACGATATTTGTCGGAATTGCATTGGGTATTATTCTCGGAAGTGTGCCGATCTCGTTTCCGGGCATTCCGCAACCGGTCAAACTCGGATTGGCAGGCGGACCGCTCATTGTTGCCATACTTATCAGCCGCTTCGGATACAAATATAAATTGATTACTTATTCGACGCAAAGCGCAAACTTGCTGTTGCGTGAGGTCGGCATTACGCTGTTCCTTGCTTGTGTGGGTTTAGGTGCGGGTTCCGGATTTGTCGAAACGATTATGAACGGTGGTTATTCATGGATCGGTTATGGTTTTATTATTACCGTAGTGCCGTTGCTGATCGTTGGATGTGCAGGCCGTTATTTCTTTAAGATCAATTATTTCACATTGATGGGACTGATAGCCGGAAGTACTACCGATCCGCCTGCTTTGGCTTATTCCAATGCGACAGCAGGCAATGATGCACCGTCAGTGGGTTATGCCACGGTTTATCCATTATCGATGTTCCTGCGCGTGCTGGCAGCACAGTTGCTTATATTGATTTTTGTGTAAACGCCCGCGATCAGAAGCAACGCGTATAACCTAAGGCGTACGAATCGTATAGTCGATCTTTCATTCCATGGGTGTAATGGAATGAAAGAATATTCTTCTTGATTTCATACTTGAGTGTGTTTTCCCAGTGTATCGGGCGGTCGCCATTGTTTTCATAGCCGTAGATTCCGGAGATTGTGCTTGACAGCGAGAGATGTTGATGCTGAGCAGTGAGTCCGAATCCGTAGGCGATGGCATCATTCTGTCGATGAATGAGGTCGTTGGTCATCCAGCAATAGAATCCACCCATGATCTGCATGCGTACGAACGACTTCCGGTCGGCACTGCACCATAGATTGCGGGCAAGATTAAGATCGAACCAGTAAGACGCGGCATCGGTGAAACGAGCATCGCAAAGGCGTCCGCCACTGGCTGTTTTTATAGTACCGCTCACAACAATATCCATCCATTTTTCGCTGCGAAGTACCTGAAAGAACGAGCTGAAGATCAGATCACCGCTATAACCGACGGGGCTTTCGGTTTCAACAGCATGACGTTCGTCGCGCGTTTCAGGCGTAAGCTTATATTTTTCGTAGGCGACAAGCGACAGTTCAACGCCGGCGCGTCCTTTGACGAATGGAATATAGAGACGCGTGAAAAGATCATGCGTTTTGTCACCCGAGTAATAATGGTATTCGCCTCGTACTTCGGCTTCAATATAACGACCAACATCCGCATTGCGCATTGTTGGCAGTGGAAAAGCACTTGGTCCGAAATATTTGGGCGAATAGACGAGCAGAGGTGTTTTGTCGCGCCAGTCTTCGGCTTGTGCGGAAGGTATAAGCAGAGCGATGATAAAGATTGTTATCGGGATAAATCTGATTGATCTCATGTGTTTAATGTCATTCTTTTGCGAGCAAAGGTAAATATTTCGTCCGAATTTTATACATTTGCCTTGTTATTCTTTAAAATCATTAAAACATGAAACATCTATCTTTATTGAGCTCTTTACTTGTAGTGCTGTCGCTTTTGCTCGCTTGCTCGGTATCGGCACGTAAACCAATTAAAACATTGATTATCACCGGTCAGAATAATCATAACTGGCAAGTGAGTCACGTTGCGTTGAAACAAATATTAGAAAATTCAGGCCGTTTCACGGTTGATTTTGCTATCTCCCCTTCAAAAGGGCAGGATATGTCGAAGTTTATTATCGATTTTACACCGTATCAACTGGTGGTTCTGGATTATAACGGCGATTCATGGCCGGAGGAGACGAATCATCGTTTTTTGACTTATGTACAGAACGGCGGAGGCGTGGTTGTGTATCATGCTGCCGATAATGCTTTTTCAAAGTGGCCTGAATACAACGAGATCTGTGCTTTAGGGGGATGGGAAGGACGTAACGAAAAATCAGGTCCGTATGTTTATTGGGAAGATGGTAAATTGGTAAAAGACAGTTCTGTAGGTCCGGGCGGATCGCATGGCAAGCAGCATGAGTTTGTGTTGACACGCCGTTATCAGGAGAATCCCATTATGAAAGGTCTTCCGTATCAGTGGCGCCATGCTAAAGATGAACTCTATGACCACATGCGCGGTCCGGGCAATATAAAAGATATTCTATATACGGCTTTTGCCGAGAAAGATATGAATGGTTCCGGGCGTGAAGAACCTTTGATCTTCACTGTCGATTATGGTAAAGCACGCATTTTCCATACAATGCTGGGGCATGCCGGCGAATCGCTGGAAAACAATATCGCCATGCAGTGCACCGGATTTCAGGTGTTGTTTCTTCGCGGTGCAGAATGGGCGGCTACAGGCAAAGTAACGCAAAAAATCCCCGCTGATTTTCCAACAGCAACGCAGTGTACTTACCGTTTGAATTACAAGGAAAAATAAGATTATAAAAACTTTCAATGGCTGTTCGGAAGAGATGTTGATCTATAATTAAGATTCAATATCTCTTCCGAATGTTTTAGGAACGAACCATGTCTTTAGCATGATATGGAAAGGATCGTTTTTATCTTCTTGTGTTTTTAAAATTCATTATAAATATGAATTACCATATGAATAATTATGTATAAATTTGACACGTTTACACTATAAATTTTATTTGAAATGAAAAAGATACTAGTTTTGGCAATAGTAAGTTTGCTTATTTTCTTCCCGACAATAAGTCGAAGCCAGTCAGTGAAACCTATTACAGGGTCATTTATTAATTTGACCTATCAGGATGTGCGGAATAAATATATGAACCCACAGTATTTTGACAACACTGATCCGCAGATGTGGAGAGCGAAAGTGCGTGAACTGCACGCTATGGGTATGGAATATTTAGTGTTTTTGGCTGTTGCCAACGATGAGAAATCTTTTTATCCTTCAAAGTTGATGCCGTGGGCTTATCCGAAAGAAAAGCAAAGTCCTGTAGATGCGATAATGGATGAGGCTGCCCGATTGAACATGAAAGTGTTTATGAGTATTGGTTGGGCCAAAGATCAGGATGACGACATACGTGATGCTAAAATCCGAAATAGGCAGTTGGCTATGATGAAAGAACTTGCAACGCTATACGGAAAACATAAAGCGTTGTATGGTTGGTATTTGCCTGTAGAAGATTGTATTTGTCCGGTTTTTGCGGAACATGCTGTTCAAGCTGTTAATGAACTGACAAAGGAAGCACGTTCGCTAACGCCCGGAAAGAAAATATTGATCTCGCCTTATGGACTTTCTCAGTCGGATTTTAATCGTGCCGATTATGAACAGCAACTGGCCAAACTGAAGGTCGATATTATTGCTTATCAGGATGAAGTGGGTTGTGTGCGTGAGCCGTTTCCGATAGTCAACTTAAAAAAGAACTGGAAAAAATTGCGTGACATTCATAATCGTTTACATATAGAATTGTGGGCTAATGTAGAATCGTTCACCTGGGAGAAGGCTCCGAATGATCGTACTTCGGCTTTGATTCCGGCTGCGTTTCCGCGTTTGTTGTCGCAGATGGCAGCAGCATCCGAAGCGCCTGTCGATCGGATTATTTCTTTCAGCGTCTGTGGCATAATAGATGATCCGCGTTCATCCTATCAGTTGGGACAACCCGTCTGGTCGCATCAGGTCTATAACGAATACATGGCATGGAAAGCCGGAAGCGAGTATACCTCACTTATGGAATCTTCATTTACAAAGAAGCTGAATAATTCGGCAGACAGTCATATGATTGAAGAGTCACAGAAGGCATTGCTGGATGGAATAACTGCTGAAGAAAATGCGGCCGATGCGGCATGGGTAAAGTTTGGGAAAGGTTATCATGAAGTTCTTATTGATATGGAAAAAAATACAACTGTACGAAAAATGTTATTGCGTATGTTGAATGATCACGAAGGAAATATTGGTTTACCGTTGAAGGTATATCTGTTCGCCTCATCGGATGCCAAAAATTATCATCTGATATCCATTAAGGATACGCCGGTTTTCCCGAATAACAATCTAGACGTTTGGATCGATACGATCTGTTTTGATTTGTCTGATGTTAATACCCGTTATCTGAAGGTCGCTTTTGATGCACCGCAAGCGGTGTATATGGATGAGATATATGTGAATCCGATAAAGAAAAACTAAATTTATTTGCTATGAAGTATATAAAGATCATGATTTTGGCAATTTTGATGATTGCCTCTTCTGTTGTAATGTTATTTGCTAAAGATAAGGTCCTGACTCAAATCCGCCTGGATGAATTGGGAGCCAGTCCCTGTTATATTCAAGATTGGGGTAGTCCGCAAGTGAATCAGTCGGTTTTAGGAACACCGCTGACGGTGAATGGCGTGGTATATAAGCATGGTTTGGGTGCTCATTCCATCAGTCGCATATTGCTTGATTTGAATGGAGAGGCAAAATCTGTTTCAGGACTGGCCGGCGCTGATGATAATAATATGTATGCAGGAAAATTGCAGTTTAAAATTATAGGTGATCGAAAATTGCTTTGGTCAAGCGGAGTTATGCGAAAGGGCGATGCCGTGAGGAAGTTTAATGTAAGTCTGTTTGGCATAAAAAAAGTTCTTTTCCTTGTTGAAGAGTGTGGCGACGGGATTATGTATGATCATGCAGATTGGCTGGATGTAAGTATTGTCACATCAGGAAAGGTGGTTCCGATTCCTGTATGGCCGAAATCTGTAATAAAAAATAAATATATCCTTACGCCTAAAGCTTCAGAGGCTCCTAAAATAAATAATTCTTTGGTTTATGGCGAACGTCCGGACAAACCTTTTTTGTGGGGAATAATGGCTTCGGGCGATCGTCCTATGTCTTTCAAAGCCATAGGTTTGCCAACCGGATTGAGTATGGATCCGTCTACTGGATTTATTCGTGGAAAGGTGGAGCAAGAGGGTGACTATAAGGTTGTGCTTATAGCTTCGAATAGTAAGGGGACCGATAAAAAGGAGGTTCTGATGAAGATTGGCGATAAAATTGCATTGACGCCGCCTATGGGTTGGAATAGCTGGAACTGCTGGGGTCTCACTGTTGACGATCAGAAGGTGAGAGAAGCCGCTCGGATGATGCACGACAAGCTGTATGCCTATGGATGGAATTATGTGAATATTGACGACGGATGGGAAGCTGCACAGAGGTCTTCCGACGGCGAGATTCTTTCGAATGAGAAGTTTCCGAATTTTAAGGAACTGACGGATTATATTCATTCGCAAGGATTGAAATTCGGTATCTATTCTTCGCCGGGCAGAACTACCTGTGGCGGTCATTTAGGTAGCTATCAGCACGAATTGGCTGATGCCAGGACGTGGGAGCATTGGGGTGTCGATTATTTGAAATACGATCATTGCAGTTACTCTGAAATACAGGAGAATGCTGAAGAAAAAACAATTCAGGCTCCTTATATTGTCATGCGTGATGCATTGAATAAGGTAAATCGTGATATTGTTTTTTGTGTTGGATATGGCGCGCCTGATGTTTGGAACTGGGGAAAAGCGGCCGGAGGAAATCAATGGCGTACAACGCGTGATATTACGGATGAGTGGAATGTGGTGACGGCTATAGGTTGTTTTCAGGATGTTTGCGCTTCAGCGACCGCTCCAGGAAGTTATAATGATCCCGACATGCTTGTCATAGGCAAACTTGGAAAAGGGTGGGGATCCAGAATGCACGATTCTTATCTTACCCCGGATGAACAATATTCTCATATTTCGTTGTGGAGTTTATTGTCTGCACCGATGTTGATCGGTTGTGATCTGGGTGATATGGATGATTTTACTTTGAATTTGCTGACGAATAGTGAAGTGATAGCTATAGATCAGGACCCTTTGGTTTCGCCGGCGCATAAGATTCTGACAAAGGAAGGGCAAATATGGTATAAAAAATTGTATGACGGTTCGTATGCTGTAGGCTTTTTCAATGTCGATCCTTACTTCGTTTTATGGAATCAGGAAGAGGCTCAAAAGGTACAGGAAGCGCAATATCGTTTCGCTATTGATATGAAAATACTGGGTCTGCAAGGAAAAGTGAAAGTCAGAGACTTGTGGCGTCAAAAAGATTTAGGCATTTATGATTCGGTTTTTCGTACGCAGGTGCCCTATCATGGTGTGACATTTGTTAAGATTACTCCTTTAAATAAATAAATGGACTGGAGACAAAAAAAGGCTGCATCTTTTCAGGTGCAGCTTTTTTTATTTTCAATTATTAGTAGTTCTCGTTTTGTGTCAGAGAACCGCCTACATAGTCAATTTCATTCTGAGGAATAGGATAAGGCCAGGTTTTGTCGGTTACTATTGAACCTGCACCCGAATGCTTACCTTCTTCTGTTTTACTGAATGCCTGCATTGTAGGTACAAAGGTCTTCCAGCGGATCAAGTCGAAGTAACGAAGTCCTTCGCAAGCTAATTCAACACGTCTCTCATGTCTTACGGCTGCACGCAAATCGTCTGTTACTTTTACCTTATATTTGGCATTGAATACATCTTCCGTTACGCGTTTGTCTTCCGGTACATTAAACTTCCTGTACTTGGCATAACTATCGGTTGGAGTCGTTGTGACAAAAGCACGATGTCTAACCTTGTTGATCAAATCTACTGCCAACTGTTTGTCGCCGTTAGTTTCAATCAGACATTCTGCATACATGAGCAGTACGTCTGCATAACGGATGTAGTAATATGACCAGTCGGTTTGCATCAAATCTCCGGTTACTCTTCTTGAATAATCGATCCAGTGCTTGCGGCTGTGCAACAGCGTGAAGTTATCATAACCGGTGTAATTGTGCGTTTCAGTAAGATCTTTCGTTTGTTTGTAAGTGACATCACCCGATGCAAGAATGGTGTGAACCAATCGTGGATCTCCGGCTTCATATTCGGATACCAGATTATTGGTAGGACATTCACCGCCCCAGCCGCCGGTAATATTTCGTCCCATATCCATCTGCGGACAAACAGTGGTGTAACTGTTGTATGGAGGATTATAGGAGTAGAGCGTAATGAAGACAGCTTCTTTTGACATGTAACCGTTGGCTGCACTGTTGAATAGTGTTTCGTAATTGTCAACCAAAGCGTAGCAATTTGATTCTACAACGGTTTTTAAGTCCGATTTTGCGCTTTCATAATCACCGAAAAACATTTCAACTCTGGCACGGAATGATAAGGCGGCTTCTTTTGTTATACGTCCTATTTCCGTAGAAGGTAATGTTTTTGCACTTGGCAAATTAGTTTCAGCTATTGCTTCGTCCAGATCCTTCATGATAAATTTACGCACTTCTTCTTTATCAGATTTTTTGATCGTATTTTTATCAACAACATTCAGAGGCTTGTCAATAATAGGTACATTGCCGAATACGGCTGCCAAATCAAAATAGTAGAAAGCACGCATGAATTTTGCTTCGGCAATCCAGCGTTGTTTTTCTTCCTTTGAAACGAATGCTCCGCCTGATTTGATAAGTTGTGTCTCAGGCTTAATCAGATTCAGAAACACGTTACATGATGAAATACCGATATTGTATCGGTGATTCCAGAGATTCGTCAGCATTTCATTTGTTGCCGGAGGATTACCACGCGTTAGTTCTGCGATTGTGATTCGGTCTGTAGCATCTGATCCGCCTTTAGAACAATCGTCGGTGATCTGATCACCCAAATCAAACCGCATCTGCTGATAGTTCCACAAGTCAAGTAATGGTTGGTAACAATTGACCAGCAACTTGTAACCTGCATCTTCCGTATCTAAATAGGTTTGCTCATCTAAAGTTCCCAATGGATTTCTATCCAGGAAACTGTCGCTACAATTGAATGTAAGTAAAGATACTGCCAAAATAGGCAAATATATTTTACATTTGTTTATAATAGATTTCATAATTACTTCTTTTTATGATTATAATTTCATACTGATACCGAACATGAAAGTTCTTGCTTGTGGATAATAACCCATATCAATGCCTCGGTACTGAGGGTTGTTCTGATATTCACCAATTTCAGGATCCAAACCGGAATAGCCTGTTATTGTAAACAAATTTTGTACTGCAAAATATACGCGAAGATTATTGATAGTAAGCTTCTTTGTCAAAGCTGCAGGAATCGTATAGCCTAACTGTAAGTTTTTCAGACGTAAGTAAGAGCCGTCTTCAACATACCAGTCTGACATATCTCGGTTCATACGACTATTGGTATCAATACCAAAGTTTTTATTTGTACTTCCGGCGCCATTCCAGAATTTAGTCAAGATATCCTTAGGAGCATTATACCATCCCACACCACCATAAATATCATATTTCAGAATGTTCAGGATGTCATTACCAACAGATCCCTGGAAGAAAGCAGTAAGATCGAAGTTTTTATATTCGCCACCTAAAGTAAAACCAAAGGTGAAGTCCGGATGCGGATTTCCAATCATTGTACGGTCTTTATCATCAATCTGACCATCCTTATTTAAGTCCTGGAATTTTAAATCGCCCGGTTTTGCATTTGGCATAACTACCTTACCGTTATTCTTATAGTTGTCGATCTCTTCCTGTGTTTGGAAAACTCCGTCCATTTTGTAACCATAATAGTAGCAAATCGGTTTCCCTGGTTCAGTCATTGTATAGGTATAATAACCCAGGTGAACACCTTTACCTGGAATATTGCTTCCGCTACCTAAACTCAAGACTTTGTTTCTGTAGGTTGAAATGTTACCGTTGATATGATATGCAAAGTCGCGATTGATTTTGCCGTCATATCCCAAAGTAACCTCAAAACCTTGGTTTCTTACACTACCGGCATTCATCCACGGTGTGTTAGGCAATCCTAAACTATTTGGCATTGGCACTTTAACCAACATATTGTCAGTCTTACGGTTAAAGTAATCGAAGGTTGCCTTTAAGGATCCTTTGAAGAACGCCATATCCAAACCGAAGTCCATCTGGCGTGTTGTTTCCCATTTTAAATCAGGATTACCTACTTGAGTACGGCTTCCAAACAAAGATGGTGTTAATCCGTTACCAAACATATAATATTTCGTGAACCAAAGATTGTTATTTCCATTACCATAGGTATTCAAATAGGCTCCGACTGAGTTCGACAGGTTCTGATTACCTATTTCTCCCCATGCAGCTCTCAGTTTACCTTGCGATAACCAATCTAATCCTTTCATGAATTTTTCTTCTGAGAAATTCCAACCTGCTGATACAGATGGGAAACAGCCCCATTTATTACCTTTAGCAAATGCTGATGAACCATCCCAACGTATGTTCGCCGTAACCATATACCGATTGTCGTAAGAATAAAATACACGACCAAAGTATGAATTGAGTGAAGTGGTGGAAATTGAGCCTCCTGCTGAAGGATTGATTGTTCCCGCATCAATAATTTGTTGACTCGGATCGTTGTTGACCATTCCTTGTTTCTGTGCTGAAATAGATTCGTAACGGTTTTTTTCTGCAGATGTACCAGCCATCGCTGTGACACTGTGTTTGTCAAATTTCTGAGTGTAGGTCAGATAATTATCAAAAACCCAATAATCGGTATTATATATAGAACGACCCACAGTCGTATAACTGCTATATTCATCACCGTCCAAATAGTATTTCGGAGTAAAGGAATCGCTTTGATCACGTGTCAGATCTATGGCCATCCTTGATTTGAATGTCAAAAATGGGAAAAGCTTGAAATCACCTGAGATATTACTCTTAGTTGCAATTCCATGCCATCTATTCTGTGCTGCACGATCAACTTGCGCAACCGGATTTTGCTTATTGGAATACAATACACCGGTATATTGAGACCATGGATTGGTCGGTTCGTAACCGTTCATGATTCGATCAGTCATGAAATTTGGTATGTCTTTCAGATTGTTTCTATAAACAGGTGTGATAGGATCGGCTGCTGCCGAAACAAATACGGCTGCCTGATATGAATCGTTCTCCTGAACATTCCTTCTCGTTTCATAGATAACATTTACGTTTGCAGATAAGGTCAGCCAGTTTGTGACATCGGAATCCAAGTTTAATCTTCCAGACAGGCGTTGGTAATCAGAACCTTTTAATACACCCAGTTGCTTCATGTAGTTGAAACTGCTGCGATATCTCAGTTTGTTCATACCGCCGGTGAACGCTAAGTTGTAGTTCTGCTCTAGTGCGTCTTTAGTTTTTCTTGTGATTTCCGACCACCAATCCGTACCTCCTCTATTGCCGTTTGCGTCAAGGAAATTCAGAATAGCTTGTCTTTTTTCAGCTGTAGAGAAGTCATCTAGCAATGTTTGTCCACCAGCTGTATAAGCACGATTCTTATATTCCATAAAACCTTCGGCATCCAGCATGTCGTATCTTTTTGGTACATTCTGAAAACCAATATTCATATCGAATTCAATATTGCTTCGATAATTTTCTCCTTTTTCGCCGCGTTTTGTTGTAACCAAAATAACACCATTGGCGGCACGAGCACCATAAATAGCCTGAGCTGAAGCGTCTTTTAATACTTCAATGCTTTCAATATCACGGGCATTCAGCCAACCGATGTTGTCTTGAGGCATTCCATCAACTACATACAACGGGTTATTATTATTGATGGTACCTACACCACGTATACGGACATCACCCAAAGAACCCGGACTACCGGAATTTGCGGTGATTGTAACACCGGCAGCTTTGCCTTGTAAAGCATCGGCTGCACTACGAAGCGGAAGATTTGCGATCTCGTCGCCTTTAACCTGAGTAACAGCGCCCGTCAAATCTCTTTTCTTGAAAGAACCGTAACCAACAACTACAACTTCATCCAACTTTTGTGTATCTTCTTGTAAAGTAAGATTGATTGTTGTTTTATTTCCCGCCTGCATTTCTACAGATGTGTATCCTATATACGAGAACACCAAGGTTGCATTATTGGAAACTCCCTCAATAGAATAATTACCGTTAACGTCGGTAATAGAACCTGTTGTTGTCCCTTTTACCATAACATTAACACCTACCAGAGGATCGCCGTTTTTGTCGATTACTCGACCTTTTAGCATCTTATGTGCTTGAGCTACCGATGGCATAGAATTATTTTCTATGCCATGCGAAATAGGGAATGCCGCTTGAGTCGAAAATGCTAAAGAACATAAGCATAACAATACGATTTTTTTTGATACAGGAAACTGAGTCCTCCCAGGACTGTCAGAACCTTTTTCATGGAAATGATTTATCATATTCGAATAATTAAGATGATTAATAAATTTGATAAGTTGCATTGATTTAGAGTATGCTTCTCTTTTTCAAAAGAAAGAAATCATAGGCTTTTGTAATTTATTTGTTAGTAAATATAGTTAGTAAATAATGTATTTTGATTAAAATTAGACACAAGAGAAACTAACAGGCACACTTTTGCGTATGCCTGTCGTTAAAAAAAACTATTTAAATTAATGATTTACAAGATCTCGTTCGTCACTTTATCGAAATACTCTATACATTTCTTGATGTCGGGAACGGAGTTTTCCCAATTGTATTCATATTCAATGGAGAAATAACCTTTGAAATTTTGTCTTTTCAATTCTTGCAGCATTCCTTTAACATCCAGAATACCTGTTCCCCAGATTACATCGTGTTGCCATTCCACACCTTCTTGTTTAGGCATGATGTCTTTGAAATGTAGGGTGTTAATACGGCCTTGGAGTTTTTTCAGGCAATCAATTTGATTTAATCCTTCACGACGCCAATGACCAACGTCGGCACACGAGCCAAGCAGTTTGCTTCTTGTTGAGATAGCGCTCAGCAAGGCATCTGGATTCCAATATGTTGATGGCTTCGGATGATTGTGAACGGCAATCTTGATATTATATTTTTTTGCCAGTTGTTCAACCAAATCCCAATCTTTCAGCGCCGGTTCGCAGGAAATGAATTTCATTCCCATTGAATTGGCAAAAGCGAACATCTTATTCCAGTCTTCTGATTTTTCGGCTACGTAGACACCTGTGCCCACAATCTTTATTCCTTTTGAAGCGGCCAGAGCCAGAATCTCTTTCTGGGTCTGCTTGTCAAGATTGAAATCGAACACTTTATCTCCCCATTTGCCTCCCAGTTTGTGCCCGGGAAAAACTTCGATATACTTGATCCCCAGTTGTTGTGTTTTGTTAAGTGCTTCTGTCAGCGGAAAAGTATGGAAGGTATACGATTGCATGGTGAGATGCCAACCGTGTTTCTCAGCCTTTGTCTGTGCATTTGTCGGTAATGCCAACAAGCCGCAAAGGCAAGCGATAATTATTGTCGATAACTGTTTCATCTTTTCTTTATTTAGTTATTTAGGCATATCCGGTAAAGAGAATCCATTCTGATATGTATGCTTGATCCATTCTTCAGCCATTTCTGCTGCATTGAATTCTGCAAAACGACGATCAAAGCGAGGATCGCCATCAATAACTTTGAAGTCGTCTTGTGTAACGATTTTGATCTTGTCGTTCGGAGAAATGTTGGTGAAGCGCATGTTTTCGCCATCCCATTGCAATTCACGGTGAAGTCCCTGCATTCCAGCCAGACGTACAGCCAGTACACCCATGACAACCATTTCGCTGAACGGTCCGGAGAACTGGAAGTTTGAAGAAGCTTCAGTTCTGTTCTCAGGTGATTCTTTGCAGGCACGAATCCATTCTTGTTCGTGGGCGTTAGTACTCCAAATATCGCCATTGCCACCTTTGATACGTGGAATTGTCGGTTTGGGCTGGTTGAAATGTTCCATATCGGATACCGGAAGTAATGTTGGATTCATTCCGTAGCAACCAGTCATGATTTTGCCTTTAGAGCCGATGAACAGTAAACCACCGTTTTCATCTCCCATCATTTGGCCGTCTTTTAATTCTTCAGGCCGCGGAGGCATCAGTCCACCGTCGTACCAGTATACTTTAACTTCGGGCATTTTTACACTGCCTTTTGGGGGACGAGCCGGGAAGGTATATGTAACAATCTGAGCCGATGGAGGCGAGTAGAGGTTGCATAATGTGGAGCTGCCAATGACACTTGTAGGGTACTTCAGATCCAATGCCCAATATACTGGGTCCATGATGTGACAAGCCATGTCACCTAGTGCACCTGTTCCGAAATCCCACCATCCACGCCAATTCCAAGGATGATATACAGAGTTGTAAGGACGTTTTTTGGCCGGACCGATAAACAAATCCCAGTCTAATGTCTTTGGTACTTTTTCAGCGATTTTAGGCTCAAACAAACCCTGCGGCCAGATAGGACGGTCGGTCCAGCAATGTACTTCTCTTACTTCACCTATAACACCCGATTCAATCCACTCGGCGATCTGACGACACCAGTCGAAAGAGTTACCTTGGTTTCCCATCTGCGTGGCTACTCTGTATTTTTTTGCCAGTTTAGTTAGCAGACGCGATTCGTAAACAGAATGTGTAAGCGGTTTTTGTGTGTAACAATGCTTTCCTAACGTAATAGCATGAGCGGTGATGACAGCATGCGAATGATCAGGTGTAGCTACTAATACACCATCAATTGATTTACCCATCTGGTCAAACATTACGCGCCAGTCTTTAAAGCGTTTGGCATTGGGATAGTCTTTAAATGTTTTGTCAGCATATGTCCAATCAATATCGCACAGAGCTACAATATTCTCCGTACTCATATTTTTCAGGTTACGACGACCAACACCACCAATACCTATTCCTGCAATGTTTAATTTGTCGCTTGGAGCAGTATATCCAAACGGTTTGCCAAGTACAGAGCCCGGTACGATTGTAAGCCCGGCAGCTGTAACTGCACTGACTTTTAAAAAGTCTCTTCTTGAAATGTTCTTCATGCCCATATAATTAATAAATTTAATATTATGTCTTGACTAAACTGGATGCAAACCCATATATGCCGTTTTTTAAGTTTTTTGGCACAATATATACGATGACCTTCGTCACACGCCACAAATATAGGAATAAAATATTAATAATTTAATTATGTAGTCATTTTTTTTGAATAAAGTGAAAAAATATAGTTAGGGTTTTGAATATACTGAAGTTTTTAAGTTTATATGGCCTTTGTTATTCAATGTTTTTTCTAATCTTGCTCAGATATTCTTTCATTGCTGCGCTGTCTTTGTCTTTGATGATTCCCTGAAGGATATTTAGTTCTTCCTGAATCCGGGCGATTTGTTGCGGTGTACGTGGATTAAAAAGAATCTCCGTCAGCAGATAGTCATCTTCCGAAAGGAGGCCACGTGCGATTTTCATGTGTCGTTTGAAAGTCGTTCCCGGTGCATCCTGATGTTTCATGGTGGCAGCAAAAACCATGGTCGACGCAAACGGAATTCCCAGAGAGTAAGCTACAACCTTATCGTGCTCCTCGAATGTATACTCGGAAATATGCAGATGCAGGTTTGAGTAGATGTCTTTGAAGAAGATCCGCCCCAAATGGTCGCCTTCGGAAATAATGATAGTGTTCTCGTTTTCCAGCTGTCCTAAATTAGCGAAAGTAGGACCGAACATCGGGTGTGTTGAGACATAAGGGAAGCCGCAAGTGTCGTAAAAATCTTTTAAGTTTGTTTTCACCGAGGCAATATCCGAAATGATGCAGTAAGGTTGCAGAAAAGGAATGATGTTGTTGAATGCATCGATCGTGTGGCTCAGCGTCACACAGTTGATCACGAGTTCAGGTTTGAAGTCGGCCACTTCCTCGGGTTTCTGCAAACGAAGAGCGTTGTAGATAAAACGCATTCGTTTCGGATCAGTTTCCAATACAGCTACTTCATGTTCAAAGCTCAACAGGTCGGAAAAGAATGATCCCATTTTTCCGGCACCTAATATAAGTATCTTCATTGTTTTATTTTTCGTTAGTTATAGTTAGTTTGTTTATTTTTCTTCATTCATAATGATCATTTGTTGACGGATTGATTCCTCATGAATTTCCTTGAGCATCTCTTTGACGAAGTCGGTATTCAGATCCATTTGTGCACCCATGTTTGACCGGTTTTCCAATATTTGGCTGTAACGCGGTGATTGAAGAATAGGCATATTGTGTTCTTTTTTGTAAACACCGATCTCGCGTGAAATGCGCATACGTTTAGCCAGAAGTTCGAGCATTTGTTCATCAATATAATCAATCTGTCGACGTAGCTCTGTCAGGTTTTCGGTTGTCTGATTCGAATCACGGATGATAAGCAGATTGAGAATATAATCCAGAACATCAGGAGTGATTTGTTGTGAAGCGTCGCTCAGTGCGCAGTCCGGATTACAGTGCGATTCGATAATCAATCCGTCGAAACTCAGGTCCATAGCCTGTTGACTGAGAGGTGCAATGAGTTCACGCTTGCCTCCGATATGGCTTGGATCACAGAAAATAGGTAGATTCGGGAATCGGCGACGCAGTTCGATAGGGATATGCCAGAGCGGCAGGTTACGATAGATTTTCTTGTCATAGGTGCTGAATCCGCGATGAATGGCGCCAAGGCGATGAATGCCTGCAGCGTAAAGTCTTTGTAAAGCGCCGATCCATAACTCTAGATCAGGATTCACTGGATTTTTCACCAAAACAGGAATATCTATACCATGGAGTGCATCGGCAATATCTTGTACAGCGAACGGATTAACAGATGTACGTGCTCCAATCCACAAAATATCTATTCCGGCTTTCAAGGCTTCAAACACATGATCTTTGTTCGCTACTTCAACAGCTGTGTACATGCCCGTTTCCTTTTTGACACGCTTAAGCCATGGCAGTCCTTTGGCGCCTACTCCTTCAAATCCTCCCGGCTTGGTGCGCGGTTTCCATATTCCGGCTCTGAATATCTTTATGCCTTTGGAAGCGATTCCTTTGGCTGTTTCCATCACCTGTTCTTCGGTCTCCGCGCTACACGGACCTGCTATTACAATCGGTCGCTGTGCATCAATATCCGGAGGTAATATTGATTCAAATTTCATTTCCATATTTTTTTATTTAATTATTTTCTTGATTCTGTTTAAAGCCTCTTGTAAAACTTCGTTTTTGCAGCAAAGTGATATTCGGATATAGCGTTCGCCGCAGCTACCGAAGATAAAGCCCGGTGTGATAAATATATTCGCATCATATAATACCTTATTTGCCAATGCTTCGCTACTTTCGATGTCGGCAGGAATTTTACCCCAAAGGAACATTCCTACTTGTTCTTTGCTGAACTCACAGCCCAGAGCATTCATGATTTGTCCGGCCAGATCGCGACGGCTTCTATAGACGCGATTCATATTGTCGTACCATTCTTTTGGCGCGGTAAGAGCGGCAACGGCAGCGTATTGCATCGGTTTAAATTGTCCGGAGTCGATGTTGCTCTTCACTTTCAGTACCCATTGTACGAATTGTGCGTTCGAAGCCAGCATTGCCATACGCCAGCCGGGCATATTGTGTGCTTTGCTCATTGAGTTGAGTTCGATACAAATATCTTTGGCTCCTGGCACACTCAGCATACTTATCGGGTGCTCATTAAGAATGAAACTGTATGGATTGTCATTACATATTATAATATGGTGGCGCCGTCCGAAAGCAATTAGTTTCTCATAAAGTTTCATGCAGGCGTTTGCGCCGGTAGGCATGTTCGGATAGTTTGTCCACATTAGCTTGACGCCCGAAAGATCCATTTTTTCCAACTCTTCAAAATCGGGTTGCCAGCCGAGTTCTTCCTTTAGTTCATAAGAAATGAGGCGTGCTTCCACCAGATTGCTTACAGAGCTGTAAGTCGGATAACCCGGATTTGGAATCAGAACACCATCACCCGGATTTAGAAATGCCAGCGAAATATGCAGGATTCCTTCTTTCGAGCCGATGAGCGGTTGAATTTCTGTTTTGGGGTCCAAATCAACATGATACCATTTTTTATACCAGTCGGCAAAACCTTCGCGCAGTTCGGGAATCCCGACATAAGGCTGATAACCATGTTCGTCGGCATGATGGGCATGCTCGCATAATGTATTGACAGTCTGCTCCGAAGGAGGAAGATCAGGACTACCAATACCCAAATTGATTACATTTTTTCCAGCCGCATTCATCTCGGCTACTTCCTTCAACTTCTTCGAAAAATAGTATTCCTGTACATGGCTGACGCGACGTGCAGGCTGAATGTCAAACACTTTGTTTTCCTTCTGCATATTCACCTAATATTTTTAAATCTTTTGTCAATGGTCTGATTGCATCCAGAGCCTGCCTGTAGCGCAGGTAGTCGTGGAATGTAAGATTGATATAAAAAAGATATTCCCATTCGCGTCCAATGATCGGCAGCGATTGTATTTTTGTAAGATTCATATCGTAAAATGAAAGTACCGAAAGGACTTTCGAAAGGCTTCCTGCCGTGTGAGGGAGAGCAAATACAAGCGAAGATTTGTTTTTTACCTGTTCACGCATCATTTCGTCGGCTATCCAGGGATCGGCAATAGTGAGAAATCGGGTGAAATTGCGTTTGTTTGTTTCAATACCTTCAGCTAATATTTTCATATTGTAAATCTGTGCAGCCATTTTTCCGCAGATAGCCGCATGTCCGATCAGGTGGTTTTCGGAAATCCATTTGGCACTGAGCGCTGTGTCTTCTTTCTCAACCAGTTTAGCGTTCGGCAGTGTGTCGAGAAAGTCTGCACATTGCATCAGAGCAATCGGATGTGAATTGATCTCTTTGATATTGTCGAGGCTTGTTTCGGGCAAAGCCACAAGCGAGTGGGAGATACGCAGTTTATATTCGCCGATGATGGTGACGCCGCTGTCTTTTATCAGAACATGATTCTGAAGCAGGCTTCCGGCTATTGTATTTTCTATGGCCATTATTCCCAAAATGGATGGATCTTTCTTGATGGCAGCAATCACTTCTTTAAAGGTGTTGCATCCAATAATTTCTATTTCATCACCTTCAAAATAGTTGTGCGCAGCTATGCCGTGATACGAACCGGCTATGCCTTGAATGGCTACTTTTCTCTTCATCTTTGTATTTTATTTTTTTTGTTGTCCGATTGGTTATTCC
>JAQWBH010000391.1 GCA_028707405.1 Parabacteroides sp. | reverse complement strand
GTTCGTCTGTTGACCACCGAAATTCGGACCACCCTGCTGTCCTCCAAAGTTAGGACCGGCCTGACCGCCTGCGTTCTGCTGAGCGTTAGTATTGTTATACATATCCTGACTTGCTGCCTGGAATACGCTGTTAAGTTCAGCCATTGCTGCATCGATACCAGCAACATCCTGAGCCTTGTGAGCCTCTTTCAGTTTGCCAAGAGCAGCCTCAATCTGACCTTTCTTATCAGCAGGAAGTTTATCGCCAAGATCTTTCAATTGTTTCTCAGTCTGGAATATCATACTGTCAGCCTGATTCAACTTGTCTATGCGTTCCTTCTCCTTCTTATCATTTTCGGCATTAGCAGCAGCTTCGTCACGCATACGCTTTACTTCATCGTCGCTCAAACCACTGGATGCCTCAATACGGATACTCTGCACTTTGCCTGTACCTTTGTCGCGAGCAGTAACGTTCAAGATACCATTGGCATCGATATCAAAAGTGACTTCGATTTGCGGTACTCCACGCATAGCTGCCGGAATTCCATCCAGATGGAAACGACCAATAGACTTGTTGCCCTTTGCCATCGAACGTTCGCCTTGTAAAACATGGATTTCAACAGACGGTTGGTTGTCGACTGCAGTCGTGAACACTTCTGATTTCTTGGTAGGAATGGTTGTGTTCGATTCGATCAGTTTCGTCATAACTCCACCCATCGTCTCAATACCTAATGACAACGGCGTAACATCCAACAGAAGGACATCTTTTACTTCGCCCGTCAGAACGCCGCCCTGGATAGCTGCACCAACGGCAACAGCTTCATCCGGATTGACTCCTTTGGAAGGAACTCTTCCGAAGAATTTTTCAACCAGTGCCTGAACAGCCGGAATACGGCTTGAACCACCAACAAGAATAACTTCGTTGATATCGGAAGACGTCAGGTTTGCATCCTGCAACGCCTTACGGCATGGTTCGAGACAAGACTGAACGAGACCGTCGGTCAGTTGCTCAAATTTAGCACGTGTCAATGTTTTTACCAAATGCTTCGGAACACCATTCACCGGCATAATGTACGGCAAATTGATTTCGCTTGTCGTTGTACTCGAAAGTTCGATCTTGGCTTTTTCAGCATCTTCCTTCAAACGTTGCAAGGCCATCGGATCCGTACGCAGATCTACGCCTTCTTCTTTCATGAATTCTTCAGCTAACCAGTCGATGATCACATGATCGAAATCATCGCCGCCAAGATGTGTATTACCATTAGTGGACTTAACTTCAAACACCCCGTCACCCAATTCAAGGATAGAGATATCAAACGTACCACCACCAAGGTCAAATACAGCAATCTTCATATCTTTGTTCGTCTTATCCAAACCGTAAGCCAGCGATGCCGCTGTCGGTTCGTTGATGATACGACGTACATTCAAGCCTGCGATCTCGCCGGCTTCTTTCGTTGCCTGGCGCTGTGAATCACTAAAATAAGCCGGAACGGTGACAACAGCGTCCGTTACTTCCTGTCCCAGATAATCTTCAGCTGTCTTCTTCATCTTCTGAAGAATCATAGCAGAAATTTCCTGAGGTGTATAAAGACGACCATTAATATCGACACGAGGCGTGTTATTGTCGCCCTGAACTACTTTATACGGTACGCGTTCGCGCTCTTTCTGTACCCGATCATAGGTTTCACCCATGAAACGTTTAATTGAGAAAACCGTATTTTGAGGATTGGTGATGGCCTGACGTTTTGCAGGATCGCCTACTTTACGCTCTCCACCGTCAACAAAAGCGACGACAGAAGGTGTTGTACGCTTTCCTTCACTGTTAGCAATCACAATCGGTTCATTTCCTTCAAGTACGGCAACACACGAGTTTGTTGTTCCTAAATCTATACCAATAATTTTTCCCATAATTGATAATATTTTAATTGTTTATTATTCAAAATTCTGTAGGCTCTTACGAGTTGCACTTCATATCCAACAAATGGTATGCCAAAGTAAAATCATTGCAACACTAAAATTTTGCATGTCACAAATTCTGACATTTAGGCAGATTGTTCAGGTTCAAAAACAAAAAAATCCGACATTGTTTGTAATGAGCCGGATTACCAGAAATAAATAACAACGTATCCTCGCTTAACCATCTTCGCTGTAGAAGTTGCATTGTCTGTGCCTGTCTTGACTGTACTATCACAAATCATGAAGCATAACAAAATGGGCTGCTTCTAGTATAAGCCATTATAACTCTATCTCTTTTCCTGCATATTGATAGACTACACAGTCGCCGAACTGTTGCAGAAAAAGCGCGTATTTGTCGACGCCGGTACAATGACAGACGGCGATCTGCTGCGGAAGATCGTTCTCAAGATAATTAGCAATGACATGATATTTTTCCTCCTCTGCGTTATGAATATGGAAACCGCCCAAAAGCAGACGGAACTTTTGAGTTGGAAATGCCGCACGCACACGACGGATGATATTCGTGATGCCACGGTGCGAACAGGCGCTTAAAATAGAAAAACTATCTTTACCGGCGAGAACCAGAGCCATCTCGTCTTCAAACGTATCGGGAACGCGATTATCAGATCTCATGACAAAGAAATGATCGAAATGCGTGTCAGCAGGATCAAGCACAGGAATATCAGGGAAAAGAAAGACACCGGGCACCAACTCTGTCTTTTCCTGTACGAAACGAAAACGCGAACGCTCAAGCGTCTCGCTATGACGGACGCCGTTCTCGCGGTCGTCTTTATACTTTCGATCGAAAAGGGTTTCTTTACAGACTACTGTCGCCCGACTATTCAGTTCAAGAAAAGCACGAAGTCCGCCTGTATGATCGCTGTGACCATGCGAAAGTATAAGATAATCAACGCCACTGAGGTCGATATGCATTATACGGGCATTGTGAATAAAAACATCAGTCGCTCCTGTATCAAACAGCAGTTTATGTGTCGGCGTCTGAATATAAAGTGACAAACCATGCTCGGCCTGCAAGCCTCGCCCATAAACCAAGTTTTCTGTTAAAGTGACTATTTTATAGTCTGTCACACGCATTTCTTTCTTTTCCATCAATATATTCATTTCTATTTATTAAGAAAAACAATGATTCAAATATAGCCTTAAAAATTCACGGCAGATAGTGATAATACCGCAAAAAGGCGTCTGTCACCTTGCGTACATCATAAAATTCCTTCGCCAAAGGCTTGCGATAAAGGAAAATAGGATGTCCGGCATTTAAAAACAACTTTAATTCGCAGTATACGCCGTTCTGTTCCATGCGTTGCTGAAAAGCTTTCGCCGTTGCAACCGGTATCAGCGGATCTTTCGTACCCAAAAGAAACAGTGTCGGCGGAGTTGCAGGCGTAATATTATCCAAAGGTGAAATCTCTTTATAGCGTGCTTTCATCTGAGCGGTGCCATATCCTGTCGGTCCATTATCAACGACTGCATAGTTGAGTACCATTAAGCCAGGACGATAAGAAACACCTCCGTCACGATTTGGTATTGTTCCTAATGCCGCCGCCAACTGTCCGCCGGCCGAGGAACCGGAAGCAACAATTCGCATCGTATCAATATTGTATTTATCTGCATGCATACGAAGCCAGCGCATGGCATCTCTGGCATCTTCAAAACTATCAAAAGGGGTGGAATGATGGAGCAGCTCAATACGATAATCGGCACTAACAGCCACGAAACCCTTCGCTGCGTAATAAGCGCACTCTCGATAAAACTGAATCGGCGTGCCTTCGTGCCAGCCTCCACCAAAAAAATAAATGAGTGCCGGATGCTTTGCTCCGCCTCGTTTTGACGGTTGAAAGATATGCAGTGTCAGCGGATCGGCATTACTCAAAGTTTTATACGGGACAATATCAAACTTATACACGTTCGGCGCAGGTTTCAGAATCTGTTCCAATGCCTTGAACCAGACGGCAGCCATATGTTCGCCGCCGAGTTTGTTCGGATGCACTTTGTCGGCTATCGTAAATCGTTGCCAGTCAAATCCGCTACACTGATTCACAAGAATAACCTGACTCGAATTCATCGATTTCACCATCTTCGCAATCTGCTTATTTAAATCAGGAATATAGTTATATTTTGGAAGTTTGCCGCTTGGAATAACTTCAGCCATGAAAATGTAAGCCCTTGGATTAATAGCTAATATCTTACTTATTATGGATCTATAAGCTGAAATCATACCGGGAACGGGATGTTCGTCAACGGAATGGTTGTGCCCCGCGTGAAGCAGCACAATATCGGCCGGATAAATTCTATAAAGGCTGTCAATCTTTGAGTCGAGGAATTCCACCGTCTTGCCGCCAAAACCACAGGTATTCAACGTTCCTATACGACAGGGACTGTTATTCGGACCGATAAAATCGAATTCGTATCCCCCGGTCATCAGCTTTTCCCAAAGCGGATACAAATAGCAGGTAAACGAAGTGCTGCCCTCAGTAATAGAATCACCCAGACCCATGATAGATCGG
>JAQWBH010000390.1:1381-4462 GCA_028707405.1 Parabacteroides sp. | reverse complement strand
TCAAAGGGTTTCAAGACATCGAAGTCCGCCCGCAAGTTGCCGGTTTTATTGTAAAGCTTTGTGTAGATGAAGGCGCCACTGTACATAAAGGACAAGCTCTATTCCAAATTGATCCGTTTATATGCTCGTCGGGAGATGACACGGAGTTTTCTATTATCCTGTCCTAAAAAGCAATAGGCTAATAAACCAATAACGGGGGCAAACAGTAGGACAATTACCCAGGAGATTGTTTTTAGGGGATTTCTATTTTCCGCAACGATAACTAGGATAACGCTCACTGTTGTAACGGCATATAATATAATAAATATCAATCCGACTATCCATTGAATTTGCACATATATGGCCGCTAACATTTGTTTGATGTTTTTAATTTAATAACAAGGTAAAAATAAACACTTGCTTTTAGAAAAGCAAGTGTTTAACAGACTTTTAACAATCTAGAATATATAGATTGTTTTACATTGTCATTAAGTAGGTATTTTGTTTAACTAGAAAGGACCACTGCCACGAGGATGTCCACCTAGACCATGTCCATGTTCTCTATTGCCACCGAAAGCGTCACGCATTGAAGCACCTCCTTTGAAGATGCTGAAACGGTATATAAAGTGAACCATGAAGTAACTATTTAGGGTGTTGTATTCTGTATCTGTAATAGCAGAAGCTGTTACACTGTGAGAAATATTGCTCCGCTGTTGTAAAATGTCGTATATTTTAAAGCGTAATGTAGCTGCATTGTTTTTTAGGAAAGATTTTGAAGTCGATGCATTCCAAAGCCATTCACTTTGCTCGTATCCGCTTGAGTAGCCGGAATTGGTTGAGTAGGTTATATCACTTTCGATCTTAAAGTTGAATGGCAGATAAATAGTGGTGTTTCCTCCAAAACCATAATTGTAAACATTTTGATTTTGCTGCTGTTGCAGTGAGTTTGTTGCCCCATTGTAGAGGATGTTCCCGTTAATACCCAAATCAAGATAAGTAGAGCGGAAATCAATGCCGGCACGTTCTGAAAGGATTATATTTTTATTTGTATTCTTTTCGCCATTGATAAACCCGTTGTTATTTGTAAAAGAGGCGGTCGTCATAGAATTAATTGAAAACTTTTTATTGCTCAGAGGGGTATTTATCATGGAGCGTATATTGGCATTGTAGTTTCCATTAACATTTTTATAGGTAGTAACTTTTTTCCCACTGCTTTTCTCGTATTGTGAGTAGCTGACAATGTCATTAATAATATAGCTACCGTTAGCCATCAACATGAATGCCCGCTGCTTTTCGGGGACAAATTTTTGGAAACGGATGGATAGGTTATTTGTATATTTTGGATTTAAATCCGGGTTACCAATGATTGTATTCAGAGGGTCGCTTACATCGGCAACAGGTTGTAATTGAGTCATACTTGGCTGGCTTGTAGTTCCAGTATAACGAATACGCAAGTTTGTTCTGTTGTTCCAACGATAGTTGAATAGTGCCATTGGAGAGAGATTGACTACGTGCCGCGAGATAGTAGACAGGATCGTATCTCCCACGAAGTTTTCGCTTTTACTATATGATGGATCAAGATTTAGTCCAATCGTGTAATTATATTTTTCACGCTGTGCCTTAAAACTAAGGCTTATACGCTGGTTAGTGAAATAATTGCGATAACTTTTACTATAGGCCGTATCCAGTTGACTGTAATCGTGGTCGCTGTCGTCCCATGCAAACGTTTTCTTTAATGATTTTTGTCTGTTTTGGCTGAAGCTGTAGGTGGCCTGAATGAAGTTGTTATGTCCTATCGGCTCAACCCAGGATGCAAAAGCCTTATAATTGTAGCCGCTATTGTCGTAGCGGAATTGTTGATTAATGATGGAATCTTTATTTAGCAAATAGTAATCTGTTTCAGAGTAGTTTGTCCCTTGATTATAGGAATCGTTACCTCCTCCTGAAAGGGAGAAGCTTAGCACGCGTCCCTGGTTGTTTAGCTTTCTGCTAAAATCCAAGGTGGCATTCAGATTATAGCCCTCGCCATGTGAGGAATATTTGGAGTTGCCGGTATTGATTTTGCTATTGCTCTGTGATAATGTTTGGAAATCGCTCGTTTCAAGGTTATGGCTGTTACTGTAGCCGATGCTTGGGCGAAACAATATTTGAGTCATTGTATCGGGTTTCCATTCCATACGGAAATCGGCACCAACATTATCGTTTTTTGTCCGGCTGTTATCATTCGCTGTGTAAAAGTTTGAACTATCACCTGTCAAAATATTTTGCTGGTTGCTTTTCTTTATAGCTTCGTTGTCCGAATGTGAAAAGCGAGTATTGCCGTTCAGCGTCATTTTGGAGTTGAATTCTTTGTTGAAATTCAACCCCGCATTACTTGAAGCAGTGATACCGTTGCCTGCACCGCTTCCTCCGAAGCCACCACGGCCACGACCACCCATTCCGGAGAACATTGTCGAAGCCAAATCCGAGAAGCCCATATTGTTTGTATTATTGATGCCGCCCATGAGTGTCAGTTGGTCGTTATTGACGAAACGATTCACCATTGCATTTCCTTCGTAGCGGTTATTGTTTCCAATGCCACCGTAAGCATTACCAAACCAACCTTCCTTCATCCCTTTTTTGACGGTAAGGTTGATAACGGTCTCTTCATCACCGTCATCGAATCCTGTCATTTGAGCCATATCGCTTTTCTTGTCCCAGACTTGTATTTTGTCGACCATCTTTGAAGGCAGATTCTTAGAAGCCACTTTAGGATCGGATGAGAAGAATTCTTTACCATCAACTAATATCTTTTTGATTTCTTTGCCGTTGACGGTGACTTTACCGTTGCTGTCCACTTCTACACCCGGCATTTTTTTTAATAGGTCTTCAAGGACAGAGCCTTCAGTGACTTTGTAAGAATCGGCATTGTATTCGGTCGTATCATTTTTTACTTGAACTTCAGGAGCTTTACCTATAACAACGGCTTCACCCAACTGGATAGCAGCATCGCTTAGTACAAGATTTCCCAATTTAATTGTGGCGACTTTGCCTGTGATACGCAGTGGCTGATATAAATCATTGAAACCGACGAAGGAAACGTGAAGCAGATAGTTTCCCGGT
>JAQWBH010000390.1:0-1281 GCA_028707405.1 Parabacteroides sp. | reverse complement strand
CTGGATAGCAGCATCGCTTAGTACAAGATTTCCCAATTTAATTGTGGCGACTTTGCCTGTGATACGCAGTGGCTGATATAAATCATTGAAACCGACGAAGGAAACGTGAAGCAGATAGTTTCCCGGTTTAATGTTTCTCAATGTAAAGGAGCCATTCTTAGAACTGGCTACGCCGCCGACCATAGCACTGTCTTTTGAGCCAAGCAGACGGATTGTAGCCTGCTCTATAGGCTGCTTCGTACCTTCTTCAATAATGGATCCTGTGATTGTGACTGTTTTTTGCTGTGCATACACTTGTGTAGACAAGAAAAATAGAATCATCAATAAAAAGTATCGTTTCAATTTCATATTGTTACTATTTATACTTTTATAATATCATCAAAACATACTTATAGACGAAAATCCTATTGGAAAGTTTAATTGATCCGGAGGTAATTTTTATTTATTAACAGAAACTGTTGCAGAATCATCTACGTTGGAACTTATGTTTTCGGATTGATTTTTGTAACGCCTTTAATATGTCGAGGGCAATGCATTATAATAAATGATCCATTGGTGGAATTAGTGCATAAACAAATGGCTGATATATTGTATTTGTTTATTGTACTATTGAACTCTTTTGTATATATAATAGAATAAGTTTCAGCAAATGTAAAGATATATTTCTGTAAATCTCCCCATATTTCTATCGTCCCATATAATATGGAACGACCGTTCCATATTATATGAATCGACTGTCTCACATATATGAATCGATCGTTCCACATATATGAGACGATAAATGAGTGAGCACAAACAGAAAGATTCTTCCGGACTCGTGCAAAAATTCTTCCACAGAAAATATAAAACAAGTCGTGAATGAGATTTGAAAAAGGATAGTTTTAAAAACAATTTTTTCAAGGGAAAGTATGATTCTTAAAACACCTATTTATCCGTTGAATTTAATTCTGCCAACGTGTAAGTTTGATTATTTCTTGATTGCATCAATCCCCCAATAGTAGTTTTTCATGTCTTTATTAAAGAAAGGGCCGGCTAAATCGGTTAGCCAGCCCTCTTTTTAGCTATGTTGAAACATTTGTGGCGATTTATATTGCTTTACTGTCTTCTTCTTCTTCTTTATACCAAGATGCGTACATATGATAGTTGCGGGCGATTTTTTGATTAATTTCTTTCGCCTCTTTGGGGTCTACTTTCTTAACAAACTTTGCAGGAACGCCGGCGTATATACTCCCTGGTTCAACTTGTGTTTTGCTAAGCACAACTGAACCGGCGGCTACAATA
>JAQWBH010000389.1 GCA_028707405.1 Parabacteroides sp. | reverse complement strand
CTTTGTTGCCCCCAGTGCCCGCTGGGAATTTATCAAGAAGAGTGCCAAACAAAGCACCATAGGCCAGATCATTGATGAAGCCATGATAGCCATCGAACGAGAAAATAAAAATCTAAAAGGTGTTTTACCCAAGAATTATGCCCGGCCTGAGCTGGATAAAACCAAGCTGGGCGAATTGATTGACTTATTCTCATTTAATCTAGGCAGCAAAGCCGCTCGAGCGCAGGACATATTAGGCAGGGTCTATGAATACTTCTTGGGCAAATTCGGTTCCAGTGAAGGTGAATTTTATACCCCGCCCACGATTGTCAAAATCCTGGTGGGAATGATTGAACCCTATAAAGGCAGAGTTTATGACCCATGCTGCGGTTCCGGCGGTATGTTTGTCCAATCGCAAAGATTCGTTGAAGAGCATCAGGGGCGCACAGATGATATACATATTTTCGGGCAGGAATTCACGGCTACCACCTGGAGACTTTGCAAAATGAACCTGGCTATTCGGGGAATTGATGGCAACCTGGGCGAAAGAGATGCGGATACATTTGGCAATGACCTGCACAAAAACCTGCGCGCCGATTATATTCTGGCCAACCCTCCCTTCAATGTTAGCGATTATACCTTAATACAGGATGATGTCCGCTGGAAATACGGCATCCCACCCCAGAATAATGCCAACTATGCCTGGATAGAACATATAATCAGCAAGTTATCTCCTAATGGCATTGCCGGCTTCGTAATGGCGAATGGCTCCATGAGCACATCCACCAAAGCCGAAGCAGAAATCAGGAAAAATATTATTGAAGCAGGACTGGTAGACTGTATCGTAACCATGCCCCCTAATCTGTTTTATAATGTTACCATCCCGGTCTGCCTCTGGTTTGTTTCTAAAAAGAGAGATAATCGCAAAGATAAAATACTGTTTATTGATGCACGTAAGATGGGAACCATGGTGACTCGTAAACATAGAGAGCTATCTGATGAGGAAATAAAGCAGATATACGATACATATCACAACTGGCGTGATTCTTTCTCCAATAAAACATTATTAGTGGCAGAAAGCGCCCAGGTATATAGCCTAAAAGAAGCAGCTCACCCAATACTTGAAGGTTACGAAGATATTCAGGGCTTCTGCAAATCAGCCCACATTGAAGAGGTCAGGGAACATGAGTATATTTTGACTCCTGGACGATATGTAGGGATTGAAGAAGTGGAAGATGACGGAGAACCATTCGATGAAAAGATGACCCGGCTCACAACAGAGCTGGCCGAGATGTTTGCCAAATCCCACAAGTTGGAGGATGAGATCAAACAACGTTTGGGGGCGATTGGGTATGAGTTTTAGTGATAATCAAATGCTTATGTATATGACAGAAGATGGAGTAACGAGGATAGAAGTATATTTACAAGATGACACAGTTTGGTTAAATCAAAACCAGTTGGCAGAGTTATTCCAGCGAGATAGAAGTGTTATCTCCAAACATATAAAAAATGTTTTCGCTGAAAAAGAAGTAGATGAGAAAAGCAATGTGCATTATTTGCACATTGCAAATTCTGATAAACCGGTAGCATTTTACAGTTTGGATGTTATTATATCTGTCGGATACCGGGTGAAATCCCTGCGTGGTACTCAGTTCAGAATTTGGGCTAACTCTATATTGAAGGAATATTTAATAAAGGGTTTTGCAATGAATGACGACTTGCTCAAGCGGTCTGGCGGCGGAAATTATTTTAAAGAACTGCTGGAGCGTATTCGGGATATCCGTTCCAGTGAAAAAGTATTCTACAGGCAGGTATTGGATATTTATGCTACAAGTATTGATTATACCCCGGAAGCAGATATAACCAAACAGTTCTTTAAAACGGTTCAAAATAAGATGCATTATGCAGCTCATGGACATACTGCAGCAGAAATTATTTATTTAAGAGCCGATGCAGAGGAATCATTTATGGGCATGACTGCTTTTGAGGGAAACAAGCCCAAAAAGCCAGATGTTAGTGTTGCCAAAAATTATTTAAGGGAAGACGAAATCAATATTCTTAATAGGCTTGTTTCCGCCTATCTGGAATTTGCGGAGTTGCAGGCAATAAGGCAAAAGCCTATGTATATGAATGACTGGGTAGAAAAATTAGATGATTTTATAAAGATGAGTGGCAGTGAACTCTTACAAAATGCAGGCGAAATAAGCCATGAAGAAGCAAAAGTAAAGGCTGAACTTGAATATGAAAAATATAAAGAGCTAAGGAAAGATGAGCTGTCCCAAGTAGAACGGGACTTTTTAGAGAGTATCAAAACGGCTCAGAAAATGCTGGAGGAGAAGAGGTGAGGGGAATGAAGCCAGATGGGTGGAGAGAGGTTAGGCTGGGGGATTTACTTAATTTCAGGAGAGGACATGATTTGCCAAAAACAAATTTTTGCATAGGGAAAGTACCTGTTGTTGGCTCTAATGGTGTAATAGGATATCACAATATTTTTACTACAAAATCTCCTTGTCTAACTATTGGGCGAAGTGGAAACATTGGGAATCCATGTTTCATTAATAAAGACTGCTGGGCTCATAATACAACTTTATATGTGGATGATTATAAAAACAATGATCCCAAGTATCTATACTATTTATTAAAAACATTAGATTTGGGATACTTTGGTGGTGGGAGCGCAGTTCCAACCTTAAATAGAAATCATATTCATCCAATTATGGTCAAATCAACCGATAATAAAGTAGAACAAAAAGCCATTGCAGCCACCTTATCCTGCCTTGATGACAAAATAGAGCTCAACAACCGCATCAACAAAGCCCTGGAAGAAATGGCCCAGGCTATTTTCAAAAGTTGGTTTGTAGACTTTGAACCGTTCCAAGATGGCGAGTTTGAGGACAGCGAGTTAGGAAGGATACCTAAGGGGTGGAGAGTGGGACGATTTACTGAAGTTGCTAAAATATGTGGTGGAGGCACCCCTAAAACCACTATATCGAATTATTGGAATGGAAATATTCCCTTTTTTACACCTAAAGACTGTTTGAATAACTATTATGTTATAAATACAGAAAAAACGATATCCCTTGAAGGACTACAGCATTGCAATAGCAAATTATACCCTAAGGATACAGTTTTTGTTACTGCCAGAGGTACTGTAGGGAAAATATGTTTAGCAATCTGCGATATGGCAATGAATCAATCCTGTTATGCATTACTAGGTTCTGATGGATACAGTCAATATTTAATTCACCAACTGACGTTAAATTTAGTTGAAAAGTTTAAACACAAAGCAAGTGGGGCCGTCTTTGATGCAATCATTACACGTGATTTCGATTCTGAATTTATTTGTATTCCTCCAAGATATTTTTTAAATCAATATGATGAAGCAATAAAGCCGTTATATTCATTAATTGAACAAAACCAAAAAGAAATTAATTCACTAGTTCAAACTCGTGACTATCTCTTACCCAAACTAATGAGCGGTGAAATCAGAGTACCATTTGGGGAGGTGCAATAGATGGCCAAAGATAAACCCTTAAAAGCCACAATAAAAGTTAAAGGAATTGATATCGCAGTAACTTCGAATGGCCAAAATGATAATGATTATATTTTTTTAACAGATATGCTAAAAGCTAAAGATGGCGAATTCGCCATAATTAAAACCCAAGCAGGCCTAAATAGTTATAAAATCAGTGTCAAAGAATGGGTGGAAAAGATAAATGCCATTGGTTTAGAAACTATGAAACCCGGTAATATAATGCTGACAGGTGGTGACGACAAATGAAGCATAACTTCTATGAATCTCACTTAGAAGCAGCTACCCTGGAATGGTTTGAGGAACTTGGCTATGAAATAGTCTTTGCACCCGATATTGCGCCGGAAGGCGAATATCCGGAACGAGAGGATTACAGCGATGTCATTCTATCTGAAAGATTGAAAGAAGCTATTGCCAGAATAAATCCTCAGCTGCCTAGCGATGCCCTCGAGGATGCTTTCAGACAGATAATCATCCCCCAAAGCCCCAGCCTGCTCATGAATAACAAAGCCTTTCAGAAGATGATAACTGATGGTATTGATGTCCAGGTCAAGCAAGCTGATGCCAGCTACAAAACCGAGAAAGCTTATGTGTTTGATTATGTAAAACCGCTTAATAATGAGTTTATGGTGGCTAATCAATTCACTATTATTGAGCATGGGGCAGAAAAAAGGCCGGATGTCATCGTTTTTGTAAACGGAATACCCATGGTAGTCATTGAGCTTAAAAGTGCCATTGATGAAAACGTTGATATAACCGACGCCTATAACCAACTGCAAAACTATAAAATGACGATTCCTTCATTATTTACATATAACTCATTTCTGGTAACGAGCGACGGCATTAACGCCAAAGCCGGCACGCTCACTTCCGATGAAGACAGATTTATGTCCTGGCGTACGATTGATGGTGATGGTGTAGCCCCGCTTTCCATTCCCCAGTTGGAAGTGTTAATCAAAGGCA
>JAQWBH010000065.1 GCA_028707405.1 Parabacteroides sp. | reverse complement strand
GGATATTACTTTCGATGATAGTAAGCTGGCATATACGGTTGCCGGCTTTAGGGAAGAACTGAATGGTGTTTTGACAACGGCCGACAAGAAACTGTTCGACCTCTTTTTTTTTAAGTTCGATAACAAGAACCTGATTGCGTTTCTCAAGGGATCGAAAGCGGAACGGGATTCTCAGGGAAGTATTACGGACGAAGAGTTCGATGCTATCTATAAGGCATTAAATAATGAAGAAAAGTTGCCGAAAAAGAAGCATGTACCTGCGTATATGGTGGATTTTTTGAAAACTTATGTTGACAGTGAGAAAAGCGAGGCTGTCAGAGATGTGCTTTGGGAAGATTGTTTGGCAGGATACTACTATCAGTATGCCATGAAATGCAGGAATAAATTCGTTGCAAGATGGTTTGAACTGAATCTGAACATCAACAACCTGCTTATCGTTATGACGTGCAGGAAGTATGGTCTGGATAAGGCACAATATATTGTAGGCAATAATGAGGTAGCCGAGTTACTGCGTTCGTCGAACGCCCGCGATTTCGGACTAAGTGACGAATACGAATATTTGGCTGCGGTACAACATTTGGCCGATGAAACGGATTTGATGACCCGCGAAAGAAAAATCGACGCGCTGAAATGGCAATGGCTTGACGATCAGACGTTCTACGTTCCATTTGACATCACAAGTCTTTTTGCTTACCTTTTGAAGCTCGAAATGATTGAGAGATGGCTGACACTTGACGAGGCTGCCGGTGAAAAGTCGTTTCGTGAGATTGTGGGCATGATGAAGACGGGAAGCCGAAATGCTTTGGATGAGTTTAGAAAAAATAATGATAAATAATATTATATGGCTACAAAAGGTATTGTAAAGGGAATCGTCTCTAATTTGGTTACAGTGGAGGTTGAAGGGCCGGTTTCTCAGAATGAGATCTGTTACATTTCTGTCGGTGGCGTAAAGCTGATGTCTGAAGTAATTAAGGTAATAGGTAAGAACGCCTTTGTACAAGTGTTCGAGAGTACACGTGGAATGAAGGTGGGCGATGAGGCCGAATTTGCCGGTCACATGTTGGAAGTAACATTAGGACCGGGTATGTTGTCGCGCAATTACGATGGCTTGCAGAACGACCTCGATAAGATGGACGGCGTGTTCTTGCGTCGCGGACAATATACATTTCCATTGAATAACGATAAACTGTGGAATTTTAAGCCGTTGGCAAAAGTAGGTGACAAGGTCGTTGCAGGCGACTGGCTGGGCGAAGTAGAAGAAAATCTGAAGCCACATAAGATCATGGTGCCTTTTGTGTTTGAAGGAATTTACACCGTTAAAAAAATAGTTGATGCCGGTAATTATACTATAAATGAGGTTGTGGCTGTCCTGATTGACGAGAGCGGCAAGGATGTTGATGTGACTATGGTGCAAAAATGGCCTGTTAAGCGTCCTATTACTTGCTACAGAGAAAAACCCCGTCCATTCAAACTGCTGGAAACGGGCGTCCGTACTATTGATACGGTGAACCCGATCGTTGAAGGCGGAACAGGATTCATTCCGGGCCCGTTTGGTACAGGAAAGACGGTGCTGCAGCATGCTATTTCAAAACAGGCTGAGGCTGATATCGTGGTGATCGCTGCTTGTGGCGAACGTGCGAATGAGGTTGTAGAGGTGTTTACTGAATTCCCTGAACTGATAGATCCGCACACAGGACGAAAGTTGATGGAACGTACGATTATCATCGCAAATACATCAAATATGCCTGTAGCTGCGCGTGAAGCATCAGTCTATACGGCGATGACGATATCCGAGTATTACAGAAGTATGGGGCTGAAGGTCTTATTGATGGCTGATTCCACTTCGCGCTGGGCCCAGGCGTTGCGTGAGATGTCGAACCGTCTGGAGGAACTTCCCGGGCCGGATGCTTTCCCTATGGATTTGTCGGCAATCATTTCAAACTTCTATGCACGGGCAGGATATGTGATCCTGAACAACGGAAAGACGGGTTCGGTAACGTTTATTGGTACGGTTTCACCCGCTGGTGGAAACTTGAAGGAACCTGTGACGGAGAATACGAAGAAGGTTGCACGTTGTTTCTATGCTTTGGAACAGGAACGTGCTGACCGTAAACGTTATCCGGCGGTCAATCCGATAGAAAGTTATTCGAAATATCTGGAATATCCGGAGTTTCAACAATATATCTCTGAAAAGATCTCTCCGAAATGGCTCGACAGTGTAAATGAGATAAAAACGCGTATGCTGCGAGGAAAGGAAATCTCGGAGCAGATAAATATTTTGGGCGACGATGGTGTGCCGGTCGATTACCACGTGACGTTTTGGAAATCCGAACTGATCGACTTTGTTATTCTTCAGCAAGATGCATTCGATGCTGTCGATGCTGTTTGCCCTCTGGAACGACAGGAATATATGATGGATCTGGTTGTAAGTATATGCCATTCAGAATTTAAGTTTGATACGTTCCTTGAAGTTATGGATTATTTTAAGAAGATGATCAATATTCTTAAACAGATGAACTATACCAAGTTTAACAGTAAGGAATTTAATGAGTTTGACGCGCAGTGTAAGCAAATGTTGAGTGAGAAAATCGAAAAGTGATAATTATGAAGGCATTTCAAAAGATATTTACAAAGATTACCCAGATTACAAAAGCGACCTGTTCGCTGAAGGCAACAGGGGTAGGGTATGACGAATTGGCTTCCGTTGACGGAAAGCTGGCTCAGGTGGTGAAGATTATGGGCGACGAAGTAACGTTGCAGGTGTTCTCTGGTACGGAAGGTGTCCGCACCAACGCCGAAGTGGTGTTTATGGGAAAAGCGCCTTCACTGAAGGTCGGTGACCAGTTGGCCGGACGTTTTTTCAATGCTTATGGCGAACCCATTGACGGCGGACCAATGCCTGAGGGCGAAGATGTGGAGATAGGCGGTCCTTCGGTAAACCCTGTTCGTCGTAAACAGCCATCGGAGCTTATTGCTACCGGTATTGCCGGTATCGACTTGAACAACACGCTGGTAACCGGGCAGAAAATTCCGTTCTTTGCCGATCCGGATCAACCGTTCAATCAGGTTATGGCACTGGTAGCGCTGCGTGCCCAGTCCGACAAGATTATTCTTGGCGGTATGGGATTGTCGAATGATGACTATTTATTCTTCAAAAATGCATTTAGTAATGCGGGGGCGCTCGACCGTATTGTGAGTTTCATCAATACGACGGAGGATCCTTCGGTAGAACGTATCCTGATTCCGGACATGGCGCTTTGTGCAGCCGAATATTTTGCTGTAAAGAAGAACGAGAAGGTTCTGGTACTTTTAACTGATATGACCAACTACGCTGATGCATTGGCTATCGTGTCGAACCGTATGGATCAGATTCCTTCGAAGGATTCGATGCCGGGTTCACTTTATTCGGATTTGGCAAAGATTTATGAAAAAGCCGTTCAGTTTCCTGAAGGCGGTTCAATAACGATCATTGCGGTAACGACGTTGTCAGGCGGAGATATTACACATGCTGTTCCTGATAATACAGGATATATCACGGAAGGACAGTTATATCTGCGTAAGGATAGTGATATCGGCAAGGTTATCGTCGATCCGTTCCGCAGTTTGTCGCGTCTGAAACAGAATGTTACCGGGAAAAAGACACGCGAAGATCATCCGCAGGTGATGAATGCCGCTGTTCGTTTGTATGCTGATGCAGCCAATGCGAAGACGAAGCTTGAAAATGGTTTTGATTTGACCGACTACGATAACCGTACACTGGCGTTTGCTAAAGATTATTCGGAAAAACTGTTGGCTATCGACGTCAATCTGAACACGACGGAGATGCTCGATGTGGCTTGGAACTTGTTAGCTAAATATTTCCAACCGGCCGAAGTTAATATCAAGCAGGCTTTGGTTGATAAATATTGGAAAAAGGATTAGTGGCTTATGGCAATAAAGTTTCAATATAATAAAACTTCGCTTCAGCAGCTGGAGAAACAGTTGAAGATGCGTGAACGTTCGCTCCCTACAATTAAAAGCAAGGAGAGCGCGCTTCGACTCGAAGTGAAGCACACGCGCGACGAGGTGAACAGGTTGGAACTTCAATTGGAAAAGGAGATTCAGAGCTATCAGGATATGGTGGCGCTGTGGAACGAATTCAAACCTGAACTCATTGCCGTGAAAGATGTCTCTCTTTCGACAAAAAAGATTGCAGGTGTGATTGTTCCGGTTCTGGACGTTATTAAGTTTGATATCGGACACTACAGTCTCTTTAATGCTCCGGCATGGTTTGCCGATGGTATCGATTTGCTCAAAAAATTGGCGCATATCGGTATTGAAGCTGAATTTTCGGAGATGAAATTGGAGTTACTTGAACATGCCAGGAAGAAGACGACTCAGAAAGTGAATCTTTTTGAGAAGGTACAGATTCCGGGATATAAGGATGCGATCAGGAAAGTGAAACGGTTCATGGAAGACGAAGAGAGTCTTTCAAAATCGTCGCAGAAGATCATGCGGGCAAATCAGGAAAAGAAAAATACTCAAGAAATGATAAAGGAGGCTGAGCTATGATAGTAAAGATGAGTAAGTATGCTTTTCTGGTGTTCCACAAGGAATATGACAGTTTCCTTAATACGTTGCGCGATCTGGGAGTGGTGCATGTTAAGCAGTTTAATTCGGTACTCGATAACGCTTCGCTGCAGACCTTACTGGCCGATCGTAAACGTATCGATCAGACGCTCCGATTTTGCAAACGTTCGATTGCTAATAACAAGGACGTAAAAGTGTCCGAGGCAAGACGGCTCACCAAAGAAGAAGGCCTGAAGCTTGTAGACAAACTGGATATATTGTTGGAGAAAGAGGCGCAGTTGCGTACAATGCAGACCTCATTGGAAAAAGATATCGCATACATGGATATTTGGGGCGATTTCAGCTACGAATATATTAACCGGTTGCGTAAATCCGGACTGGAGGTGACGTTTTTTACCTGTCCGACGGCCAAGTATGAGCCGAAATGGGGGGAAGAATACCATGCGTTTCTGGTCAATTCGTTTCAATCGGTTTCGTATTTTGTAACAGTTACCAAGAAAGGTGTACCTATTGAAATTGATGCCGATCGTCCGAAGATGCCGCCCAAGAGCCAGCCTGAACTGAATAAGGCTTATCTTGAAGTACAGAAGGACCTTAAAAACGTTATTGAAGAGCAGAAAGTGTATGCTGCAGAGCAATACCAGACGTTGATCGAGGTGGATAAAACGATTCAGAACGAGTTCAACATGTAGAACACCATTTATCAGACAGATACGGAGGCTGATGATAAGTTAATGCTTTTGGAAGGATTTCTGCCTACAGAGGATGTTCAGAAGATGGAGGATGTTTTGAATAAAGGGGATTACTATTATATGCCATTGGATATAGCCGATGGCGAAAAAGTGCCTATCAAGTTGCACAACAACCGTTTTACACGCGTTTATGAACCTATCACGCGGATGTTCTCGCTTCCGAATTATGCCGAGTTCGATCCTACACCGTTTTTCGCACCATTCTTCATGTTGTTTTTCGGATTATGTTTTGGAGATGGCGGATACGGATTGCTGGTGGTCATAGCATGTACATTATTGAAACGGAAAGCAAAGGAAACGACTAAGCCTGTATTTGAATTGTTTCAGTGGCTGGGTTTGGCTGCGATCATTGTGGGTACACTTACAGGTTCGTTCTTTGGCATAGCTCTGGTAGATGTTCCGGCTTTCAAATCAGTAAAAAGTTATTTTTTAACGAGCGATAATCTGATGACACTGTCAATAGTGATTGGTTTGGTTCAGATCATCTTTGGAAAAACTGTAGCTGCACTGAAGATCATGTCCGAACGCGGAAGCAAGTATGGTGTGGCACCAATGGCTTGGGTGTTCGTCATCATTTCACTCTGTGTGGCTCTAGGTCTTCCGGTATTGAAAATTCAGCTTCCGGAAATGGTGAAGAACATCTGCTATGGCATTGCAGCTTTGGGCTTGCTGATAGCCTTCTTCTATAATATTCCGGGGAAGAACATCTTTCTCAATTTCGGCAACGGACTGTGGACCGCTTATGGAATGGCTTCCGGATTACTGGGCGACACGCTGTCGTATATTCGTTTGTTTGCCATCGGCCTGACAGGGTCGATCCTGGGCGGTGTGTTTAACACGCTGGCTATTGATATGACGTCGAGTCTGAATATTCTACTGCGTATCCCCTGTATGCTGTTGATTCTGGCCGCAGGGCATACCATCAATTTTGGTCTGTGCACGATCAGTTCGCTGGTTCATCCGCTGCGTTTGATATTCGTGGAGTATTATAAGAATGCCGATTTTGAAGGCGGAGGCAAAGAATATTTGCCATTCAAGAAAGCGTAAAAAGATTTTTATATCACAATAAAATAGAATAATAACAAAAATATAAATTAAAACAATTTCATTATGGAACCGATTTTATTAGCTTATTTGGGTATTGCATTGATGACAGGTCTTGCTTTCATCGGCAGTAGTTATGGTGTTACAATCTGTGGTAAGACAACCATAGGTGCAATGAAAAAGAATCCGGATGCGCTGGGTACTTACATTGCATTGAGTGCGTTGCCTTCTTCGCAGGGTTTGTATGGTTTTGTGGGATATTTTATGATGCAGAAATTCTTGGTAGCGAACATTTCCATGTTGTCGGCAACCGCTGTTTTCGGTGGAGGTTTGGTTTTAGGATTCGTCGGATTTTTCTCTGCCATTCGTCAGGCTGAAGTTTGCGCCGATGGTATCGTTGGTATCGGTGCAGGTCATAATGTATTCGGTGTGACTATGGTTGAGGCCGTATTCCCTGAATTATATGCTATCCTTTCACTTTTGGTTGTCATTTTAATTGGCGGCACATTACCTGTTGCCTGAATTTTAAATAGGCGAGGCTGTATCAGGTACATTTCTGGTGCAGCCTCATTTTATATTTAATCAGATGAAGAACACTTTTAAATCGTTATTGTCGTTATGCCTGTTGTGCGGCTCTGCTTCAATATTCGGACAAACGAATAGTACAGAAACGGCTAATTATACTTTGGCACAAAGATTCACCAAAGATAAATTGACCAATATGTTGTTTACAACGATGGTCGATCCGCACTGGTTTCAAAAAGGGAATTGTTTCTGGTACGAATATAAGACGAGTAAAGGCGACGACTGGTTCGTTGTCGATCCTGCGGCAGGAACGAAGCGTCCGCTATTTGATCTGGATGCTATTGCAGCACAGATCACGGAGATCGTAAAAGATCCGTTTACGGCTCAGCATCTTCCAATAGAGAAACTGGAGACGGAAAGCGACGGACGAACATTTACGTTTCAAATAACTTCGTCGCAGGAGGCTAAAAAAGATACAACACTCAAAAAAGATGAAGATGCGAACAAAAAGGAGGTATTCTATTTTTCTTATGATTATCTGTCGCGTAAACTGACGTGGCTCAAGGATAAAAAGAAAGACACGAAATATCCTGACTGGGCTTCATTTTCGCCTGATGGAAAAACGGTGGTGTATGCTAAAGATTTGAATCTTTACAGAATGACGCGTGCCGACTATGAGAAACTGAAGGAAAATGAAAAAGACAGTACGGTGACCGATACGCAGTTGACTACCTTCGGTGTAAAGAGTTTTGGGTTTGGCGAACCTGAAAATTTACTGAATACAGACACACTTTTGAATGGTAAGCGCAGACCGGTGTATGGTATTGTGTGGTCGCCCGACTCGCGTTATTTTGCTGTTACAATTGATGACAGCCGGACCGTTAAAGAATTGTGGGTGATTCATTCGATGGCTTCTCCAAGACCGACGCTCGAGACTTACAAGTATCAGATGCCGGGCGAAATGGAAGCGCCTATAGAACATCTGTACATGTTTGACATGTCTAACAACAGCTGTAAGGAAATTCAGACTTCGGCATTTAAAGATCAGACGATAGGACTGGGTTATAAACCCATGTTGCAGAGTCAGCGTGATAAGAAAGAACAGGCTTATGTATGGTTGGGTGATAATAGTCGAATCTTTGTTACAAGACAAAGCCGTGACCTTCATCGTATAGATATCTGTTCGTATACGATCGGGCAGGATTCGATCGTTCCTATTATCAAAGAACGCATGAATACCTATCAGGAGATTCGTCCGTTGGCGCTTATCCATGGAGGAAAAGAGCTTATTCAATGGAGCGAACGCGACGGGTGGGCGCATCTGTATTTGTATGATGACAAGGGAACGTTGAAGAACCGCATCACTTCCGGTCCATGGCATGTGGGTCAGATTATCAAAGTGGACGAAGCAAAACGTGTGGTCTACTTTCTGGCCAATGGAAAAAACCCTGATGAGAATCCGTATTACGAACATCTGTATCGTGCCAACCTCGATGGAACCGGACTGCAGCAGCTTTCGACCGGCGATTATTTTCATGATGTACATATTGATGATAATGCACAGTTCATCGTGAGCAACTATTCGAGGGTGAATACTATTCCGCAAACGGATCTGATCGATAATATGGGACGTAAGGTAATGCCTTTGGAGACAAGTGATTTTTCGCAATTGCTGCTTGCCGGATATAAGTTTCCGGAACCGTTCAAAGTGAAAGCTTCCGATGGGGTGACCGATTTGTATGGCGTGATGTATAAGCCTTTTGATTTTGATTCGACGAAGGTGTATCCGATAATCGACTATGTATATCCGGGTCCGCAGGTTGAAGCCACTTCATATCCTTTCAGGAAGATGAATGTGCGGACCGACAGGTTGGCACAGGCCGGATTCATTGTGATCACGGTAGGCAACAGAGGCGGACATCCGAGTCGTTCTAAATGGTATCATAATTATGGTTACGGTAATCTGCGCGATTACGGATTGGCAGATCAGAAGAATGCAATCATACAACTGGCCGATCGTTATAAATTCATTGATATCAACCGTGTAGGTATTCACGGACATTCGGGAGGCGGATTCATGTCGACAGCAGCGATCTTGCAATACCCGGACTTCTTCAAAGTAGCGGTGTCTTGTTCAGGCAACCATGACAATAGTATTTATAATCGTTGGTGGAGCGAGACGCATCATGGTGTGAAAGAAGTAGTTTCCGAGAAAGGTGATACAACCTTTCAATATAATATTCGCACGAATGAAGAGATTGCCAAGCAACTAAAGGGAAATCTGTTGCTTGTACACGGCGATATTGATGAAAATGTTCATCCGGGCAATACGTTGCGTGTGGCCAGTGCGCTTGTTAAGGCTAATAAACGCTTTGATATGCTTATCTTGCCGGAGCAGCGTCACGGGTACGGTGATATGGATGAATATTTTTATTGGAGACTGGTGGATTATTTTTCACTTCATCTCCTTGGCAAACAGGATGTATCCGTTGATATCCCGAACCGATAGGAATCTGTGAGCAATTGGAAAATTGTTTTTTAGTTTTGTTCGATTAATTAATACAAATATGTGAAAAATGTTTAAAGCCATCGTCCGATTTTCCATACGCAAGAAACTGTTTGTTGGATTAACAGTCTTGTTTCTGCTAATTGGCGGAATATATGCGATGTTGACACTGCCTATTGATGCAGTGCCGGATATTACTAATAATCAGGTGCAAATCGTTACTGTTTCGCCAACATTGGCGCCGCAGGAGGTAGAGCAGCTGATTACGATGCCAATTGAAATCGCTATGCGGAATATTATGAACGTTAAGGAGATTCGTTCGGTTTCTCGTTTTGGACTTTCACTGGTGACTGTTGTTTTCAAAGATAATGTGCCTACACTGGATGCCAGGCAATTAATAAATGAACAGATTCAGGCGGTTTCGGGAGAAATCCCTGTGGAACTTGGGACGCCGGAGATGATGCCGATCACTACCGGTTTGGGAGAGATTTATCAGTATGTACTTAAGGTTGCACCCGGCTATGAGAAGAAATATGATGCAATGGAGTTGCGCACAATACAGGACTGGCTGGTGAAGCGACAGTTGTCAGGTATTCCGGGCATTGTTGAGATCAATAGTTTCGGTGGTTATTTGAAACAATATGAGGTGGCTGTAGATCCGGATGCTCTCTATTCGCTGGATATAACGATAGGCGATGTGTATGATGCCTTAAGCAAGAATAATCAGAATACAGGTGGCAGTTATATTGAAAAGATAAACAAAGCTTATTATATTCGCTCGGAAGGGATGATTTCCGGTACTAAGGATATCGAACGTATTGTCATCACAAATAGAGGCGGTATTCCGATACACGTGAGCGATGTAGGCGTTGTACGTCTCGGATCGGCTAAACGTTTCGGAGCAATGACAATGGATGGCAAGGGTGAGTGTGTCGGAGGTATAGCCATGATGTTGAAAGGAGCTAATGCCAATGTGGTAACGAAGGAACTCGAGTCGCGTGTGGCTAAAGTGCAGAAGATGCTCCCGGAAGGAATAAGTGTCGAACCTTATTTGAATCGTTCGGAATTGGTTAGTCGTAATATTTCTACCGTTATACGCAATTTGATTGAAGGTGCAATCATTGTATTTTTGGTTTTGATTGTGTTTCTGGGAAATGTAAGGGCCGGTCTGATTGTGGCTTCGGTGATTCCGCTGGCGATGTTGTTTGCCTTCATATTGATGCATTTGTTTGGTGTTACGGCAAATTTGATGAGTTTGGGTGCGATCGACTTCGGTATTGTGGTTGATGGTTCGATTGTGATCTTGGAAGGAATATTGTCGCATATATATATGCGGCGAGTGTCTCGTAAGTTGACATCTAAGGAAATGGATGATCAGGTGGAAGAAGGTGCAGACGCTGTTGTACGCAGTGCTACCTTTGCCGTGCTGATCATATTGATTGTGTTTTGTCCGATTCTGGTGTTGGGAGGTATTGAAGGAAAATACTTTACGCCGATGGCCAAAACTCTGGTATTCTGTATTATTGGTGCATTGTTGTTGTCGTTGACATATGTACCAATGATGGCATCGTTATTTTTGAAACGTTCGATTAGCGAGAAGGAGACATTTGCCGACAAGTTCTTTAGAAAGCTTAATGTGATTTATAAGAGATGTCTTGATTTTTGTCTCCGACAGATGGCCGGTACGGTGATTGTTGCTTTTACTTGTCTGGCAGCTTCTATGTTTCTCTTTACAAAATTGGGGGCGGAGTTTATCCCGACGATGGATGAAGGCGATTTTGCTATGCAGATGACACTTCCGGCAGGCAGTTCGCTTACAAGAAGTATAGAACTGTCTCGGCAGGCAGAAAAAATACTGATGGATAAGTTCCCGGAAATAAAGCATGTCGTTGCAAAGATTGGTACGGCAGAAGTGCCGACTGACCCGATGGCTGTGGAGGATGCCGATGTGATGATTGTTATGAAGCCGTTTAAGGAATGGACTTCGGCTGCGAGTCGTGCTGAGATGGTAGAGAAAATGAAGGCGGCATTAGATCCTATTAAAGGGGCCGAGTTTAACTTTAGTCAGCCTATACAGTTGCGCTTTAATGAGTTGATGACTGGAGCAAAAGCCGATATAGCGGTAAAACTTTATGGTGAAGATACGCATGAATTGTATGAAAAGGCAAAAGAGGTATCGACTTATATTAAAAAGGTGCCGGGAGCTTCGGATGTGATTGTGGAGCAAACAATGGGACTTCCGCAGTTGGTAGTTAAATACGATCGTGCAAAGATTTCACAGTATGGAATGAATATAGCTGAGTTGAATACAATTATTCGCACGGCTTATGCAGGCGAAACGGCTGGTGTGGTTTTTGAAAACGAACGCCGTTTTGATCTGGTTCTCAGACTCGATAAAGAAAAGGTGTCTGATTTGAATTTGGACAAATTGTTTGTACGTACGGGCGATGATATGCAGATTCCGGTCAGCGAAGTGGCAACAATCAGTCTGGTGAACGGTCCGCTACAAATAAACAGAGATGAAACGAAGCGTCGAATAGTGATAGGTGTAAATGTTCGTAATGCCGATATACAGAAGGTTGTAAAGAATATTCAAACAACTTTGGATAAAAATGTAAAGTTGAAGCCGGGATACTATTTTGAATATGGCGGTCAGTTTGAAAATTTGCAGAGCGCAATCAATACTTTGTCTATTGTTATTCCTGTTGCTTTAATGTTGATATTATTATTGCTGTTTTTTGCATTTAAAAGCATCACATATACCTTGGTGGTATTTTCTACAGTTCCTCTTTCGCTTATTGGTGGTGTATTAGCGCTATGGCTGCGAGGTTTGCCTTTTAGTATTTCGGCTGGCGTCGGATTTATAGCACTTTTTGGTGTGGCGGTGTTAAATGGTATTTTGATGATCAACCATTTTAATGACATTCGTAAACAAACAAAATATAAGATGACGACAGATAAGATTATTGGTTCAGGTTGCCCGCATCTTTTACGACCTGTCTTTCTGACAGGTTTGGTCGCTTCATTAGGTTTTGTCCCAATGGCGATAGCAAAATCGGCCGGGGCTGAAGTACAGCGTCCGTTAGCAACGGTGGTGATAGGAGGACTTATTGTTTCGACGATATTTACACTGATTGTCATTCCTGTGTTTTATCGTATCGTTAATGTTTTTCCATTCTGGTGGCGGAAGATGCTGAAGAAAAGTCATAGTGCAAACTTGCCTGTTATTATTGGTGTAATGTTGTTTATTTCGGGCGTTAGTTACGGACAGGAGGTCGTGCAGTCGGAACCGACGAAAGTAACACTGGATGAAGCTATTGCTATGGCGTTACAGAACAGTCCGAGAATGAAAACTTCGGCCATGTCGATAGAGAAGGCGCGTACTGCTAAGGGTGAAGTTTTTGAGATTGCTCCAACAGCTGTAAGTGTTTCGTGGGGGCAATTGAATGGCTCCTATAGAAGCGATTATCAAATGGATGTGAATCAATCTCTAGGTTCATTACTGACTCCTTATTACAAGAATGCTTTGGTCAATAAACAAGTAGTTACCAGTGAACTATATCGCGAACTGGTCAAGAAGGAAACTATAGCCGAAGTGAAGCGTGCGTGGGCTTACTATTTGTATGCCTATCGGTTGCATTCGCTCTACTCGGAGCAAAATGATCTGGCAGATCGCTTGCAGAAAGCCGGAAAGCTGCGCTATGAACAGGGTGATATTTCTTTGCTCGAACGGAACATGACGGCAACACTGGCCGCTGATCTGCGTTCGCGACTGATTCAATCCGAGCAGGATCTGAATATGGCCGGCCGCCGTTTTGCATGGGTCAGCTGTTCCGGTCGTCCGATCATACCGGTGGATACGGCGATTATCATGTATCCGGTTATTGAAGAGGCAAATGTGGCAGCTTCGGTCTATCAGAATTATTATGGAAGTCTTGTCGCTGAAAAGAAAGCACAGTATAAAGTTGAACAGAGTCGTTATTTCCCTGAATTATCAGTTGGATATAAACATCAGAAGATAGCTCCGCTGACCGGGCTTAATTCCTGGATGGTAGGTGTTTCTTTTCCGCTCTTTTTTACTCCTCAGGCAAGTCGTGTGAAGCAGGCACGTATAGATAGTCGTATAGCTCAAACAGAAGCTGATATGAATGTTTTGACGTTAAATTTTAAGATTTCCGAATTACATCAAACATTGAAGAAACAGCTGGAGAGCATCCGTTATTATACAACAGGTGCGATTCCGGAAGCTGATGCACTTCTGAAGAGTGCACTTGTCGAGTTTAGAGAAAGTGAAACGGATATTACGCAGTTTGTGCAGAGTATCAATTCTGCGCGTGATATTTATAAGGGATATATTGAGGCCGTATATAATTATAATATAGCTGCTTTAGAGTTGGATTTATATAGCACAGAAAAATAAGTTGGATATGAATAGTAATATGAATCTTTTAGGTCGACAAGTCAGGATAAAAAAAGTTTTGATTCCTTGTTTCGTTTTATTGTTGATCGGCTGCAGCCAGTCGAGAACGGCAGATAATGCTGTTTCTGTGGAGCCGGATACAACAAAGAAGGTCGTTACTGTTGACACAACAAAGCAGGATACGATGAAAGTAGATGCTATGACGTCGGCTACGGCAATGCCGAACCATTCGTCGTTCAATGGCATTCTGATGGTGCCTCCACAACGTTTTGCTACGGTGACTCTGACTATGGGAGGAAAAATTCATTCTGTAAATGTGTTGTCGGGAAGCTATGTGAAAAAAGGTGTATTGCTCGCTACGTTAGAGAATCCGGAATTTGTCTCATTGCAGCAAAACTATCTGGAAGCACATGCTCAGGCCGAATATCTGGAAGCCGAATTTCGTCGTCAGCAGAGATTAAGTACGGAAGAAGCTGCTTCTCAGAAACGTTTTCAGCAGAGTAAGGCTGATTATCTGTCGATGAAGAGTCGATTGGAAGCTACGTCTGCTCAGCTGACATTATTGGGCATTATCCCTCAAAGCTTGTTGAATGGAGGCATTCGTATTTACCTTGAAGTAAAAGCGCCCTTGGATGGATATGTAGCAGCGTTGAATGTGAATCTGGGTAAATATATCAGTGCAGGACAGCCTTTGTGTGAAGTGATCAATAAGGGTGAAACCTTGTTACGTATGACTGCTTATGAAAAGGATCTGAAAGATCTGTTGCCTGGAAGACACGTTCAGTTTCGTGTGAATGGTATGGGAACACAAACTTTTCATGCAACGCTCATTTCTGTAGGGCAGGAGGTCGATAAAACGAATCGGTCGATTGAGGTTTATGCCCGCGTGAAAGAAAGCAATCCGCGATTCCGTCCCGGAATGTACATATCTGCACGCGTAGAAAAATAAAGCGTGCAGATATACATTCGAGAGCATGGCAACTGAAATGTCAGCCGCCTATAATTGTTTCCAGACCGTGTGCAGCAAAAATTTCCTGACAATGTTGTACCTGTTCGTCCGAAGGCGCAGCAAAAGAATAGTGGTTGGGGTTATATACTGTTCCTAATTTTTCATGTTTCCCCATTCCGATCTCATGATAAAGAAGCAGGTTCACCGTTTTTCTTTCCCAGGGCAGCGAAGCTAGAAACTCCGCCGAGCGGGTGATATTTTCATCGTCGGCATTGACTCCTTCGATGAGAGGAATACGAATCTGAAAATCATGACCGGCCTTGGCAATCATCTCCAGATTTGAAAGAATAAGTTCATTGGGGACGCCGCAGAAAAATTTATGTTTGGCCGAATCCATCTGCTTGAGGTCAACGAGAAAAAGCTCGCAGTTCTCCATGACTTCCCTGACTATTTCAGGACGCGCGTAGAGTGTTGTATCTACTGCACGATGAATGTCTTCCTTTCCACAACGTTTCAACATCTCAAGCAGATCTTGAGGATGCATCAGCGGTTCGCCACCACAGAATGTGACGCCGCCTTCCGAACGATCCATTACGGCTGTTTCCTTCAGAATCTGCTCCATCAACTGGTCGTAAGTGTAATCTGTCCCGGAAATCTCCATGGCCAATGTCGGGCAAACTTCTGCACATGTTCCGCAAAGAACGCATTTTGTCTTGTCGGTGACAATTCCATCCGGTGTGAGTGTGAGCGCCTGATTAGGACAGCTCTTAACGCAAGTCTGACAACCGATGCATTTTTTCTTTGTGTAGAGTTTTACTTTTTTCGGAGATATTCCTTCCGGATTATGACACCATACGCAGGAAAGAGGGCAACCTTTCATGAAGAGGGTTGTCCGGATACCCGGTCCGTCATTGATAGCGTATCTTTTTATATCAAATATAAGCATGATAATTTCTTAAAATATAATCGGCAATTGATACAGAATGCTTATTCCTTACTGTAATCAACTGTCGATTATCTATTATTTAGAACGTCTCCTGTTCTGTACGGGCAATAATATCAGCCTGAAGATCGGAGTTCATATCGTTAAAATAGTCACTATAGCCAGCTACGCGTACCAGCAGATCCCGATAATCTTCAGGGCATTTCTGCGCTGCATAAAGTGTTTCTGTATCTACAATGTTGAACTGGATATGATGTCCACCCAAAGCAAAATAGGTCCGGATCAGTGAAGACAGTTTGGCTATATCTTCTTCGCGTTTCAACAAACTTGGCAAGAAACGCTGGTTCAACAGTGTACCGCCGCTCTTTATCTGATCAAGTTTGCCCAACGATTTGATGACGGCCGACGGTCCGTGAGTATCTGCACCCTGTGACGGAGAGGTACCGTCAGAGATAGCTTTCTCAGCCAGACGTCCGTTTGGTGTGGCATTCATCACTTTGCCGAAATAGACATGGCAGGTGGTTGAAAGCATATTTAAGTGGAAGCATTCGCCTTTCGTATTGGGTTTACCTTCGATGGCATCATATAAATCGTTGTATACTTTGACTGCAATAGTATCGGCATACGGATCATCATTTCCAAAGAACGGCGTGCGGTTCAGAATAGTCTGACGCATTGTCTCCGAACCTTTGAAATTGTTATCCAGCGCTTTCATCATTTCATCCATCGTGTAGCGTTTTTCTTCAAAGATATGTTTCTTCAGCGAAGAGAGACTATCCGTGATGGTTCCCAGACCCGTACATTGGATGTAGTTTGTATTATAGCGCGGTCCGCAGTTGTAATAGTCGCGTCCTTTAGCAATACAGTCGTCGATAAACAGCGACAAGAACGTTGCAGGCGCGTATTTAGCGAACATGCGGTCGATATAGTTGCTGACGCGAATCTTCATGTCAACAAAGTAATGCAGCTGTTTCATGAATGCCGCATAGAGCTCGTCGTATGAACCGAAGTTTCTCGGATCACCCGTTTCGAGTCCGACCTTGCGACCGGATACCGGATCGATCCCGTTGTGAAGTGTCACTTCCAAAATCTTCGGAACATTCAGATAGCCTGTCAAAACATAAGCTTCTTTGCCAAAAGCGCCTACTTCTATGCAACCGCTGCATCCGCCTTCGCGCGCATCGGGAAGCGCTTTGCCTTGACGCATAAGTTCCTGAACATAAACATCCGGATTGAATACGGATGGATATCCGTGACCCTGACGAATGACCTTACAGCCGGCGCGCAGAAAACGTTCCGGAGTACATGCGCTGATATGTATTGCGCTACCCGGTTGCAGAATATGTAATTCTTCGATCGTCTCGAGCATGATGTAAGATACTTCGCTTACACCGTCGCTGCCATCGGTTTTTATGCCACCGATATTCAGGTTCGTGAAATCGTTGTATGTTCCGCTTTCCTTCGCTGTAATACCTACTTTGGGAGGAGCTGTATGATTATTGACTTTGATAAAGAAGCACGACATCAACTCTTTAGCTTCTTCACGGGTAAGCGTGCCTTCTTTGATGCCCTTTTCATAGAACGGAGCAAGATGCTGATCGAAATGTCCCGGGTTCATGGCATCCCAGCCATTCAGTTCGGTGATTGTTCCCAGATGAACAAACCAGTACATCTGTATGGCTTCCCAGTAATCGCGCGGAGCATGAGCAGGCACCCAACGGCAAACCTCGGCAATACGCTTCAGTTCGGCCTTGCGTTTCGGATCCGTTTCAGTGAGCGACATCTCGTCAGCCAGGTCGGCATGGCGTTCTGCAAACACGATTGCGGCGTCGCAGGAGATGGCCATTGCGGTCAGTTCTTCCTGTTTGTCGGTCGCTTCAGGATCATTCATGAAATCGAGGCTGTCAATATGTTTCTGGATTTTTTCCTTCAAATCCAGCATGCCGTATTTATACACTTTGCTATCCAGTGCGGTATGCCCCGGAGCACGCTGTTCCATGAATTCGGTGAACATCCCGACTTCGTAAGCGTCTTTCCATTCCTGCGGAACATGGCTGAAGATGCGTTCGCGCTGCGTACGTCCATTCCAGTATGGAATCACTTCGCGTTCATAGGTGTCGATATCTTCCTGACTGATGGTGTAGCGTTGCAGTTCGCGTGTATTCAACACATGCAAATCTTCTGTGCTGTGGCAGGTCAGTTCCGGAAATGTGGGTACACATTTGGGTTTCGGTCCGCGTTCGCCGACAATCAGTTCGTCTTTGCCGATATAGATTGTTTTCTTTTTGCAAATTTCCAGGAAGTTCATAGCCCGAAGAATAGGAATAGGATATTTGCCATAGTTCTCTTTATAAAAGCGGGTTTCAATCAAAGCCCGTTCGATTGACAACGAAGGTTGAGCTTCGAAAGTCTCCTTGCGCAACCGTTTGATCCGGTCGTTCATGCCATAAGCCGCTGCCTGATTGGCAGGCGCAAAGTTTGATGCACTTCTGGGTGCACGCTGAGCAGTCATTGTACTCATATACAAAGTATTTTTATTGAATTAATAATCGAAAAAAGAAAGTCGGGAAAAATTTTGCAGTGCAGATGCTGCAAGTCAATAGGCGTAAGGACTTGTTACACGTAGTATATCAAGCAATTAAAAAGCCGTCTGTAGGATTTTAAAAACATTGTACTTTCCTTTTATTGAACGATGCAAATATAAAAATAATTTTGTAAAGTAGCATATATGCTGCCCGATTTTTTTTGAAGCAAGTAAATATCAGTCTTCCTAAAATATTTTAAAGCATTGTATTTCATGTGTTTATTCATTTTAATTATTTTAACGGGCACGAACTTGTCCAAGATTACTTATTGATATTCAATCAATTGCAAAGGTTTGGGGAACGAACTTGTCCATGATATAAATATTAAAACAAAAAATATATATAATATAAAGAGATTAAAAATAGAGAAAGTGCCATCACCAAACCCGGTTTAATCTCTAAACGGCA
>JAQWBH010000064.1 GCA_028707405.1 Parabacteroides sp. | reverse complement strand
TAGAGACGATGAAGGCTTCCAATGCGGAAGAATTAGAAGCTCTACGAATTAAATATCTCAGCAAAAAAGGTGAGATATCAGTGCTGATGAACGAATTTCATAACGTGGCAATCGATCAGAAACGTGAAGTGGGCCAATATCTTAATAAACTAAAAGAGACAACTCAAAATAGGATTAACGAATTAAAAGTCAGCTTCGAAAACACCTATGCAGAAGATGAAAATCTTGACCTTACACGTACATCATATCCTATTGAGTTAGGTACACGTCACCCTCTTTCAATAGTAAAAAAAGAGATATGTGACATTTTCAGCCGCTTGGGATTCAGCATTGCTGAAGGACCGGAAGTTGAAGACGATTGGCATGTGTTTTCATCACTCAATTTTGCTGAAGATCATCCAGCTCGTGATATGCAAGACACATTCTTTATTCAACATAGTCCGGATGTACTTCTCCGTACGCACACTTCTTCTGTTCAGACACGCACTATGGAGGTACAAGGCCCTCCCATCCGCATCATATGTCCGGGGCGTGTTTATCGTAACGAAGCTATTTCATACCGTGCTCATTGCTTCTTCCATCAGGTTGAAGCTTTATACGTTGACAAAAATGTATCCTTTGCCGATCTGAAGCAGACACTGCTTTATTTTGCCAAAGAGATGTTCAGTGCGGACACTAAGATACGTTTACGTCCGTCTTATTTTCCATTTACCGAACCGTCTGCAGAAATGGATATTTCATGTAATATATGTGGCGGGAAAGGCTGCCCATTCTGTAAAGGAACAGGCTGGGTTGAAATTCTCGGCTGCGGTATGGTTGATCCGAATGTACTTGAGAACTGTCATATTGATAGCAAGATATATTCCGGGTTTGCACTAGGAATGGGTATCGAACGAATAACTAATTTAAAATACCAAGTTAAAGATTTACGCATGTTTTCGGAAAATGATATCCGATTCCTGCGTCAATTTGAATCAGCCAATTAAATTGAAGACCTAAGTCATGTACCCTGTTCCCCGGGCTTAACCTGGCCCGGGGAGAACACACAGGTAACATGACTAATTATTATGCGTAAAGAAGAACGATACAAAGGAGTTCTAAATTGGTTTGAGGCCAATATTCCAATTGCTCAAACTGAACTACATTATGATAATCCTTACCAATTGCTTATTGCGGTAATTTTGTCTGCTCAATGCACAGATAAACGGGTTAACATGATTACACCTTCACTATTTCGTGACTTTCCAACACCTGAAGTGATGGCTGCAGCAACTCCTGACATGATTTTCACTTATATTCATTCTATATCCTACCCAAACAATAAAGCCAGACACTTAGTCGGAATGGCAAAAATGTTAACGTCTGATTTCAAAGGAATTGTTCCCTCAGATGTAAATCAACTAATGAAATTGCCTGGTGTAGGACGAAAAACAGCTAATGTCATCGCATCGGTTGTATACAATAAACCAACAATGGCTGTCGATACACATGTATTCAGGGTTGCAAATCGAATTGGATTAACAAACAATAGCAAAACACCTTTGGAAACTGAAAAACAACTCACAAAAAATATTCCAGAAGATAAAATTCCTATAGCACATCACTGGCTTATTCTCCACGGACGATACACTTGTCTAGCGCGCAAACCTAAATGCGAAGAATGTGGCTTAAAAATTTGGTGTAAATACGCTAACAAAAGAAAACAAGATATGGAACATTAATAGTTTCCACTCCGGTCATCCCAAATCAAACCATCATAAGCCAAATGGACATGAGGAGGAAGGCCTTCATCTACTATTGCGTGCAAACCCATATGATGACTCATGTGAATTAGATAAGCTTCTCTCGGACGAATAAGTCGGATATTACCTAATGCCTCGGCTAATGTCTCATGCGTTGGATGATACTCTTTCCGTAATGCGGCAATAATAAGTAAATCCAAATTTCTCAGTTTGTCATATTCACTGTCAGGAATAAACTTTAAATCAGTAAGATAAGCAATATTGCCAATACGATATCCTAAGATCGGCAAATCTCCATGCATAATGCGAATAGGAATAATTGAAATACCCGCAGCATCAAAAGGCTCATCTTGAGCCACACAATGCAGTTCAAGGTTCGGGGCTCCAGGATATTTGTTGGCACGGAAAACATAAGGCATGCGTGTCTCGATAGCTTCAACGACGTCTTTCTCCGCATAAATATCTAATCCTTGAGGATAACTGAATGGACGAAGATCATCCAACCCGCCCACATGATCGTAATGTTCATGAGAAATAAGAACAGCATCCAGATGATAAGTCTTACTCTTTATCATCTGCCAACGAAAGTCAGGACCGCAGTCCAGCAATATACTTTTACCGTGAGTTTCAACCAATATGGAAGTTCGAAGACGCACATCATGCTTGTCTGTACTTGTACAGACTTCACACCGACAACCTATCTGAGGGACACCCGTAGAAGTTCCTGTTCCCAAAAAAGTAATTTTCATTTAGCCAACATATTTAACTTCAGGCATCAACATAATACCAAAACGATCATTCACGGCCATACGGATACTCTCAGCAACCATTGCTATTTCATCACCTGTTGCATCGCCCAAGTTGACCAGCACTAAAGCTTGCTTTTCATATACACCTACCGCACCATGCGACTTGCCTTTAAAACCACACTGCTCAATCAACCATCCTGCCGATAATTTTACCTGATCATTACCTAATAGATAAAATGGAATATTTGGATATTCATCTTTCAATGATTCAAAATGAGATACCGCAATGATCGGATTCATAAAAAAACTACCAGCATTGCCCAACACTTCCGGATCAGGCAACTTGTGACGACGAAGTAGAATCACAGCATCTCGAACAGATTGCAAGCCGGGATTATCAAAATGCAAGAGTTCCTTTTGCAATTCTTTGTAAGACAAATTCAATTGAAAATGCTTTCTTAAGCGTATATTTATATATGTTACAATGTGCGGATCATTATTTTCATTTTTGAAGAAACTTGAACGATACGAATAGCAACATTCTTGATTTGAGAATACTTTTTTCTCAAAAGACAGTTGATTAAATGCTTCTACTGTTTCAATAACATCTTTAACTTCAGTTCCGTATGCTCCAATATTCTGCACAGCAGCAGCACCTGCTTCACCTGGAATAAAAGAAAGATTCTCTACCCCACCCCATCCTCTTGCAACAGCATAAGCAACAACCCCATCCCACTTTTCGGCAGCACCAACATGCAGCAACACCGTATCATCGGTTTCTTCAACAACAGTTATTCCGCGTATAGCCGAATGAAGGATAATACCATTATAATCATTAAGAAACAACAGATTACTCCCACTACCAATATGTAGTGATATACATTCCTGAAAATACTCATCATGCAAAATACAACAAAGTTCTTCCTCGTTGCAATATTCTATAAACCAACGCGCCTTAACGGAAAGATGAAATGTATTATGTTCCTTTAATGAATAATTCTCTTCTATTTTCATATTCTTACTATTTCAAGGCAAAAGTATATATAAAAATTAAATCAGCTCGCAGTAAAGAGGAGAAGAATAAAGAAAGCATACAAACAAAAGATCAACAAAAACACATTTTAATATTTTTTACCAACAGATAATATAACATTTATATGCATGTTTTGTTAGATAATTAGATAACAGAGTTATAAATACCGTATAGTCTATAAGGATCAATTAAAGAATACAGCGCAATAATTGGAAATTATAAATAAAGAGTTATTTAAAATAAGAAGATTTATGAATAAGGCAGAATTGATTGAGACCTTGGCCGCAAGGTCAGGAATACAAAAGCAAAAAGCGAAAAAGATACTGAATGCTTATGTTGATATCGTTACAGAAGTAATGCAACGAAATGAAGATGTGATACTTGTAGGCTTCGGAACTCTGACGCCGCATGCTCAGACCAGTCGTCCGGCTCGCAATCCGAAGACAGGCGTTCCTGTTGTAATTCCAGCAAGAACAACTGTAAAGTTTAAACCTGGCAAATTTCTATTAGAAGCTATTAACAAGAAAAAGTAATGCTTCTCAATTTCATTAATATAAAATGGGCAATCTTTCATGAAAAGATTGCCTTTTTTTATATATCGACCTGAAGAATGGATATTTATAATTAATTTCGCAACCAAAAATAACATTAAATTCCTATACAATGAAGATTATTAATTTAGGCGAAACAAATTCGATACTGAATCGGTTCGTCGCAGAATTGAGAGACGTCAATATTCAAAAAGATCGCATGCGTTTCAGAACAAATATCGAGCGAATTGGAGAAATCATGGCTTATGAGATGAGCAAAGATTTTGGTTACAGTAAAAAAGAAATTCAAACACCATTAGGAATCGCCACAATAGGAACGCCCGATAACGAGCTTGTTATAAGTACTATACTCCGAGCAGGATTGCCTTTTCATCAAGGTTTTTTGCATTATTTTGATAATGCTGAAAATGCCTTTGTTTCGGCATTTCGAAAATATAAAGATCGTTTGAATTTTGAAATTCATATAGAATATATTGCTTCTCCTCGGCTGACAAACAAAACGCTCATAATTACAGATCCAATGCTGGCAACAGGTAGCTCAATGGAACTGGCTTATGAAGCTCTACGCACTAAAGGACACCCTGCACAAATACATATTGCTTCGATCATCGCAAGCAAACAGGCTCTTGAATATATCAAACACAAAATGCCGGAAAACAATACGACGGTTTGGGTTGCTGCTGTTGATGACCATCTTGATGATCATTCCTATATTGTTCCAGGGTTAGGCGATGCAGGCGATTTAGCTTTCGGAGAAAAAGAATAAACAAATAAACACATTCTTTTCAGAGTGGATCCATAAAAAGAAGAGCGCCAAATTCAAATATTTGACACTCTTCTTTATTATAACAACCAACGATGTTATTTCAATTCCTTAATGCGAATATTGCGGAACATTACCGGTGAACCATGACCCAAGAATCCAATATGTCCAGCTTTATTAAACAAACCCGGATGTTCTTTATGATCAGGCGTTCCATTTTTCGTTGCCTCACGAATATTACCATCCAAAATAACTATACCGTTTACAGTTACATGAATATGATCTCCATCAGCTACAATTTCTTCGCTATTCCATTCACCAGCAGGTTTAAATGCTTTATGATGATCGGGCAAAGCAGGAATGATTCCATAAACAGAACCATGATGCTGCAACGGAGTGATATCCTTATAAATAGGATGTTCGCAATCCAGAATTTGGATTTCCATTCCAACATAAGCAGCATCACCTTCCATTGGCGTACGAATACCTACACCATTATTTGCACCCGGAGTCAATTTGAAATCAAAACGATACACAAAATTAGCATATTCCTTTTTTGTGTACAGGTTTCCACCAAAGCTCTTTGACGGGTTCATAGAAATACAACCATCTTCCAAAGTATAATCAACAGTGTTACCTGTCCATTCATTCATATTTGTTCCATCAAACAAGACCTTATAGCCTTCTTTCTGTTCTTCCGTAGACAATTTGAATGGTTCAACACCTTTCAGTTCCTTCACATACAAGTTCCGATAGTAAACCTTACTGCCGTGCGCCTGCAGTTCAATCTGTTCAATTGGGAAAATCGGTAACTTGCGATCCCAATAATTTTCAAGAATAACATCATCGACAACTTTCTCACCATTCAATAGAACTGTTACACGGTCGCCAACCATCTTAATATAAAAACTATTCCATTCGCCAACTTTGTTATCAGCCACTTTCAAAGGTTTGCTTGGATTGACCTGATTATTATACAAGCCGCCTGAACCAACCTGTGCACCAACATTTACGCGAGAAGTATCCCAAATTTGTACTTGAGGCGTTCCACGAAGATAAATACCAGCATCAGGTTCCTTCCCGGTCGGATCCAATCTCCAGTCGACATACATTTCAAAGTCGCCATACTGCTTTGTAGTACAGATATTATCGTATCCCGTACCGACATAAGTCATCAAACCATCTTCAACCTTCCAGTCATTTGCCATCTTTTCGTCAGCTACAACTTGTGCCTTAGCTAATTCGGCCGGTTTCATGCTTGCGCGCTTGATAGGATTTTCTACTAAACCCTTCCAACCTGTCAGATCCTTACCATTAAAAATAGAAACAAAACCTTCGCCCTGTGGCATTTCAGCTACCCGTTTCGTGATTGCTTCACGTTCATAACTTGCATCCGGATCGTTCAAAAGTCCAGAAGCTTTCTGGAGTATATCACGAACATTCGTACCCATTAAATCTTTATTACTCTGAGCTATAGACAGGACGGCACTTGATGCTGCTTCTTTTAAAGCAGGCTGATCCATAAATTCACCTGCATACAATAAAGCCAAGAATGTACCTGTCTTACCAATCTCTTTCAAAATCAATTTCTTCTGCTCATCATTTTGGGCAATTTCCATTGCTTTACGCAAACGAATCAAACGATTTTCGCCTGTATATGAAGGATTAGAAACCATAGCAATATAAGAACTCATCCCCTTTGTATAATAATTTGACGAAGGATTTGCCTTACATATATTATATACTTCGTCTGCACCGTCTAGGCCTTTCCATCCCAATAAAGCATTGAAAGCAGCATCTTTCTGCACACTCTGTCCATTTTGGAATCCTTTAACAATTGTTGCTAATGCATCTTGTCTGCCAGTTGCAGCCAATGCTGAATAGTACAAATATTGTTTACTTTCACCGGCCTGCAGCATACGACGATTAATTGCATCAACCTGTTCTGCCGGAGTTTTTGAAGACAATGAAGAGATAACGGCTCTCTGCAAAGGAGGAACAGCCAATGCATCAGCAGTTTCCAACATTCCGCAAAGATTAGTAAAATCACCTTCACCAACAACATCTTTCAACGCTGCATAAGCAGCAGCCTTCACCTCGGGAGAATCAGACTTGGTCTGATCGAGTACTGTATTCAAATTTGATGTTGCACCACGTTTTGCCAACAGTTCTAATCCTGCGATTTTCCCTACATTAGCAGCTTGAGGAATAATATTAGCAACAGCACCATCTATATCGCCACCAAAGGCAGTCAAAGCATCTTCTCCTAACAAAGCGACCTGTTTGTCCGTACTTTTCAGAAGACCAGCTAATGCCGGAATAGCAGCCTTATCGCCAATCTTTACCAGTGTCCAAGCTGCAGCCTGTTTAACATCAAAATTCGTATTCTTCAATTGATTAATGATCAACTGCTTTGCGGTCAAATCAAAGCGAACCTCCAGATTCTTAATCACATCATACTGTGATGGACGCTTTGCCTCACGCCCAAACCAATTTAGAATATCCACTTTTGCAGCAGGCTTTGCCTTTGCCATCGTTTTCAGCAAATCAATATACAACGCTTGGTTAGCAAAATCAGAAGCATAATTCAATGCAGCGTTACGATAATTCATATTCGAATCCTTCATAGCGTCCGTAATCAACTTAATAGCTTCTTTATCTTTTGCCAATGAGCAAAGAATCTGAAGTGCTGCTTCACGGCTTTGCAGTGCATTAGCCTTTGTTGCATTTTTCATTAATGCTTTAGCTTCATTACCTGCAGTTAAAGCGTCGCCTTGTTTTGCTATACGTTTAATCAAAGCAATATAAGCTTCATTTGCGCAAGATTTATCTAATGTATAATTAGCCTTTGCAGCAGCTGCAGCCAAATCAGCAAGAGATGCTTTCGATCCAACACGACTCAAACCATAAAGCACTTCTTTAAGCAAAAATGGATCGTTATTCGATGAAAGTAAAGCCTTTAAAGCACTTTCAGAACCATCAACCTGAGCCTCCGAAATAGCCATTATAACATCTTTCTGAGTTTTTGCTGTTCCCTCATGATTTGTCAATGCTGAAAGCAAAGCTTTTCCCGCACTCGGGGTATTAATAGAAGCCAATGCACGCGCAGCAGGTCCACTCAAACTTTCTTCTTTCAGATAAGGGCTTAATACGCCAACACTCTCATCCTTGCCTAACCATTGCAATTGACGGATGATAAAAGCTTTAGTTTCTCGCTCGCTTACCATACCCAAGGCCTTGATATAAGCCTTTGCTGTAGCCATCCGTGCTGTTTCTTCTCCCTTAGCCATCACATAATATGTCAAGCCGCTTAATGCATAATCGACATTGGCATTACTTCCCTTCCCCGGTGCATTGATCATGTTCACTAACTGAAGAACACCATCTTCACCTGTAGTACTCAAATCACTAATAAGCTTATTGTATTCTGCTTGTTGTTGTGCAGGCATCTGAGCCAGAACATCGGCAGCGATAGTTTTTGCTGTCCGATTAGCTGGACTTTGTGCCATAAGCATGCTTCCGCATAGTAACAATCCTGCTATTGATATGTATGCTTTTCTCATTTTATTTTCCTCTTAATTTACTGTAAGTTTCTATTTTCTTACTTATTAGATGTTCCAAGGTGCTCTAGCTGGTTGATTTAACAAACGATTGGCAGCCTCATCATCAATAAACTCAAGTTTCACAGGATCAAAATTCAACGTACGATTCAGACGAAGAGCAACCTTACCTAAATTCACAATCGTAGCAGAACGGAAGCCGTTACGCTCATTCAAAGCAAATGGTTGGCGAGTCTTAATACACTTGATAAAATCTATTTCCTGTGGTTCAGGATCAGGATATTCAGCCAGTTTCTTTTGCCAATTCGGAATATCGCATACAAAATTTTTATACACATTACCCTTTGGACCGGCAATATACGGAGTCTTGGGATCTCCAAAATCACCACCCCAAAGAACAATCTGACAACCATCGCCATAAGTATAGGTAATTGAACGCCAAGTACCGACAGCATCCGGATGCTGTTGTGGAGCATCAACTTCCACTTTTACAGGACTTGTATCATCCTTACCCAACATATATTGTACCGGATCGATATAATGCTGCCCCATATCACCAAGACCACCTCCATCATAATCCCAGTATCCACGGAATACTTGATGTACGCGCTGCGGATTATAAGGTTTATAAGGAGCGGGACCTAACCAAAAATCATAATCTAATTCTGGAGGGACAGGCATTGGTTCAAGATACTCTTTACCTACCCAATAAAATTTCCAATCGAAACCCGTATGTTTACTGATAGTAACCTTCAATGGCCATCCTAACATCCCACTTTGGATAAGCTTTTTCAATGGTTTAACCGGAGTTCCCAGACCATAGAACTGGTCGGTAAAGCGGAACCATGTATTCAGGCGAAAAATACGTCCATATTGCTCCATGGCTTCCATAACACGCTTACCTTCACCGATGGTACGCGTCATTGGTTTTTCACACCATATATCCTTTCCAGCTTTTGCTGCTTCAACAGACATAATACCATGCCAGTGGGGAGGTGTTGCAATATGAACAATGTCCACATTCGGATCCAAGATTAAATCGCGAAAATCATGATAGTTGGCAATCTTGTCATTTACCAGATTATTTCCTAACTCCAGATGCTTTGCATCTACATCACATATAGCTACCAAGCGAGTTCCACCATAGTCCACATGACCACGCCCCATGCCTCCAACACCAATGATGCCTTTGGTTAACTGATCACTCGGAGCTATATATCCTTTTCCCAACACATTACGCGGCACTATCGTAAACAGTGCAACGCCGCCCAAAGTCTTCAGGAAGTTTCTTCTACTTGTCTTCATGATAACGAATTACATTTATATTAATTATTCTCTATTTTATTTCAAAATCTATGATTTGTCAAAGATATTAATTATCCAACAAACCCTGAAGATATTTACGAGTTTTTATCACATAGTCATGTTGATTACCATCTAATTCACATTCTATAGTAATAGCGCCTTGATAGCCTTGTTTCTTCAGTTGTTTGATAACTAGGGGAAAATTTACTTCTCCGAGTGGAATATTCACCTCTTCACCTAACTCATACGGATTTTTGGGATCCGGATACTTACCATCCTTGGCATGAACATCTTTAATCAGATTGCCAAACAGTTTAACAGCATCCAATGAGTTTGCTTTACCATACATCAACAAATTTGCCAGATCACAATTGATAAATACATTACCGGTTCCAATATCCTTGATAGCACGAATCAGCGTAGTCGGCGTTTCCTGTCCTGTCTCAAAATAAATCATGATACCACGATCCTTAGCATAACCTGCAAGACTTTTCATCACTTCTATAAAATCTTTGTATTGTGCACATGAAGGATCTTCCGGAATAAATCCGAAATGAGAATGCATAGCCGGAATTCCAGCCTCAACACAAAAATCAATCATATTATGATAAGTCTGCAACTTTTCTGCACGTCCCTCAGTGGGGACAAGTCCAATCGTTGCCGGGCCTTGACGAAAATTCCAAACACTGTGACCAGGAACACCTACAAGGGTGGTCACTTTAATATTATATTTTTTTGATACTGCTTTAACCTGTTCAGCCGAAGTCTTGTTTGCAGCCTTTGCATTATAATTCAACTGACAAGAGCCAAACCCTGCATCATGTAATTCTTTAAAACTCTTATCCAAATTCGTCCAATCATATTGAATTACACCAACGGTTATTTTGCTCTTCCCCTGAGCCATTGCTTCAGAAAAAACAAACATCACCGCCAAAATCAATAAAGAAAATTTAGTTTTCATTGTCTATATCTTTTAATAATTTAGTTTTAGCCCCAAAATTACCAAAAAAAGGAGAGTTTGATCACAAAACCCTCCCTTTTTCTATAAAACCAATTAAATTTTATTCCATTGTAGGATTAAATGAACCACCCCAATCTTTATTCTGTTCAAGATTGCTATTCTCTAGAATCTTTACTTGTTGAATCGGGAAGAAATAGAACGATTCTTTAATCACAAACTGCTTCTCTGCATTCGGAGTTAATGGAACCTGATGAATCACATAACGGAAGTTTTCAGGTGTCAATTCAAAATTGGCTGTTTTTGTACGAGCTGTACCCATATCCATATCTGTACCATCGGCATTGATAGCAATAGCTTCTACCCCAAATTTCTCAAGCCCGTTTAATTTCATCAGATTACGTGTACGACGCATATCCCAGAAACGATGTCCTTCAAAACAGAATTCAATATTGTCTTCATCCAATATAGCTTGACGAATTTCTTCTCTGCTGCTCACTTTCAATCCATACATTCCATCATTACCTGCTTCGATACCGGCTCTCTGGCGAATCTGTTTCAAGATACTAACAGCTACATCAGAATGACCTGTCTCATTTGCAGTTTCAGCATAAATCATCATCACCTCAGCAAAACGCATCACAATGAAATCCTTATCATAAGTCAGCACTTTATCCTGAGTCAACGATAGATCTGATGCCTTACGAACAAAGAAACCTGTATAAGAATCATTGTTTGTAGGATTCTTGCCTGCTGCCGGATTAGTTCCGTAACAATCATCATCATCAGCAATACCGACTGCCGTATATTGACGATAACCAGCTTTTGTTCCTGCAGCATTATACAAGTCACCGTTACAGAGAATTGAACTGGCAAAACGAGGATCTCGGTTCTTCCAGAAACACTTTAACAGTGCATTCTCATCCTTCTGATAGTACTTACCTGTCGGATCATTATAAGCTTTGCCATCCAACATCGGGAAAGATTTAACAAAATTCCATGTCGGAGGATTACTTGCTGTTCCACGGCTCAAAGACCCCGGGCGGATACCATTATCCCAATCTGCGGTTCTATTAGGATTGGAATTAATAACAGAAAAAATCACCTCATCTCCTCCTTCTTTCAACCAGATATCAGCATAGTTCGGAGTAAGTGCAGCACCATGACTCAAACAAAAATCATAAGCTTCCTTGGCTGCCGTATAAGCATCGCTCCAATATTTATTGCCATACTGATTGGATGGATTAAACTGCGGAGAAGCTTTGTACAACAAGACCTTTGCCTTGAAAGCCTTAGCAAAACACTGGTCTACACGACCGTAATCGGTTGAAGAACTTTTAATTTTCTCAGGTAATAAAGAAACAGCCTTATCAATATCTGCGATAATATATTGGAAACATTCAGCCGTTGAATTACGTTTTACCATCAAATCATCAGCATCTTTATCCTGAGGTTTGGTAATATAAGGAACCCCTCCGTGATAAATAACCATCCACGTATAAACATAAGCACGTAGGAAATAAACCTGACCTAACAATGAGTTTTTGGTCGTTTCATCCAATGTCCCGGTTTCCAATTCCTGAATAGCCTCGTTGATGAGACGGATGTTTTTATAATCCCATTTTTTATATTCGTCACCTGTCAAGGTAATAGTCCCTTCATAGAAAGGCATCCCCGACATCTGTTCCGAATTATTATCTATAGAAGAATCCCAATTCGGGAACACCTGCATATACAAATTAGTTACATAAGCAGTCGACAGATTTTTATCCTGCCAAACCTGATCAGCATCATAACTTGTCGTATTTTTGATGTCCAATGTATTACAGCTATTTAATGTTAATGCTGCAATCGAACTTAAAAATATATACTTTAAACTTTTCATATCAAATTCATTATTTAGTTAGAATGTAACATTAAGACCAAAAGTAAACGTCTTCATCAAAGGATATGAATCATAATACTTTTGTTCAGGATCCATAAACTCACCAACAGCAGAAATATAGAACAAGTTCGTTGCATTCATAAAAATCTGAGCTTTTGACAAGCCGACAACATGAAGGATATTCTTCGGTAAATCATAACCCACATTGACATTCTTCAAACGGAGATAAGCACCATTACGCAACCAAAAGCTTGTTGGACCTGTACCAGATTCATACCAACTTGAACCAACAACACGTGGATATTTGCCGTTAGGATTCTCAGGACTCCAGCAATCGTTGCTCGTCCAAATAGGATAATAAGGACGTGTACTGCCACCATACTGATGGAAACCATCGATACCCATTACACGATCATACTTGCCAACTCCCTGGAAATGGAGGTCAACATAAATGCCTTTATATTTCACACTTCCGCCAAAACCATAGTTTATACGCGGTGTTGCATTTGTAGAAAGCAAATTATAATAATCATTACTATCAATCTTGCCATCAGGACCTTCACTATAACCATCACCGCGAGTATCTTCAAACAAAATACCACCCAGATACGGATCACGGCCAAACTGTTTGAATCCTTTTGCCTTTAATGCATCAACCTCTTCCTGAGTGCGTATCAAACCAACAGCCTTATAACCAATCAGACGACTATCCGCCATTCCTACTTTTGACAAATCAGCCAAGTTTCCTGTCTTATAGATGGCCTCTTCATCCAATGTAAGCCATTTATCACGAGAGAAACCCAGATTCATATATACAGTATATTCCAACTGTCCTCCGACTGCTTTATCGCGCCAGTTCATCTCAAACTCGCCCCCTTTCCAAGAACGTGCAGCGTAGTTTTCAGGAGCCAATACCTGTCCGTAAGTACTTGGTATAGACAATGTACGCGGCCCTAGGATGTTTGTTTCCTTGCGATAGAATGCATCAACAGAACCAGTCAGTCTATTATTAAGAAAACCGAAATCAATACCACCATTATAAGTATGGGAAGTCGCCCAAGTCAGATCAGGATTTGGCGTATCACCCGGTTTGATGCTGTTTGCCAAAGAATTACCAAAGACATAAGTTCCATAATCTTTCGTATCATCATCCTCTTTAGGCGTTGCTATATATCTCTTCTTATATAGGAAGTTAAGAATTTGCTTATTTTCAACATTCAAGTCGTTACCTGTCGTACCATAAGATGCACGTATTTTCAAGTTATTCAACCAGCTGGACATGCTTTCCATAAACGGTTCCTGACTGATACGCCAAGCACCTGAAACAGAGGGGAAGAATCCCCAACGGTGACCTGGTGCAAATTTGTCATTTCCATCATAACGGAATGAGAATTCAGCCATATACCTCGAATCGTAATTGTAATTAACACGACCAATCCATGAAAGACGACCGCCGGTATATTCCTCAGCATCACCATAACGACGCTCAGCATCTGTTGAATAGACAAACATTTGATCATAATTGGTCAACGGATTTTCACCTCTGGCATAAACCCATTCACCACCATTCTTAGCCTGTTCGAATACGCCCATAGCACCAATCTCATGTTTTCCAAACTTATTGTTGTAGTTGATGAACCAGTTAAACTGTTCGCTCCACAGATTTTTAACATCATACGACAAGTTTTCATAATCCTGGCTAAATGTAAAGGTATTGTAGGCATTCAAATCAAGCGGACCCGGCAAAAAGCGGTTACCATTAGGATCAGCCTGCTGGAATTTATAGTTACGTTGATAAGTCATAAACTTCTTTTTGGTAAAATCTTTTCCGACGTAGTTACCTACCACCTTTGTAGATAAGCCTTTCAACAACCACCCCAAATCAACATTAAAGGAAAGTATACCTGTCATATCGCGATTGCGAGTCTTTATATAACGATCGCCGATAACCTGATCGACAACGTTCCAACTCTGCCAAGAACCAATAGCGGGGTAGATTGGATACTCGGTACGATGAGTAGCAGGTGTTCCATCTAAATTTTCATAGAAAGGAACTGTCTTCAAGGCATTAAAGGTACAACGATACAAGTCATAAATTGCCTGATCATCATCACTCTCAGTGAACGGCCAGTAGAAACGCTTCCTATCAGACTGGTTCGCATCAATGTTTACGTTCATCTTTACATACTTCGATAACTCCATCGTAATATTTGAACGCAATGAATACTTCTGATTTTTCAAATTCTTATACGAACCTTCTTCACCCAAGTAACTGCCCAATACAAAATACTGAACTTTCTCAGAACCACCAGTCACGCTTAATGAATGTTTCGTGTTCCAAGGAGTTTGCCAGATCCAGTCGTTAACATTATAGTTTTTGTCTTTGAAATAGTCAAATTCGGCATCACCGTTAGGGAGAGCTAATCCTTTAAATGCAGCTACTTTATTTTGATAAATCAACTCATCGGTTGCAGTAAACATATCTGAAAACAACTCTTTGGTCGTTTTACTGAATGAATAAGATCCCTGATAATTAAACACTGGTCTGCTATTTGTACTACCCGACTTAGTAGTAACCAAAACAACACCGTTACCTGCAGCGGAACCATAAACAGAGGCTGTTGCAGCATCTTTCAAGAAGCTCATCTGATCAACTTCATTTGCTTCCAGTGCATCAAAGGCATCCTTATCTCGGATAATACCATCGATAACAAACAGAGGATCGCCAAACCCGCCACGCATACGGATTTCAGAAGAGGATCCCAGTAAGCCTGAGTTACCTGTGATTGTCAAACCCGGTGCACGACCAGCCAAGGTATTTGACAAATTCGGAGTTGCAATACTGGTCAACTCATCAGCCTTAACGTTCGAGATTGAACCGGTCATGTTTACCTTCTTCTGCGTACCATAACCGACAACAACCACTTCGTCCAGCTTCTGTGTATCTTCATGTAAGGTAACTTTCAACGATTTTGCATCTTTTGAAACGGCTACAGCTTGTTCTGTATAACCAATATAAGAAATAAGTAATGTTGTGCCGTCGGCAATATCAGTCAAAGTAAATTTGCCATCAATATCGGTGATTGTACCAACACCGTTTTTCCCTTTTACAACAACATTTGCGCCAATAATAGGCGTACCTGAATTATCAACAACAACACCGGTAATACTTTTACCTCGTTGCTGTTGATTGTCCAATTTTACATACGAAATAGTTCTTACCGTTTCATCTTTCAAGAAGATCCGATTATCAACTATTTTAAAAGAAATACCGGTATCTCTAAATACCTTGGATAGAACATTTTCAATACGGACGTTCTTTACATTCACAGATACTTTGTCAATCTGCTTGTTTAGTAAAGATTCATCATATGAAAACTCGTAGCCGGTTTGTCGGCTAATACTTTGTATGACTTCTCCAACCGTTGTCCTGTTCATTGACAACTCCAGATTCACATACAAAGATGAAGTACCGTTCACTGCAATAGCCGGTGAAGCGGCCACCAACAACATCGCTAATGTTGCAATTGATGCTTTTCTGTTCATCATGTCTCTTTAAATTGTTAGGTATTAATTTTGTTAATCATATCTTTCACTTTCACCTTTATCATTTATGTCCATTTATTTTATCTTCTCCAATAAAAACTTCTTGTCCTTCAATACGATAATTTATTGGTGCCATAAACTTCAATAAATTCAAAATGCCAGCTAAACTTTCATCCTGGTTTATCACACACCTGAATTTGTGTTGTGCCAATTCGGATGATTCAATGTTCACATTTACATTATATTTCAACGACAATTTCTTAGCTATCTCTCTTAATGTCGTGTTTTCGAATATCGTCTGATTCAAACGCCATGCCGCACAAAGATTAGCATCTACATCTTCAGTCAAATACTTATTATCATCTTTCGTATAAGTCACTTTCTCGCCCGGATCCATTTTCATCACCTGCTCGCCATCTTGATTGAGTAAAGCAATATGACCCCGAACCAATGTCGTTTCAACGGATTTAGCCTTCTCATTTACTTTCACATCAAAAGCGGTGCCCAAAACTCGAACCCGCACATATTTGGTATAAACATTAAATGGATTCTTCTGCTTTTTGGCAACATCAAAAAAAGCCTCTCCTTTCAATACCACATTTCTATTCTCCTTTAAAAAAGAAGCCGGGATCTGCAAAGACGAATTACTATGTAACCAAACTGTTGTACCATCAGAAAGCAATACCTTCTTTACATTTGTATCTTCAGAAACCGCTATTGTATAATATTTCTCCGGCTTCAAGTAGGTGTATCCACTTATTGCTACAACTAATACCAGTATAACAATAGCCGCATATTTCATTGCTGAAAATAAGAGAGTGAATCTCTTTTTAACATTAACGCGGCTGTTCACCATCTTCAAAGCGGCATCAATTCGTTCTACATTATTATATTTGGTAAAACCTTCGGCAACGCGAAGTTTCGCTATCTCCGAAAAAATATGTTTGTTCTCTTCAGATATACTGCTCCATTGTACAACCATAGCCATTTCTTCTGCTGAGATTGCACCTGCCAAATATTTCGCCAATAATCTGTAATCAAAATCCATTTTCATTTTCATTATATGCTTTATACGTTTGGGATAAAAAAACTACGGAACAAAATTATCACTTTAACATGTGTTAAAAAAGCATTTAGATATAACTAGCATTTCTTCCGAATTTAGCAAGAGTTACATTTAAAAGAAATGTACGCTGCATTCGGTTACATTTGGATTAACATTATAACATATAAAAATCATTCTTCGACATCTTCTGTTTCAGATATTTCAGTGTCAGATAAACATGACTTTCAACTGTACGTTGCGGAATATTCATTCGTTCGGCGACTTCTCTGGCTTTCAATCCTTCAACATAAGTCATAATAAAAGCATCACGTCGCTGCACAGGCAATTTTTCCAGCAATTCATTTAACCGCCTGGAAAAATCCTTACTATACAAATTCTGGATCACGGAAGCATCTTGCTGCAATAGTTTCTCGCATTCCTCCAAATATACATTTCCAGAATGAATGGCATATTGATTATCACGTTTCTTTGTACGATAATAATCCATGCAGCGTGTATAAGCCAATTGATACAAATATGAATTAAAGCCCGAGTTAGGCTCAATGTTTACATGGTTTTCCCAAATATACAGAAATATATCCTGAACAATATCTTCTGCTGTAACCTCATCCACAATGACAGCCGTATAAGCCATGACTCGAGGATAATAATAACGGAAAACACGTTCGAAAGCTTTATGACTTCCACTCTTTAACTCTTTAAGTAAACAAAGGTCAATCATTGGTAGTGTGATAAATACTCAATTTCACATAACAGATATTAAAAGATATAAACTTTCCAGCAATCATTACTACATGAATGCTTTCAATGCTCAGTCCATCTTTACTATTTGAAGCAAAGATAATGGTTTTTTATCAATAACAATCCCAAAATTATTTGAATATGAAAAATATTCATCAAAAATGCAACAAATATTTTAAATACTAAATTTTTACTGTCAAGAAATAAATAACTACCCGTCCGCTGAATTATATTCACCTACCGATGTTGCATCAAGAATCAAATTCACCTCTGAAAAATTTGTTCATCGAACTACTATTTTCCAAACCTTATTCATTACTTGGATCCTCTTTTCTTTGGAAGAATTTTTGCACGAACCCTGAAGAATCTTTCTGTTTGTACTCACTTATTTATCGATTCACATATGTGGAACGATCGATCCATATAATATGAGACGATCGATCCATATAATATGGAACGGTCGATTCATATTATATGAATCGATAAAAATATGGGAAAGTTGATAGAAATATATCTTTACACTTGATAAAATTTAATCTAGGCCAAGCATAAAATGTTCTAATAAAACAATAAATCAATACATTAGATAGGCTATTTGTTTATGACAAATTCTGTCAGCACACATTTTAATCTTCTCAGCTTAAAAAACAATTCTTAATCACTGTTCCATATTCTTCGCCAAACCACCTGTTGATGTCTCTTTATACAAGCTAGGCAGATCATTGCCTGTTTCACGCATCACTTCAACCACCTGATCAAAACTGACACGATGTTTTCCATCTGAAAAATTTGAAAAAGTATTGGCATCCAATGCACGAGCCGCAGCAAAAGCATTCCGTTCAATGCAAGGA
>JAQWBH010000388.1 GCA_028707405.1 Parabacteroides sp. | reverse complement strand
CAATGAAAACTTTGCTTTTGTCAATCGGTTGGTACCTGGATTAATATTGTAATTAGCTGCCTTCAACAAGTCGGCGCCACTCAAATTGGTGTTGTTGAATATGGCTGACGACAAATCTACGTTATCAAATACCGCTTTCTCTAAATCGGTTTCTTCAAAGCATACTTCTTTCAGTGAACAGTCAGTGAAATGCGCCATATACATATTCATGCCAATGAATATCGAATAGTTTAACACGCAATGATCAAAAGATACGGCAAACTTGCTTTTCTTTCGCGCTATCTTCGGCCATCGCATCACCGTAAAGTCTATCCCCATCAGCTGGCAGTCTTTAAAACTGACATCATCTATCTTGGTTCCCTTCAAGTTACACATAGAAAGATTACAATTTATAAAGTCGCAATCGCTAAACACGCAATTTGTAATCTCCGCATTAGAAAAATCACAATCCACGAATGTGGATGATATAAATATCTTATCATCCAGAATACGGCCGTTGTTGAAAATAATTGATTCAATTCTTTCACCGTCAAACAGATCGGTAGCGCTGTCTAGTTCATAATTACAATGTGTATATATAAAATTACTAAAGGGGGTCGGCCATCACTCCTACTAACTTACATAAAGCCTTGCTTTTGCAATACCTTCATGAATACTTCTGAAAAATACTCGTTGTTGGCTTTTGTATAACGTACATCGGTAAATACCTGAGCCAACGTTTCTTTACCATTCTCTTTCACGAACTGTTTGTTGACTTCCAACGCCTCTTTATCGCAATAAAAAGCATCGATTGAGGCCGGCGTATAATCGGTATATTTCTCCTGATGTATCACGGCTGCCAGCGGCAGACGTTCGGGTTGAGCAGGCTCTTCGGCAGGATAACCTACTGTAACGGTCGTAATCGGGACAACCAGACGAGGCAGATTCAGTATATCAATGATCTGATCGGCATTATAGGTCGTCGTACCAAGATAGCAGATGCCCAGTCCTTTTTCTTCTGCGGCATTACAAAACGACTGAGCGAAAAGCATCGAATCAATGGTGGCGGCAATAAACGTCTGCATATTATCAAAGCCCGCCACGGCCTTGCGCTGTTCCGCCCACTTAACGAACCGGTTTGCATCAGCGCAAAAAGTCAAAACAATCGAAGCTCCCGTAATCATCGGTTGATTGAAATGCGCCGGAGCCAGCTTCGCCTTCATCGCCTCGTCACGCGTAACTACAACACTGTAAAGCTGCATGTTTCCGGTATTCGATGCTTGTGCAGCCACTTCAAGCAAATCCTCCAATAAGGTTTCGGAAATATCACGGTTTGCGTATTTACGAATTGTCCGTCTATTTTTCATTATGTCTATCATAATCCAAAATATTTGCTGCGAAGATACATAATTATATCAAAAATCATGTGACATAAACCAGGATCTTTCATGAAAAAATCATCATCACTTTCCGAACCAATTCAAAAGAAAAATGAGCTCCTAAAAACCAAAAAACACTTAAGCCCAGGTAAAAAAATAAATTTTTCTTCCACAGTTGCGATTATGTACATCATGAATTACCTTTGCATCACAAAAACATACAAGGAGAACAATCATGGAAAAGGCAAAAGTGTATTTTACCAATCTGCGTACCAATCCGTCAAGCAACTTGTTAGACAAAATGGAGCGCGTAGTGAAACGTGCAGGCATTGCATCGATCGATTTTAAAAACCAGTTCGTTGCTATAAAACTACATTTCGGAGAGCCGGGAAACCTGGCTTATATCCGTCCGAACTATGTGGCGCGTATGGCCTCTTTGCTCCGTAGCATGGGAGCAAAACCTTTCCTTACAGACTGTAATATGCTCTATTCCGGCGGGCGCAGTAATGCGGTGGATCATTTAAACAGCGCCATGGAGAACGGCTTTAATCCTATTTCAGCACAATGCCCGGTAATCATTGCCGACGGTGTAAAAGGAACCGACTGTCGCGAAATCGAGATCAATGGCGAATATTGCAAGGCACCAAAAATCGGTGCTGCCTTGGCTGACGCCGACATCATCATATCCATGACTCATTTTAAAGGGCATGAACAAGCCGGCTTCGGCGGAACACTGAAGAATCTGGGTATGGGCGGTGCCAGCGTTGCAGGGAAACTTGAACTGCATTCGGCGGCGCAACCGGTTATCAACCGTGACAACTGTAAAGGATGTCTTATCTGCGAAAAAAACTGCGCACACGATGCCATCCATGTCAAAGAAGATCACATAGCCGAAATAGATTACAACAAATGTGTAGGCTGCGGACAATGCGTAGCACTCTGCCAGTATGACAGTGCTGTGCTGGCTTCATGGGATACTTCGGAACGAATGAACTGCAAAATTGCCGAATACACAAAAGCAATCCTGCTGGACAAACCGAACTTTCATGTCAGCTTCATTATGGACGTTTCACCCGAATGTGATTGCTGGAACCACAACGATGCACCGATCGTCTCCAACATTGGTATCGCTGCTTCCTTTGATCCGATTGCTCTGGACAGAGCTTGTGTCGACCTTGTAAACAGTGCGCCGGTCATTGGCGGAAACAACAAGCTGGCTGAAGAACATCCGCATGAACATCTTGTGGGTGTCGATAAATTTCACCTCTTGCATCCCGACACCAAGTGGCAGGCAGCACTAGAACACGGTGAAAAAATTGGTCTCGGAACCCAGTCGTATGAACTGATTACAGTTTAGCGGCATTTAAATCCTGTTAAAATGATAAACGAAGATACCATTTGCGCTATCTCTACAGCACCCGGAACCGGAGGCATTGCGGTCGTTCGGATCTCCGGGACCGAAGCCATCAGTATATGCAACAAGCTGTTTATCCCACATACCAAAGGTAAAGATCTGTTCAAGCAAAAAGCTTACACGCTTAGTTATGGTGTAATACGGAAAAATGATGAAGACCTGGATAATGTATTGATCGCCTTATTCCATGCTCCTCACTCATTTACAGGTGAAGATACAGTGGAGATAACCTGCCACGGTTCGATATATATTCAACAGCAAATCATTAAATTGCTTGTCGACAATGGTTGCCGTCTAGCTCATCCGGGTGAATATACAGAACGGGCATTTCTGAACGGAAAGATGGATTTGAGTCAGGCTGAAGCCGTTGCTGATTTGATTGCATCAACATCAGCCGGACAGCATCGGCTGGCAATAAATCAGATGCGAGGAGGATTCAGTAACGAACTGAAAACTTTACGTGAACAGTTACTGCATATCACATCGCTGATGGAATTGGAGTTAGACTTCAGTGACCACGAAGATGTTGAGTTCGCCGATCGTAGCGAACTGAAAACTCTGGCTGGACATATTGAAACCGTCATCTCTCATCTGGCCGATTCATTCAGCACAGGTAATGCCATTAAGAACGGTGTCCCGGTGGCTATCATCGGAGAAACCAATACGGGAAAATCTACGCTCCTCAATGTGCTTCTCAATGAAGAAAAAGCAATTGTGAGCGACATACAAGGCACCACACGCGATGCCATTGAAGACACGATGAATATTCAGGGAATCCTGTTCCGTTTCATCGATACGGCCGGCATACGGGAAACGCATGATGCTATCGAAACGATCGGCATTGAGCGTACATTCAACAAGCTCGACCAGGCAGATATAGTGCTTTGGATTATCGATTCATCCGACGCAGGGCGCCAGATAGAAGAACTATCCGGCAAGATTTTTCCTCACTGTAAAGGTAAACAGCTCATCATCGTATTTAATAAAATTGACCTTATCGACAAAAACTTGACAACCATTTCCGAACGACTTCCCGAGTCTGTCCAATCGATCTGTATCTCAGCCAAACACAAGTCGAATATTCATGAACTGCAGGATTTACTGGTTCAAGTTGCCAATATTCCGGCACTGTCATCGAACGATATCATTGTCACCAACATTCGTCACTATGAAGCGCTCAAACATGCCCTCGACTCTATCCGCCGTGTTCAATCGGGCCTTGCTTGCGATCTGTCCGGCGACTTCATCTCTCAGGATCTCCGCGAATGCATCTTCTATCTTTCCGATATCGTTGGCGAAGTAACCACAGACCAGGTACTAGGAAACATATTCTCAAAATTCTGTATCGGTAAGTAAAGCCTTATAAACAACTTCAACTAACTTGCAATAACTATAAGAAAGCTCCTCATTATGAGGGGCTTTCGTCATTTTAACACTTCAAGTTACCAATTCTTTATTTGGAGTTATTTCAGCTAATTTTGTATTCTATTTCTACCTCGGCTCTATAATTTTCATAAAATGGGGTCTATTCAGTGATATACTTGGAACTCCTTTGAGAAACTCTGAGAAATGAAAAATCGCTATAGAAGATACCACATGAGAAAGTGTGAGAAAATATGAGAAGATGTGAGAAGAAAAAGCAGACTTAAAAGTATACAAATATGGAAATTCAGAAGACATGCAAACTATGTGGGAAACCATTTATTGCACATAAAATAACAAGTTTATACTGCTC
>JAQWBH010000387.1 GCA_028707405.1 Parabacteroides sp. | reverse complement strand
TAAAAGGCTGGACTCAGTTTCAACCTGCAATAGATAAAGCTATTTCTTGGCTGCATATAGTTAAAGAGTGGAGCTTTTTGCATGCTAAAAAGGCAAATGCATACTATCATGCTTCGCCGTGGTATAGCAAGACCTTTTTAGTTGTCGTGTCGCTGATTGTCTGTTTTTGTTTCTATCTGCTCATGGTCGACTTCAATTTTCTCTGGTTGTTTGGTAAAACGCCGGGATTATCTGCTGTTCGTAACCCGAATCAGCCCGTTGCTTCTGTTCTGTATAGCGCCGACGGAAAAGTGCTGAGTAAATATTTTCGTGAGAATCGCACACCGGTTAAATATAATGAGATTTCTCCGATACTGATTAAGGCCCTTATTTGTACGGAGGATGAACGTTTCTATTCGCACTTCGGGATTGATCTTAAAGGGTTGTTTGCAGCAGCCAAAGATATGGCTCACGGTGATGCACGCGGTGCAAGTACGATCACTCAGCAGCTTGTAAAGAATCTTTTCAAGGTCCGTTCTCAATATTCTACAGGTTTATTGGGAAAAATACCGGGTCTGCGAATGATTATTATGAAATCAAAAGAATGGATTCTCGCCGTGAAGATCGAGATGTTTTATTCGAAGAGCGAAATCCTTACGATGTATTTTAATACGGTCGATTTTGGGAATAATACTTATGGCATAAAAACGGCATGTAAAACTTATTTTGGAACAACGCCGGCATTAATCCGTCCGGAACAGGCGGCAACGCTTGTCGGATTATTAAAGGCAACAACGACATACAATCCAAGAACGAATCCCCGCAACAGTATAAAACGCCGTAATGTGGTGCTTGAGAATATGTATACACACCACATCATAACAAAAGCGGAATTCAATTCATTGAAACAAATTCCTATACAGTTGCGTTATGAGGTGGAAACGAATTACGGGGGAGAAGCTTTGTACTTCCGGGATGCCGTGGCTGCATATCTGGAACCATGGTTAAAAGAAAACGGTCTGGATATATATGCTGACGGATTGAAGATATACACAACACTTGATACACGTTTGCAGCAGTATGCAGAAGAAGCGGTCAATAAACAGATGCGCGTCATTCAGCGCAACTTTAATAATCACTGGGGAACGAATGCTCCCTGGCGTGATAAAACCGGTACCGAAATCCCTAACTTTATTGAAGATCTGGCTAAACGTACAGATACATACAAAAAACTTGTCAGACAATTTCCTAATCGCCCCGATTCGGTGGATTATTATATGAATAAGCCTCATCGGTTGAAGGTGTTTGATTACGATGCAGGTACACGCGACACAACGATTAGTTCTATGGATTCGATCCGTTATATGGAGCGCTTTATGCATAGTAGTTTTGTGGCTATGGAACCTCAGAGCGGCGAAGTAAAAGCTTGGGTCGGCGATATCAGTTTTAATTCCTGGAAATATGATAAGGTAACTTCCAAACGTCAGCCCGGTTCGACTTTTAAATTGTTTGTTTACACTGAAGCCATGAATCAAGGCTTGTCGCCTTGCGATGAGCGTGAAGACAAATATATTGCTCTGGATGTGATGGATCACGGAGAGATGGTAAAGTGGATTCCGCGTAATGCCAACGGTAATTTTACCGGACGCATGTATTCATTGAAAGCTGCTTTTGCTCAATCAATTAATACTATAGCCGTTCAGGTGGCTCAGGAAGTAGGTATTCATAATATTGCCGTTACTGCAAAGAAAATGGGGATCAAAACGCCTCTGGAAGAAACGCCGGCATTGTCTTTAGGTGCTTCGGATGTATCTTTACTTGAACTGGTTAATGCCTATTCTACAGTGATCAATGAAGGGATGGCTCATAGTCCGGTGCTAGTAACGCGAATAGAAGATAAGGACGGACATGTTATTTATCAGCACAAACCGGATCAGGTTCAGGCTATCCCTTATGAATCTGCATTTTTAATGACGGAAATGTTGAAAGGCGGGCTTACTGAACGAGGAGGAACAACTCAAGCACTCTGGTCTTTTGATCTGTTCAATTACAATACAGAGTTCGGAGGCAAAACCGGAACATCATCAAATCACTCTGATGCATGGTTTGTGGGAGTAACGCCTAAACTTATAGCCGGCGCGTGGGTAGGCGGCGAACATCGAAGCATTCATTTCCGTACGGGTGCATTAGGTCAGGGAAGTCGAACAGCTCTGCCTATATATGGCTATTTTATGGAAAAAGTGGTGAAAGATCCGGCCTTTAAGAAATATCAGGCGAAGTTCCCGACAAAACCGAAACACGAGATAACACGTACTTACAACTGTAAGCAATATGTAAATGTAAACGATACAACCTATTATGTGCCTGATGATAGTCTTTCGATTGATGATGACATCATGCAGCCTGGATCTATCTCGGATGATCCTGTCGTGGAATAATAGATGAATAATCTTATTTATAAGGAAACAAAGTTCATCAGCTTATAATATATTTATCATATAGTATCGTGAAATACATGTTTATTGTCACGAAATAAGTAAATAATGTCAGTAAATAGCTATTTACTGACATTATTTAATAAAGATATAATGATATCTTTATGTTTAGATTCCAATCATTTTAAGTTTTCTTCATGCACATTTTGCTTTAGTGTCCGAAACGCGAAGTATCCACATTTTTATGATTCTTTTCCTTATATCCGCCAAAGCGATAAGATAAAGCAACAGTAAATGAGCGCATGTAGAAAACATTGTTCATATCCATGTTTTGTCCTGCATATCGTATGCGGGCCTTAGGCATACCGGAATTAAAGATATCGTTTATGCGTGCAGAAACAGACAGCCGTTTTTGCATAAGAATCCACTTGGCAGAAGCATTAGCTTTGTAGTAATGGGTAAGATCATATGTGCCCTGAATCGACGGTGACGTATATGAGGCATTCAGATTGAACGACAATTGATTCGTTGCGGTGAAGGTGTTGTCGAGTTTGATATGTGCGACCCATTTCGCACGATTGAACTGTAGATCAAAAAAGTCGTCACACCGTTGATGTTGTCTGAATGCTACGACTTCGAGACGTGTATCGAGCCATTTGTTCACTTTATACGGCATATCTGCTACCGCCCCAAGTTGTCGCGAGTAGTTCCAGTTAATCATCTGATAGATCAGGGCCAGGCGATTCGGCGACTGGTAAGCGGTCTGTGTGAATCCATCTTTGATGTCTACATAAAAGAAGTTGAAAGAATACCTGTGATTCAAAAGGTATGTGCCATTAAACTGATAAATGCTGCTCGGTCTTAATCCGGGTGTTCCATGAATCTCAGCATATCCGTCGAGGTAGGATACCGATGCTTGTCGGGCCCAGTAGCTCGGGTATTTCTTGTTTGAAGAGAGCGACAGGATAAACATGTGTCTCGGATTGCTGAAGAACGTCCACGAAGCCTGCGGATAAACAGCCCACTTATGATAGTTTCCAATGGTATAATATTCGCCACTGAGTGATAGTGAAAAGTTTTGTCCTTGAGCATAATTCTTTTCGGTACGGAAATAAAAGTTTGTGGTTTGTTCGATTAATTCCGAGTCGGTGTTCTGTGCCTCATAGCTCCCCTTCATCTCCGAATAATATTGAAAATCTTTATCCTTGGCGTGTGAGTAAGAGAATCCGTAACCCAGTGTCCAACTGTTTTGCAGGCTATGCTTCTGGTCTATACTAAAAGATATTTTTTCCACACGTTGCCCACCGTTCAACAGGAAGAAATTAGTTGTATCCTGCGTATTATTTTGAAACTGCTGACAGTTTGTGGTATGATAATTGGTGTAGTCTGCATTCACGCTCAATCCGAAAGACGACTGATATTGCGCCGTAATATTGTGCATGTAACTGTTGCCTTGGCTCGCGATATCGCTCTGCTGGAAATTGCCTTCAGAGTGAGTTTTCCCCTTGTCATCAGGTGAGGATGAACCATTATAGGTGATGCTGGCATTACTTTTTTCCGAAAAATTATATTCGTAGGCTGCACGCCATGTATGATCCAATCCCTTATAAGAAGAATGTTGATGCTGATTGATGTTGTACGTCTTGTTTTGAAAAAGGTGGCGCGAATCGAGTTCCATTTGCGATCTGTTTCTGATGTCACTGGCCTCATACATCATGTCGAAAGCCATTTTGGGTGTAGAGACGCGAAAGTTTGCCCCACCGCTGCCACTGTTGGCATACCGACTGGTGTAACTGCTCTTAACTTCACCCGAGAGATCATCGGCAACAGCTCGTTTCAGTACAATATTGATAACCGCTCCTCTCACATGATATTGTGGCGGAGCACTGTAGAGCACTTCGGCCTTTTGTACACGTTCCACAGGCATACTGCGAAGCATACTGGCCAGTTCGCTTTCATTCATAGTAGTTGGTTTACCGTTGATAATGACTGACAGTTGCGAAGCTCCCGACAGGCTTAGCGAACCGTCTTTTTCATCTATGCCGGGTAGTTCTTTCAGGGCTTCATACACATTCGTTACGGCTTTCCCTTTTGAAAGATATCCGAGG
>JAQWBH010000386.1 GCA_028707405.1 Parabacteroides sp. | reverse complement strand
AATGGTAGATCCACCTGTCAATGCTTTCATTTTAAAATGAAGATTGGTACTGCTCATTACCATCTCCTCACAAATCATTTCAGTAGTGAAAGCAATATTGTCCAGGTTGTTCAATACAATCTCTTTTGCCTTTGTCAGCAACTCGTTGTCTATGTGGTTTGTCGCTATCTTCTCCGGCTCTATCTCGGTTGAACTGGAATAATAGTTTAAGATTCTCTCTTTTGATGCCATCATGTTGTTGATTTTAGCCTTCAGGATACTTGTTGTAAACGGTTTGGTAACATAATCATCGGCACCGACCTCCAGTCCTGAAAGCTGGTCTTCCACCGTAGATTTGGCAGAGAGCATAATGATGGGAATATGACAGGTTTTAATGTCCTCTTTCAATATTCTACAAAGCTCTATCCCATCCATGACCTCCATCATCACGTCGGTAAGAACAATGTCCACCTTATTTTTGCCAATCTGATCAAGTGCTTCCTTTCCGTTTGATGCTGTCACGATATTATAGGATCCGGATAAGTTATTGGAAAGATAACTCAGCAGATCCTCGTCATCTTCCACAATCAAAACAAGAGGCTGTGTGGTATTTTGATACGTCACATCGCCTATTTTGGTTTGTTCATAGGAAGGGTCGTTGACCGTCAGCAGGTTGACGTTATTCAATTCTTTCTCGTTGTAGAGATTTTCACTTTGCGGAAAATAGATTGAGAAAGTAGTGCCTTCGCCTGTTTTGCTTTTTAATTCGATTTTGCCATGATGTAACTCAACAAGGTGTTGTGTGATCGACAATCCTATACCCATCCCTATATCGTCTTTTTTACTGTTCACTTTGTGAAATCTGTTGAAAATCAATCCCTGCTCATTTACAGGAATACCGCACCCGGTATCTTCCACTTCAAGAATTAGATATTCGAAGTCTTCTATCAGGCTGACAGTGATTTTTCCGCCTGGAGGGGTGAACTTGAAGGAGTTGGACAAAAGATTACTCAATATCATGTCGAGATAATTTTCGTCTATGACGTACTTATCATCGGTGGTATAATCTTCGAATGAATACGCAATGTTCATTCGTTTTGCCAATTTGTCGAACAGGGCCATTGTTTTCACGATTATTTCTTTCGGGTCGCTCCTTTTTATGTTTAATTCGAAAACGCCCAATTCGGCTCTCCTGTAATCTATCAGCTGGTTGGTCAGATGTAACAGTTTATCCGCATTGTTTTTAATGACTCCAAGCTGCTCCTTTTCCCAAGAGTCGGTGACTCTCTCAATGATTTCCTGTATAGGAGAAATGATCAGTGTTAAAGGTGTTCTGAATTCGTGGGAAATATTTACAAAAAAACTCATTTTAGCCCGGTTGATTTCCTCATTTTTTTCTTTTTCGAATCGTTCCTTTATCAGTTGTTTCTTTATTTTTTCTTTCTGATTGAAAAATTGCCAGATGGTATAGATAGTAAACAGGACGATAATTGCTATCAGCAGCCTGAACCACACAGTCTGAAACCACATGGGTGTGACAATGACAGATAATTCTGTCATTTGATCACTCCATTGACCTTCATTATTGGCAGATTGTAACTGAAATGTATATTTACCATGGGGCAGGTTGGAATAAGATGCAAAACGATTTTCCGAACTGATGATCCATTCTTTGTCGTATCCTTCCAATTTATATTTAAAGGTATTGTGTTTGCCGGAAAGATAATTTGGTACCGCAAAACGTAAGGAAAAAGTCGCTCTATCTGATCTCAGAACGATTTTATCGGCATGGAGGATGTTCTTTTCTAATATGCCATTTTCAGAAGGAGTTATGATTTTATTCTGGACATTCAATTCCGTGATAATGGGCCGAGGGGAGAAAGGGTTATTTTTCAGTCCTTCAGGCATGAAGGTTATGATTCCATCAATCCCGCCGAAGTACAGTCTGCCCGCTTTGGTTTTGCAAAATGAGTAATTGTTAAATTGTTGAAACTGGAGGCCGTCGGTCTGCAGATATGTACGAAATGTGGAGTGAGCCGGGTCAAATCTGTTGATTCCATAGTACGTGCTAATCCATAGGAAGCCCAGAGAATCCTCCACGATGCCGCAAACCATATTATTGGACAAGCCGTCTTTCTCCGCATAACGGGTGAATTTTTCATCTCCGAGATACTTATATATTCCGTTGTTGGTACCTATCCAGATATTTTCCTTTGAATCTTCTACGATACAATTGATTTTAACCTGTCGGAAGGTATCATTGAATTCGATCAGATGATTGTCATCGACAGATAAACAAGCAAGAGATTTATCCCCTCCTATCCATAGTCTGTTGTTGCTGTCAACTGCCACATAGAGTATTTGCAGGGAAGATAGTCTGCTGATATCTATTTCTGTCACGGTACCCTCTTTCTCTTTTAACTTAAAAAGTCCCTTTAATGTGCCTACCCATATGTCGTTGTTTAAATCATAAGCCAGGGAATATATATCTTTATCCGGTAGTTTCATGTCGAAAGCCTTTAAGGTCTTTTTATCAATTTTAGTGAGGCCGCCGCCATGAGATCCGACATAAATGTGTTGATTGTCATGCGACAGGAGGAGTGATTTGATGTTATTTGAGAGAATGTTTGTATTGTTTTCTTTTGTGATATGTGTAAATCCATTGTGGTTTGGATCATATACATTGATGCCATTGTCGTTTGTCCCTATCCATATCCTGCCATTGTCTTCTTCGATGATCCCGCTTATAATTCTGTCGTTTAGCGAATTGTTCATTGAACTTTGCTTGATATGAAAGAACTGATTTCTTTGCGGATGATAATAGTTTACCCCTCCATAGTATGTTCCTAACCAAACACCTCCCTGTGAATCCTGGATGATTGATCGAATGGAGTTTTGTGAGATAGAGGTTTCATCAAACGGATCGCTATAGTAATTGTAGAATTTTCCTGTATCCTCATTTAAAAGGCTCAGACCATGAAATGTACCGATCCATAATCTATTTTCCGTATTGGTAAGTAAGGTTCGCACAAAATTTGAGCAAAGAGATTCTTTATCAAGGGGATTATTCTGGTAATTTTTCAGCATCTCTCCCGTATGAATATTGATCAAAAAAAGTCCGGAACCTTCTGTTCCCACCCATATTTGATCATTCTTTTTTGGAAGGATTGCTTGTATTCTACAATTTTTCAGGGTGTCGGAGAAAAGAGAAAAGCTATTCTTATCTTTTTCGTATTTATATAATCCCTGATCGGTTCCCATAATTATATTATCCCCTGTGTTTATAAGCGATAATACCTGGATTTCCGGGTCACTTGTTCCTGAAAATCTCTCAAACGTTTTTGTGTCCTTATCAAAGAGATATAGGCCATTATCGGTTCCCAGCAGGAGGCTGTTGTTTTTGAAATCAATTATTGAATTGATTTTCAGTTTATCCCGGTCAATATCGTTTGTGTAGTTTTCGAAGAGATCCTTCTCATGAACATATTTGGATAAGCCGTCGTTGCTGCCTATCCACAGGGTATTTTCGCTATCTATAAACAGTTGCCTGGTAGAGTTGCTCAGCAGAGAGTTGTTGTTTCCTTCTTCGTGACGGTATACTTTAATCGTATACCCGTCATATTTGTTCAATCCGTCAAAAGTTGCGAACCAGATTAAACCGTCTTTATCCTGAATAATTGAAATAACGGTACTATTAGATAATCCTTCATTTAATCCGATATTTTCAAAAAAAAAGCGGTCTTCGCCCGCAAACATCTGGACGATAGATATAAACAGAAAGGATATAGCTAGAATATGTTTCACGTTTCAATTTGTTTAATTCACGGGTTATAATTTATCGTGAAAGGGTTATTTTGTTTCTAACGGGGAGTACCAAACCCCACTAACCTCCCGAAGAAAGGGAGGTTAATGAGGTTGTGGTATCTGTTATTAATATTGCGGATTATTTTTTCCTTCCAATTTCGGGTTTACCTGTAATTCGTCTAAGGGGATTGGAAATAGTTCATGTTTTCCTTTTATGAAATTGATTCCTGCCGGATAACGGTCCTTTACATTTGAATCAGTTTTCTCATTAAACAAAACTAATGCTTCCTTTAAAATTCCCCACCTTATTAAATCATATTTTCTTTGACCTTCAAATGCGAGTTCGAAGCCTCTTTCCCAATAAAGTGCAGTCCGGAATTTACCTGCTTCAGTCATGTCATCTATAAATGGGAGATTATATACTTTGGGAGCTTTCAATAAATCTCCGTAGTTTGCAGATGTTATTTCCGTGGCACCCGCTCTGCCTCGTACACTATTCAGAAGGGACCAGGCTGTTTGTGTCTGACTTAACTCGTTATAAGCTTCTGCCGCCATTAAGACGATGTCTGCATATCTCAGGTTACAATAATTCACATCTGTATTGTTGGGATCCTTGTAACCTAAAGGCATCCATTCTCTTCTCCATTTTCCCGGGTACCAGTCTCTCTTGTTTTTGTTTTCCGTTTTTTTATGTGAAGAAGTTGTATTATCCCATTTATACTGATAGGTGCAGACCATCACATCAC
>JAQWBH010000385.1 GCA_028707405.1 Parabacteroides sp. | reverse complement strand
TTGAAGGGCTTCTAAAACTATCTTTGTTTTAAAGCCGGCGCTGTAAGTTTTCCTTTTCTTCATGACAACAAAATTAATACATTTTTTTAACGATACTTGTTGTCCAAGATTCGGGGGGAATTATACAGAAAACGTCTTCCCTAAACCTACACTATCCGCTAAGATACAGCCGTTGTATTTTTCCAATTTGTTAATAGCCCCAATCACAGCATCCTGTTGAAAGTTATATAACTTATTCCATACAACGGTATCTTTAAACCCAACCTTCTCGTTCGGCAGGCTTTCTAATGACAAGTCTTCCAGAAAATCATTAAAGATATTATATAATGTAACGAAATAGACAAACTCAGGACTATTGTCTTTGAATGCGTTCTCAAAATAATCCTGAACTTTTGAAGTCACATCGGTCAAATGTTCCTCATTTTCCCAAACCTGATTAAACCACTCCAAATAAGCCGAGCTATTCGGATATTCTGTTTGATGAATCAATGTAGGAAAGCCTTTACGTTGCGTAATGCCCAAATCGGAAGTAGTAAAACTTGTTAGATTAGAATAAGCATACTCTGCATTTTCTTGCCCTTGAACATATATTAAACCATTAAGCGGCGTATTTTGATTTTTATTTGACTTAAATGTGACTTTATTCTTTACCCATTGAGCGCACTCTTTCGCTATTGCACGCTGATTTAGTTGATTCTTTAGGCGGAGTTCGAAATCGCCACCACACAAATCGGCTTCGTTATAAATATGAGGAATATAAAATTGTCGTGAATCTTTCTTTAAATTCTCTTCGATAAAGGTTGGCGAACTAAATATGAATTGTAATTCTTCAACCTGATTCAACTCTTTCTTTAAAGCCTCGTACGCGTATATAGAGAAAGAGGCTCCCGCAATATGCAGTCGACTACCTTTCTTGATTGTCTGCTTCAAATCATCAATTAAACGACTGTTTACATTATCTATAAGTTTCATTTCTAATTCAACTGAACTAAATCCATTAATTTATCATAGCTATCAACTACCCCATACTTCACTTCTTTACCGCTGATTTCTTCAAAGTGCACCTGCGCACAATGTATTTTCAGATTCTCTGTCCCTCGTAATTCCATTGATAAGTCCGAGCCTTTTGTTTCAGCAATGAAGTAGATATAGCGCACTTTCTCTTTATCGAATACAATTGCCCAGTCAGGGCTGTATCGTCCCACAGGAGTGGTAATATAAAAACTCTTGGGCAGTTTGGCATACACAATTACCTCAACAGCCCGATCCAATGCTTTCGCAAATTCTGTTTCTATCTTCGAATCGGAAGTAAGGTAGTCGTAGATATGTTTCTTAAGATTTATCGCATCACGAAGTGCTGTATTATCATTCGTAAATACCGTTTTTGCATCATAGCTCTCTTCAATCTTGTGATAAACGATATTATTGATTATCAAACCGGCTTTTGCTTCGTTGATAATCTTACTGCATTTGGCGATAAATTCTTCGGGATTTTTACGTAACAGGTAGAATTTATCTTCCTGTATTCCTTGCAGAATTTCCACAATAGTGCGCCGGGTAAGATTAGTGAGGTTTTCAATCTCGCCGATAATATCATATACTGTATTATAATAAGGATTATTCCTCAGTCTAAAACGCTCTTGTTCAGATTTAGTGAAATGCTCCCGACTATCCATATCCGCTTTCTTTCCTTCTTCTTTTTGCTCTCCGGTCTTTACTTCATAAGCCATATCAGCAATATGAAGATCTTTGTTTATTAGCAATGCGCTATCACTAATAAGTTTCGGTGTATCAAAATGAACTTCATAGATTGTTTTCAGACTGATTTTCTTCCATAATTCCTGAAACTCTTTTTTCTTAAAGTTTTCATTTGTACGAAGGCTAATCGTAGCCCGTTCGTTTTCCGGTTTGAATGTTGTTTCGGTGTAAATAGACTTCAGCAGATTCGCAATAGAAACACGATAGGGTTCTAAATGATCCGGCAAGGGCATAGTCCCTTGCTCTATATGCTCTTTGCCTTCATCGGTTATCTTATCTTCGTCATCAATAATATCTTTCTTATACAGCAGTTTATTGGTTTTCTTAGCATCATCGGGTGTCAGACGGTATTTTTCACCTTTTTCATTCTCTACCATTTTACCAACAAAGAATTCGACTTCTGCTTTCTGTGGACGTTCTTTTAACGTAGAAGCGATTTCGCTCTGCAAGCCCTTGGCAAAAGCTTCATAACTTTCGGAAGCAATAACGGTCAGTTTATTTATTTCATGTACTTGCTCCCCAACCATTTCATAGTCCAAGCGAACTCCATCCTGATTCACGCACAAACGCATACCGCGTCCTACTTCCTGTCGGCGACGTATCTCACTACCTCCTTCGGGTTTTTTCAGTGTACATATTTGAAAAACATTAGGATTGTCCCAACCCTCTTTCAATGCCGAGTGAGAAAAAATAAAGCGTATAGGCTCTGTAAAGCTCAATAAACGTTCTTTGTCTTTCATTATCAGGTCATAAGCTGACGCATCGTCTGATTCTTCGGCATTGCGTTTCAACGAAGGGTCAATCATCCGCTTTTTCTTTTTATCAATAGCAAAGTAACCTTCGTGTATGCGGTGTGCATCATCTCGCTCCAAATAGTTGAAATAGCTTGGAAAATACCCTTTATGCACCCGATGGATATCCGTTTCTTTCAAATAATCATTATATTCCTGCCGGAAAAGGTCGAGAAACTCACTCTTAGCATTGTCATATTCTTCTTCAAATATCTTGGCGTATTCACCTAATCCATCCTCTCCATTTTCATCATAAACCCGATATCTATCTACCGAATCAATAAAGAAAAGTGTCAGTACTTTAATCCCTTTATCAAAGAGTTGTTTTTCTTTTTTTAGATGTGACAGAATGGTTTCACGTATCTGTACCCGCCTGAAAGTACTTTCTTCACGGTCGTTCAATATATCGCCGGGGAATATTTCTTTTCCACCAATAGTGATTTTATTCTGCGCACCGTTAATCTCTTCGATCATCAGATTGCGATACGCAGGCATTTCTCCGGACAGTTCGAACAGGCTTGCACCTTGCTCCAATTTCTTTCGGATACGTTTAATACCTTGTGTTCCTCGTTGTTCAAATTCTACAAAAGCTACAGGTGGTTTGGTAGAGCTCAGCACAATTTGTTCCAAATATAAGTATCCACTTGTCCCTGTTGACCCTTTCAAACTAATCCCTTTCACCTGTATCTTTTTCACTAAGCGTTTGTTGTAAGCATCCAGCGCGTCTAACCGATACACTTTATTGTACTCCACCCGGTGTGTAGCCGAATAACGCAAAGTAAATAAAGGTTTAAAGTTTTGCATACTTTCCAAGGTCTTCTTTCCGTCAACCGATTGCGGTTCGTCAATAATCAATATCGGGTTGGTTTGTGAAATAATCTCAATCGGTTTTCTCGTTCCGAATTGGTCAAGCTCCTGATAGATACGACGAGCATCTGCTCCACGGGCGTTAAACGCTTGTGTATTGATAATCATTACACTGATACGACTGTCGGAAGCGAAATTTTCTATATCTTGAGGGCGACCGGAATTATAAATAAACGGAGCGATTTTGTGTCCGTACAATTCCTGAAAATGGTCTTGCGTAACTTCAAATGATTTATATACCCCTTCGCGGATAGCAATGCTTGGAACAATAATAATATATTTACTCCAACCGTATTTCTTGTGCAGCTCGTACATCGTGCGGATATAGGTATAGGTTTTTCCCGTACCCGTTTCCATTTCAATGGTCAAGTTATATCCAATATTTACTCCGGCAGGACGTTCAATGCAGTCGCTTTCGTAAATTTCATTTTGTTGCTGAACTTTCCTGATATTTCCCAATATCAACGATTCAGGTATTTGTATAGGACTGTTACGATAGCCAATATCTTCGTATATGTCTTTTTCAAATAGTTCGTTTGCGCCAATCGCAGCCTGCTTTGCTTTACGAATAATCTCTTTGCTCCGTTCAAGCGTGAAACGGTTTGTTTTCAAAGGTTGTCCTTCGAAACAATCTACCACTGCTTTGACAGCATCTATCTGGAATTGTTGTTCTTTGAATTGGAGTTTCATCCTTAATCGCGCTTATTTTGTTTCTTCTTTAGCTGGTCTCGGAATCTTTACAATGAACTGTTCGCCTTCAACATCATTTATTAATTCTATATCAGGTTGCTCTGCAATAGCTCGCCTAATACCTGATCCCAAGCCGCTAAATGGCATGGTATGTGAGGCAAATGCAACTAACTGATTATTTCTTATAACAGGGTTGCCATATTTAATATCTTCTACAGTTAAACTATTGGGTAATTTCCCCGGACTTATTATTTCAACTCTATCGTCAAAAATTAAGATACGAATAGGTGAATTTTTGAAATAATCCCTATGCACCAAAGCATGATTCCTTGCGAATCCGTCAATTCCGAAGGTTGTCTTGATGCATGAATCGACTTCGTCCATTCATTGGGTTTGGATACGACATTGAATCGAGGTGCGGGTGA
>JAQWBH010000384.1 GCA_028707405.1 Parabacteroides sp. | reverse complement strand
AAACTTCTGAAAAGACGAAAAGGCACTGTACCATGCTGGAGAATTGCTGTTATGACTTTTTTGAGTTATTGATTCTTAACATGGTAAGACAGGGTTTCTTTGGAGAGTTGATTCATGCGGATGCTGCCTATATTCATCATCAAAACAATTTCAGGAAAACGAAAGATTTCAATATGTGGCGATTGCGTGAAAGTCAGTATAACAATGGGAATCTTTATCCAACGCATGGACTGGGGCCGGTTTGTCAGGCCATGGATATAAACAGAGGAGACAGACTCACCAAAATGGTTTCCATGTCATCCGATGATTTTATGATGGGCAAGACGGTTGCTGAGTTGGCAAAATCTGACAGTTTTTATCAGGCATTTAACACCAATACTTATCGGGGAAATATGAATACTTCAATACTCAGAACTGAAAAGGGACGTACAATCATGTTGCAATATGATATAACAAGTCCCCGACCATACTCCCGTATTCATGCCTTAAGCGGGACAAAAGCCTATGCACAAAAATATCCTTTTCCTTCTCGTATTTCCATTGGTGATGAATGGTTAAGTGAGGACAAAATGACAGAAATATATGAGCAATACAAACCTGAAATCATAAAACGGGTAGGAGATATGGCTAAAAAAGTAGGGGGACATGGGGGAATGGATTTTATCATGTTTTGGCGTTTAATAGATTGTTTGAGAAACGGATTGCCGATGGATCAGGATGTGTATGATGCGGCATCATGGAGTGCCATCATTCCGCTTAGTAAATGGTCTGTAGCAAATGGTTCCAAACCGATAGATATTCCGGATTTTACCCGAGGAGCATGGAGAAGTAACCAACCCGTTGATATCACTTTATCGGAAGGAGCCACAACTTCTGTCAGGGAGTGAACAAGATGCAGATATTCTCATATAGTTTTGGAATGTCTTGAAAAGTTTTTTGAATCCGATAATCAGTGTAAATAATGATTTTGAAAAGATTCGTCAGATTGTGTTTTGCTGCTTTCATGATGGTCGATTTTGTAACTTGTAAAACAACCGTAGAAAATACCGTTTCTTCCTCGCAGTATTTGACAAAAATCACAGTAACAGACAAAGAGGTCTGTTATGTAAATGGTATGGATAATAAGCATTATCGACCCATCCCTCACGATTCGGATTTTTATTATTATCCTGATCTCCCTGCTATTTCCCCGGTTCTTCCTGTGCCTTTTGAATGGGGCACTGAAAATTTTTACAGTAACTCCGGGGGGTATATAACTGATAATGTTTATTGTGAGCCGTTCACCCCATGGATTTTACAATTATCTATTTCGACTCCCGGAAAAGGTGATACAAAAAGCGGGTCTTCTCAGTATAAAGTTTGGTACAGAACCTCATCCGATAACGGGAATCACTTCACTCCTTTAAAACAGGTCATTACCAGGGACGGATCCTGTTTGAATCCGATAAAAGGTGTGGAGATTGGGAGAAATGGGTTTAATGTTGATGCAACACGCCCCATCATCCGCGCTTCAAACGGAGAGATAATGGTTCCGATCGGATTGATTCCATGGGATGAAGAAAAACAGAAAATATTTTTACCGGAACCCGGAGCATATCTATTTCAAGATGCCGGTGTTTTAATTGGCAGATGGTTCCCTGACGGTAGCGATGTAGCATGGGAGTTTGGAGAATGGGCTCGAATTGATCATCATAAATCAACGCGAGGATTGTCGGAACCAACAGTTGTGCAAATCAATGATCAGGGGCGTTTTGCGATGGTATGCCGGGGATCTAACCTGGCTCGCTTAGAATTGCCCTGTTATGCCTGGGTCTCTTTTTCCGATGATTTTTGCAGAACTTGGAGCGATCCTGTACCGTTTACATACCGTAACGGAGAGAGCTTTTTTGTTACAACTGCACACTCTTCTCTTTTCAGATCCAGAGTCAATGGAAAGGTCTATTGGATTGGAAATTTGACAAAATCTAACCCCCAGGCAAGCTTCCCGCGTTATCCTTTGGTTATAGGAGAAGTAAATCTATCACCGTTTGGTCTGATCAGGGAGAGTGTTGTGGAAATTGATACCCGTCATTCTCTTGATGGGGAGCTGTTGCAGCTTTCTAATTTCAGAATTTTGGAAAACAAAAATAATGCGGAGATTATTATTGTGTTAACCCGTAGAGAAGGGATCAGAACAGCGGAACATCCTTCATGGTATAGAATCAAGCTTAAGTGATGGTTGCGGAATAAGGCGACTAAGAAGGATACTTTTGTAGAGCGATTGCCAATTGTTTGCGTTTTTTGAGGCTGATCGTGCGGAATAGATATATCTTGATTTAATTAATTTTTTGTTCTTTGTAACAGACGAATTGGTGGTAAAAAAAGTATGTTATAAAAACAGAGACATTGCTGGTTTTTCTGTTATTGGACTTTTTTTCTGTATCTTGTACCTGTGATCAGAGGATGGTTTTCCGCATAACAAATGATAAACGATGACCGTACGAACGTTCGTGATATGTTTATTTCAACTGGTTGCCTTTCAACTGATAATTGGCAACACAATCTTTTACCGTGATTGTTCGGTTACCCTTATCGGGGATTCGCTTGTAGTGGAAAATTCTCACATTAAGCGTGTGTATAGTATGAATAACGGGAATTTAATTACCCGTTTTATTATAAATAAAAAAAGTGGTCATGTCTGGCAGTCCGTCTCCAAAACAGCAGATATGATTTTGCCGGGATACAGCAATGTACCTGCTTCTCTCACCTCATTCAGAAGCTGTGTGATACCCGAAACGACATTTCAAAATGCATATGTAGAAACCGAAATTGTCTATGATTATGTTGATTTTGCCATTAAACGGATTATTAGATTGTATCCCGATTGTGCTGTCATCGGGAATGATTTCTATTTTATGGGTAAGCCTGTTGCTGATTGGTATAATGAAGATTTTATAGAGAAAAATCTTTCTGATGTCCAATTCGTTGCATCGGGAAAAATTGCATGTTGTCTACCTGTAATGGAGAGTGTTGCGTTTGAAGGCAGGCACTGGAGGTACAGGACTGTGAGCCTGTTTGAGATGACTGATTATCTGAATAATTTGATTTCTGTTACAGATTATCAGGCATATAATGAACGACTTTACAAAGGTAATTTGTTATTCGCTCAAAATAGTGAAAACGAAGAAGGGTTCTTTTTCCTGAAAGAATCACCCTCTTCACTTGCTCAACTGAAATATCCTTCGGGTGATTTCCTGGCTGCTTACGGAAAGGTTAAAGTAATTGGTATGGGTATTGATGAAAATGATATTCATCCGAATCAGTGGACGAAAAGTTATTCTACGGTATTCGGTGTCTTTTCACAAAGCGAACGTGAGGCCCTCTCTACATTGAAAAATTATCAGTCAAAAGAAAGAAAGATAATTCCCGAAAGAGATGAGATGATAATGATGAATACGTGGGGGGATCGTGGACAAGGCGGGAGCATCAATGAAAAATTTGTCATAAAGGAAATAGAGCTTTGCAGTCAGTTGGGCATTACTCATTTTCAGATTGATGACGGATGGCAAACCGGTAAGAGTCCGGCAACAACACAGGGAGGATCATTCGACAATATTTGGGACAGGGATGATTACTGGATTCCTGATCATCATAATTTTCCGAACGGTTTAATGCCCGTCGTAGAGAGAGGACGAAAATTGGGAGTGGAGATATGTCTTTGGTTCAATCCAAGCTATACCAATGATTATGAATCATGGAAGCGTGATGCGGAAACTCTGATCCGTTTAAACCGGCAGTATGGGATCAGAGTGTTTAAAATTGACGGATTGAGGATTCATAATAAAATTTCTGAAGAGCGGGTAGATAGTATGTTGTCTTTAGTCTCTGAGATATTAAACAATCATGTTGTATTTAATCTGGATGTTACTGCAGATAAACGTTTTGGATTTCTTTACAAGAACAGGTACGGAAATATTTTTTTAGAGAACCGATATACAGATTTTGGTAATTACTATCCTTATCAGACGCTAAGAAATTTATGGATGCTTTCGAAATATGTTCCTTCCAGAAATCTACAGGTAGAGTTCTTAAATAAATGGAGAAATACGATTGTTTATGGAAACGACCCGTTTGCTCCTGCTGCTTACGATTTTGAATATCTTTTTGCGATTACGATGATGGCTCAGCCTCTTGCCTGGATGGAGGCACATAATTTGCCGGCAGAGGCATTTAAAATATCTCGGGTGATTAAGAGATACAGGGAGATTCAATACGATATGCATAAAGGTCTTATTCTTCCGATCGGTGATGTTCCGTCAGGAAAATCATGGACAGGATTTCAGAGCCTGCTCGAGGGCCGCGGATATTTTTTGCTTTTCAGGGAGAACTCTGAAGAAGATTTGGCCCGAATGAAGACTTGGCTTAAGGGGGGGACAGAGGTGATGTGTAAACGCATATTGGGAAGCGGGGATGATTTTAAAGCAAGATCAGGGGATAATGGGGAAATCAGCTTTAAAATAGCTGAGAAGAACAGTTATTCGCTTTATTATTAT
>JAQWBH010000383.1 GCA_028707405.1 Parabacteroides sp. | reverse complement strand
TGATGAATTGCATCTTCAATTCCGGCAGGGCTTCGGGACATTCCAAGGAAATGGAAAAAGGCGTAAAACTCTCTTCTCTCTTTCAATAACTCATAATATATCCCCTTTAACATCTCATCCAGCCGATGAAATGCCGCCACTTCATCGAAGAATAAATCTTTCGCTTTTATTGAATCGTTCAATGGATTATTTATGTCATCCGTTTGGAGCCTGTCGTCTTTAAGCAGCGAATGATAAGGTTTTGCAGGAAAAAGAAGGGGTACAATGGGGCAGGTGTTTTACCCTTTCCTAGGATCTGCTCATTCTGTTATAATACAAAATTAATATGTTTATTTCGCTCAAAATACTATAATATGAAATTGTTGCACATACTTAATAATCAGAAAAGGAAAAGGCATTTCATGAAAAACTTACAAACGATATCGGAAATGAAGGAGTACGTTCGATTCGAAAAAAGCAGACAACGTACCATCGGTTTTGTCCCGACAATGGGATACCTGCATGATGGGCATTTATCTCTTATCAAACGATCGAAAGAAGAAAACGATGTCACTGTTCTTAGCATATTCTTAAACCCCACGCAATTTGCTCCAAATGAGGATCTCTCCAAATATCCCCGAGATTTTGAAAAGGACAGCCGGCTGGCTCTGGAAAGTGGAGTCGATGCCCTGTTTTACCCGAAGGCAGAGGAACTGTATCCGAACAACTACCAAACCTATATAAATGTAGAGGCCCTCTCCCGCCATCTCTGCGGTAAAAGCAGGCCGGATCATTTCAGAGGAGTCGCCACCATTGTATCAAAACTGTTCAATATCGTAAGCCCGGATCACGCATATTTCGGCCAGAAGGATGCCCAGCAGTACTTCATCATTGACCGGATGGCAAAGGATCTGAATCACGACGTCAATGTGGTCATGTGTCCCATCGTCCGAGAAAAGGACGGACTTGCCATGAGCTCCAGGAATGTATATCTAGATCCTCAGGAAAGACAGCAGGCACTGTGCCTGTACCGTTCACTGGAAAAGGCGGAGGAGGCAATTACTGCAGGGGAAAGAAATGCACAGAAAGTAAAAGCAATAATAAAAGAATCGATCGATCAGAATCCGCTGGCCGCCATTGATTATATTGAAACAGTCAGGACGGAAACCCTGGAGCCCGTCGACGAGATCGAGGGACCTACCCTGATCGCCCTCGCTGTAAAATTTGGGAAGACCCGGCTTCTGGACAACACCATCGTCAGGATATAGGATATCAGATCGATCCGTTTAAGATCCCGTTCATGCGTTTGGAAAGCGAGAAAAGAATAATCCCTCTATAGAAATCTTTAAACCAGTTTCCAAAAAACTCTGAGTCATATAGTTCAAATAGCAAATAAAGGTCATCTGTCGAAATAGATGTAATGCTCTCGGAGTCGATATCAGCAGAACGGAATAACATTTGCTCGTAAATCTTATGTCGTTTTAGTTCTATTGTCTACTGTGGATTGACTGTTTCAAGTATTTGCATAATTGGTTCATTATCCTATGTAAATTGTAATCATAACTTGATTTCAGATCGGTAATCTAAAAAGTCCATAAAATCAGAATTAACTTCTTCCTCTGAACTTATAGATATTATAACTCAAATTAATGGATTTTTAAGATTTATAATGTTGATTCTTTCGATCCCTATTCCAATACTCAATAATATCTAAGGGGAAATTACGCAATAAATACCGTTGCGAATATCGTTGCGCCCACCATATACTCAAATGATAACAGTGAAATGCATTATTTTTTTACTTTTGTAATATAGTTTAACAGTCAATAAAATTCAACTTGGCGGAAAGGATTTGGTATGAAAAAAATATCATATACTATTTTCGCAATAGTCATTATGTTAATATCACTTTCTATATTAATACCAAATGATTTGGAAGTAAGTAAAACCATAGAATTCGATAGACCTGACGTTTCCGGTGCCGTTTACAATTTACCGTGGAAACACGATAAAAAATTTTTAAAGGCGCAAGAGGAAAATGACACACATGTTTTAATGGCGGCTTATTGTACTGTTTTTAATGATGCATTACCCAGTGAAAAATTTAATGTCAAATTGGCTGCAAGTCAAATTGCAGGATTTGTGGTTAAGCCAAACGAAGTGTTTTCTCAAAACAAAGCAATTGGGCCATACGATGCAAAAAAAGGATATAAGGACGGCCAATCATATATTGGTTCTAAGATAATAGACACTGTTGGGGGCGGTGTATGTAAGATTGCAACTACATTATATAATGTTTCAGTAGCCAGCAATTTAGAAGTAGTGGAAAGATATAATCACTTTATGCCCGTGTCCTATGTTCCCTATGGACAGGATGCTACGGTATCGTATGGTTCTAAAGATCTAAGATTTAGGAACAACACTGAATTTCCCATATTAATTTGGGCAGAGGGCATAGAAAATAGGCTTTATATGTCTTTGTATGGTAAGAAAAAACCCCCTAACGTGGAGTGGGGCCACAAGGTATTAAGCAGGACACAAACCTCAAAGTATTATATAACAAACCCAAACCTCGCAAAAGGGGAAGAACGGATTATAGTTGAAGGTATGGATGGGACTTCTGTTGAATCATGGGTTACAATAACCTATTCCGATGGGAAGACCGAAACCAAAAATATGGGTATTAGTCAATACTGGCCAAAACCCTATCTAATAGAAATAAACCAGTAAGTTTTCAAATAATATTTAGACCTGCTTTTCGGGCAAAGAACTATTGCGACCCTGTCACCCCCGAAGTTGTGGTTCGTAGCATCGTCTGTGTTTCTACAAATAGTTAATAGACGATGCAACTCTGATGGGGAAGACCCTCTTCCCCAAGCCCTATCTCGTCGGATGTCCGAATCATCCCTAGCAAATACAAATAAAATAGTGACAGACATTAAGCCTATCACTATTTTATTGGCACTCCCGAGATGATTCGAACATCCGACGCACGGTTTAGGAAACCGATGTAAAGCTTTATGCAAGTTTATGCAGAGGAACATAAGCATTGGAAATGCAAGGTATCTTGAGTAGTGCTTGATGTAGCTTAAGTTGGCTTTGGGCGTCATTTGGCCCGAATGGGCGTCAAAAAGGCGTCAAGCCTTTTATAGTTTAGCTTGTTGCTAACGAAAAGTGTCAGATTAAATAAAAAATCTTAAAACCAGTGTTTATATTTACGACCTTATGGCTCATAATAAGGGCATGAAAGTAAGGTGGCATTATGAGTAAATTTGATACACTGGATTCGCTTCTGCAAAAAAATAATGGCTATTTAAAAACGTCCGATGCGATTATGGCCGGAGTTTCAAGGGCTTATTTTGGTGAATATGTACGAAAACGGGGTCTTATGCGTGTCATCCACGGACTTTACAAATCAAAAGATTCCTGGGAGGATGAGATGTATGTAATCCAGACGAGATATCCTTTAGCGGTGTTCTCCCACGAAACAGCACTGTACTTGCTGGATCTCGCAGAGCGCGAGCCGATCAAGTATTCACTTACGTTGAAAACGGGGACCAATGCGACAGGGCTCACCAAGCAAGGTGTGAAGGTCTATAAAATTAAAGAGGAGCTCTTTGATGTTGGTATTACGGAAGCTAATTCTCCAGCGGGCCATGTCCTAAGAATTTATAATCCAGAGCGAACAATCTGTGATCTTGTACGCAATCGGAGAAACGTGGAGATTCAGGACTTACAGACGGCTATCAAAGAGTATGTGCGGAGCAAAGAAAAGGATCTTCCGCTTCTCATGCGATATGCAAAACTTTTTTCTGTAGATAAAACCATTCGTCAGTATATGGAGGTGCTCCTATAATGATCCACACATCTAGGCAACTAAAAGATTTCGTACGTAACATGGCTAAGAGCGACAGTGGCAAGTCACAAATCATAATTCGCAATTATGTTATGGAGCGATTTCTTGAAAGGCTTTCTCTATCGAAATATAGTAACAACCTAATTTTAAAAGGAGGCACTTTTGTTTCTGCAATGGTTGGTCTGGACAATCGTTCTACCATGGATGTGGATGCGACAATTAAGAATCTTCCACTATCAATTGAGAGTGCCAGGAAGATAGTTGAAGAAATTATGTCAGTTCCGATTGAAGACGGAATGACATTCGAGATAAAGAGCATTACCACCATTATGGATGAAGCCGATTATTGCGGGGTACGTGTTTCGTTAGATGCATCTTTGGAAGGCATGCGCACTCCCTTAAAAATTGATTTTTCCACAGGGGATATCATAACACCGAGAGAAATGAACTATTCCTTCCAACTACTGTTTGAAGATCGTACGATTTCGATCCTGGCTTATAATCTGGAAACCGTACTTGCCGAAAAACTGGAAACGCTTATTTCCCGTGGTGTAGCAAACACTCACATGCGAGTTTTTTATTCAGTAGGAAATATCGTTCCTAAAACAGGAACGAAAAAGAGACCTGAGACGGTCTGCTAGGAAAAAAGTGTACAGGAACCAAGAGCCGGATTAGAATGAGAAGTCATCTTCATCGGGAT
>JAQWBH010000382.1 GCA_028707405.1 Parabacteroides sp. | reverse complement strand
GCCCTTCGCTAAAGAAACTGCCCGAACAGAGAACGTACTCTTCCCCCCGCAAAGGGATATTGCCATGATTGACGGTGAAAATTTTAGATATGTGGTTGTTCTCGAAATCAACCTTATTCACTGTGTCGCCCAACATATAGGTCCCGCCTAACTGCATAAACCGCTGCTTCAGCAGATACTGAGCACGGATGCCTGATACGGTAGGTGGAAATGTAGCCAGTAACTTCACCTCCACACCCAGCTTACGCGACAAAATATTCACTATATTCGTTCGCTCCAGACCAAGACAGGCCGGAAGCAGTACCGCGTCGGCATCGCCGACTTTATGTGCAAGGAGGCGTACAAAGTTATCAAGAGCCTCTTCATTATCAAAAAGACGGGCGATATTGGTTGAACGCACTTCCAATGGCGTGTTCTTTCGTATAGATACTTTCGTTAAGTCGAGCTCAACATTCTGCACTTTTATGCCCAGTTCCTGAAATTTACCCTGGAAGAAATCCGGATGGAAATCAAGATATCCGGTGAAATGAACGAGGCAAACGTTTTTCCAGGGAAGGCTGTCGGGCTGATCGCTGCTTACGTAATCCGTCATCGTTAGCCAAGTAGGCTTTGTGATGGCAAAAGGCGTCAGTCTGTAATGGTTGCGCTGGTAGGATCCGCCGACTGAAATAGAAGCATCCGTTAGTAGTTGCTGAGACTTTTCAGCCAGACGGATAAAGTCTGTTTTTCCAATCTTTATATACGGATGCGACGGGTTTTGTACCTGCAACTCATCTAGCGACTGGACAGGATCGGAAACGCTTCTGCCATCAGGTAGTGTATTCAGCAAGTCGAACGAACCGGAAGAGAAATGGAGTGCACTTTGACCGGATGATATGATGACACATCTTTTGCTGGCTTTCTGCAGATGTATGCCGCAAGTCAGACCTGAAAGGCCTCCTCCTATTATAATTGTATCGAATATCATTTCGTTAAATCTTTATTGTTCTTACTTAGCCCGCAAACACTCTCGTATACCCATGATGCATACTGACTCTCGCGCAGGCTGTCGCCCCAGGCAATGGGTTTTATTCCTTTCCAACGCTCATTGAGAAACGTTACGAGTTCTTCTTTCTCTTTTTCTGGTTTTATTTTTTTCTGTTTCGCCAGGATTCCGATTGCACGACAGGCACAAAATTCGCCCTGGCAAGTTCCCATTCCGAGGCGCGTACGGCGGCGGAGATCAATTAAATTGTTTACATCCATATGATCAATGGCATAACTTACTTCACCATACGATACCTCTTCACACTCGCAAACCAGACTGTTATTGACTACATTGTTTCTTGCAATTTTCTCGGCCATTTCACCATGCCTATAAATCATCGATTCCTGTACAGCCGACGGCATCGAATATAGTTTCTTTAGAATGGTTTCCTTATCTTCGCGCGAGCCTGGAAGTTTGACTGTTGCCGTTTCGCATTTTTTATCTATGTGGAGTTTTGTGCAAACCAAATCAGTTGCCTGTTCGGCCATCAATCTGTAAGTCATAAGTTTGCCACCTGTGATGGTGATGAAGCCCTTCAGACCGTCGCGCTTTTCGTGATCAAACAGTACGATACCGCGGCTCACGCTGCGTCCCGAAGGATCATTATCCGAAGCCACTAACGGACGAACGCCGGCATAACACCTTAATATACGTGTTTTTTCCAAGATCGGCGACAGTTCTTGTGCTCCTTTACGCAGAATTTCCACCTCTTCGGGGAGCACATACATATTATCTATAGTATCGAAAGGAACTTTTGTTGAAGTTGTCCCAATTAGGCAGATCGTATCACCCGGAACCAGAATATCGGCATCCGAAGGCTTCCGGCAGCGATTCAGCACAATCTTGTTTACACGGTGCCCATAAATCAAAAGCGCACCTTTAGCCGGAAACATCGAAACTTTCACACCCGCCATCTCTGCAATATGCGCGCCCCAGATGCCACAAGCGTTCACGATGATCGGGGCATAAAGTTCGGACGTCTCTTTTGTTCTTACATTTAGTATTTTGACGCCGACAATGGCATCTTGCCGGCGGATTAGCTCTGTTACCATATGGTAAGTCAAAACATTTGCACCTAGTACTTTAGCGTCACGAATGTTTGAAGCCGTCAGTCGGAAGGGATCGATTGAACCGTCAGGTACACGGACGGCTCCGGTAACTGCCGGATTCATGGAAGGTTCCAGAACAAGTGCTTCTTTCGGATCAATCACATCTGCGCGGATTCCTGCGCTCTGGCATGATTTTACAAATTTTGTTTGGAAGGACAAATCATCATCAGGCAGACTGATAAAGAATCCGTCGGTCTCATCTACACAGTGACTGGCTATCCGGCGAAGGATCTGATTTTCACTTATACACTCGCGGGCTGATTCCTGATCGGTCACAGCATAGCGTGCACCACTATGGAGCAAGCCATGGTTCCTTCCCGTAGCACCTGTTGCAATATCCGAACGTTCAATTAATACGGTTCTTAGTCCGCGCATAGAGCAATCGCGTAAGGTTCCGGCTCCTGTGGCTCCGCCTCCAATGATAATTACATCATATTCATTCATGACTTTTTCCAATTTGCCTCTATTTTTATATTATGCACAAAGGAACAGAAAAAAACAGAAAAGACAAAGAAAATAGTAGGAAATGAAAATAATTTTTTTCGTTATTGTTTTCGTTTCTCGACTTTTTATTTCTTTTCGTGTACTATGGACAACCATGATTGCAATTCGGACAAATCTTTTGCGATAAGGGTAGGCTTACTGTTCGATTTTCGAATAATATCTATTGTTGTCTCTCCGGATAGAACCAAAATGCCTGTGCTTCCGGCGTTAAGAGCCGTTTTTACATCTGTATAAATCCGATCACCAACCATAGCCACTTCATCAGGTCTGAGTTTTTGTTTTTCCATAATACAATAGAGCATGCGCGGATCAGGCTTGCCGATGACAATATCCGGCTGTCTGTCTGTTGCGTAAGCCAGACAGGATATTAATGAACCGCAATCTACCAGGATCGTTTGCAAATCGGTAGGACAAACTTTATCAGGATTCGTTGCTATATAAGGCAGTTTCTGATGAATCCACCACGCTGCGCGACAGAGTCGCGAATAAATTAGTGTTTTATCGAAGCTCACAAGTACAGCATCGGGAATATCTTTAGCATCATCTTCGGCGGAAACAAAGCCTGCCTCTTCAAATTCATGAATCATGCTTGGAGTACCCAGTATAAACAGTTTCTTGAACTCCGGATGATGCATATGAAGATAATCGATAGTTGCCTGAGCAGAGGTGTACATATCGCTTAACTTGGCAGGAACACCCATCTCCAAGAGATGATTCACATAATCACCGGCACTCTTTGTCGGATTATTTGTCAAAAACGAATAGCTGATTCCCCACTGTCGCAGTTTATCTAGAAATGGTACAGTAAAAGGAAAAAGGGTGTTCCCATTATAGATTGTCCCGTCCATATCAAGTGCGATATGTTGAATTTTACGTAAAGCGTTATTGCGTTGCTCTTCAGTTTGTAAAACCATCAGAGTCTTGTTAATTATCGTATCCATCAGAGCTGAATGTCTTTATAATTCTGTTGATCTATCTATGATTATTTTTGATTATTGCCAAAAGCCATTTTCTCCCAACAGGATATTCAGCCAATTTTCCATATTATTTGTACGAACAGCCAAATCCAAAATTGTGAAGCGGCGGCGGATATATTGTGCCCGAACATAACTTTGGCGCAAATAAGGGCGCGTTACACCAATCTCTTCAGGTTCGACAGGTGCCCCTACATGTTTTAAACGTGTTTTCAAATCATTGACCGGGATGAGCTGTGCTGCCAATTGTTCTTTTAGTTCCGGCCACTTGTCTTTCAGTAGCTGCAATTGTACAGCCAGATGCTTCTTATCGATATATTTGGCAGCTGTTTCTTCCTTGCCTATCGCCGGGAAATCCGTATCTGCAAACAAGGCAAGTGCTTCCTTGCCCAAAGTATTAATCTCAGGCCATGCCTTGCAGCAAGCATCAATATTGAGTTTTTCTATCGGCCATTGCAAGGCAACTTCATACATGGCTGTAGAAGCCAATGTCCCGATAGCTACCTGAAATCCGTGTGAGATAGGTTGACAATGGTTCATATGATGTTCCATATTCCACAGATGGCTAAATTGATGATCGGCACCCGAAGCGGGACGACTGCTGCGATAAGCCTGCATGGCAAACCCACTTAATATGAGTCCTTCCACCAGATCTCCAATAGCTTGCGGATTGCGGGTACGGATGGCTTGTGGGCTACCTAAAGCTTTTGGCAAACAATCTTGTACCATGTCCCATATATTCCGGTCTATCGGCTCGATACCTAAAGCCTCTGAGAGAATCCAGTCAGCACCGGCCGGAACCTTTGCAAACAGGTCTGCATAACCCGACGCAGCCATTTCAGCAGGGGCCTGACAAATGACATCCGTATCACCCAGCCAAGCCAGAGGCGCCGGGCAACTGAATGTCTGCTTCGCACCGTCTTTGAT
>JAQWBH010000381.1 GCA_028707405.1 Parabacteroides sp. | reverse complement strand
AACGCCATATCTTAGCACTATCCGGTGGTAAGGATAGTGCTGCTTTGGCAGTGTATATGCGGGATAAGCATCCCGAGTTGGAAATGGAATACGTTTTTACTGATAGTGGATGTGAACTTCCTGAGACTTATGAATATCTGGACCGGATTAGGGCTGTTTTAAATATTTCTATAACTGTAATTAGATCAGAAAGAGACTGGGAATCCTATTGGTCTTTATGGAAAACAAAATCAAATCAAAATGGTCATTTTACCTATCTTCCCTCACCAAAACAGAGATGGTGTACAGAAGTTCTTAAACTGATACCATATGAAAATTGGTTATTAACTAATTATCCTGATCAAATTATACATAGTTATGTAGGACTTAGAGCAGATGAAAAAAGGGATCGTTCCGGGTTTACTTCTATCAAGGGTAATGTAATACAGCATCATCCATTTATAGAAAATGGCTTAATCTTTGAAGATATAAAAAATCTATTAATTAACTCTGGATTAGGATTCCCTGACTATTATAAATGGAGAAAAAGATCTGGATGCTACTTTTGTTTCTATCAAACTAAAAAGGAATGGTTAGGGCTATATAATAACCACCCTGATCTATATAAGAAGGCCATGAGCTACGAAACAATAATTCCGGAAAAAGGAATTAGATATACATGGTGTGAGGATGTCAGTCTACAGGAACTGCTATCATTACGTGAGACTATTTTAAATGAACCAATATATAACGACAATAGCGGAAAGGCTCCCAATAAATTGTCTATTATTTTAGCTAATATTTTATGATTATCATGTTTAACAGAGGTGAATAAGGTGGATCTAGATGAGTTTTTAGAGAAACTAAAGCATATTAATACAGGAGCAGGCTCAAAACCGCATAAGTTTATATTATTGCTTGCGGTAATACAATTGATCGAGAATGGACAGATAAATAAAAACCGTATCTATTACAATGATGACTTGAAAACAACATTTACAGAGCATTTTAAAGAATTTGCCCGAGATAATGATAGGAATAGACCATATAACCCTTTTTTTCATCTAAGGAGTTCTGGGTTTTGGTTTCTTGTTCCTAAACTTAACAAAGAAGAAAATCTTGCAAATTTGATTTCTATTGGCGGACCGAAAGAACTTCTGGATAATATTGAATATGCCTATTTAGACCACTCAGTTTACCAAATGTTATTAAACCCCGAGCAATTAGAAATCATAAAGAATACTCTTTATAAACTCTCCAACAGAGAAATGGATTGGAGCGACCAGGTTCAAGAAGAAAGGGAACAATACATAGAAACGAGTTTTAATAAATCGCTATTTCAGCACGAAGAGAACGCTATTCATATTATTAGGAATAGCTTAAGAGCAAATGGCCAATTACTAAATAACATTTATCTCTATGAAAGACAAACAAATAACTACTATGAATATGACATTGTTCTAATAGGACATTCTAGATTGTATGTAATAGAACTAAAGCACTGGTCAGGGAAAATACAAGTAGCGCCCTATAATTGGATAATCCATGGTACGCAATATAGACCTGATCCCCACAAGAATAATAGTTTTAAATGCAAAATCCTTAAAGGCATTTATAAGCATCAATATAGAACCTACCCCAATGTGTGGATCGAATCAATAGTAGTGTTAACAAACCCTGATGTAGAAGTAGAAGGAGCCAATTCTCCGGCAAGTGCTGCCAAAGAAGAAAAGCATAACGTAACCTTTTCATCTATTGGAGATCTTCTGACCTATATTAAGAAATGTGAAGAAACCGGAAAGCATATTCTAAATGATATACAAATACAAAATATAGCTGATTATTTACAGGGCTTGAATCAACCTGGACCAGGCAGGAAATATACAATACCGGGATACGAAACAGTGGAACACCTTATTCAGCGTCCTCAGATTTTGGATGCATTCTCCACAGATAAAACTAGCATAGAAAGATCAGAAGCAACCGCTTTAAACGCTTATCTTAAACCTGGTGATACCTATGATATGTATGAGATTATAGAACTTATTGGAGAAGGAAGAGAAGCGCAGATCTACAAAGCCAGAAATGGACGTTTGGAGACGGTTGCTCTTAAGCTGTTTAACCGAGAAATTGAGCGTGAACGGATATTTAGGGAAGGGGACAATACTGCAGCGGTTAAATCGGCCTATGTAGTAGGATGCAACAATACTATTGGACACTGGAAAGACGACAGATATTTCCTGATACTGGAATATGTTCAAGGTGAGTCTATGCGTTCTTGGATTAAACAACAAAGGGTACCCGATGAAGAAACCTTCTGTAATATTGCCATGTGTTTACTACAGGGCATGCAGGCCTTCCATAATCATATAGACGAAACAGGTCAGGTAAAGACAATTCTGCACAGCGATATCAAGCCAGATAACATACTTATTACCAAAAACAAAAAAGCCGTTATCATCGACTTTGGAATAGCAGGCCCGCCCAGGGTAGACGTTTTTCAGGGTACCCTGGCTTATATTCCTCCTGATAGCTTGAGCGGAGCCGATATGCAGTTTTCCGAAGATGGAGATCTATTTGCGCTAGGAATAACTCTATGGGAATGGCTTTGTGGGCAGAGACCTTACGATCAAATGACACTTGGAGCAAAGCCCTGCTTTAGTCCCGATTGCCTGGCCAGAGTGCCGATACATTTACAGGAATGTCTAATGAAGGCCATCGCGCTGGAGCGGGAGAATCGCTTTCTGAAGGTGGAAGATATGATTGAGGCCTTCAGGGGGACAAAAGAAATAGAGGAGCCAGATATAGAAATTACTACTAATGAGGCTTCCGAAAACCTTGAAATTTCGGTTTCTGATACTAATGACCATAATCCTTTTGTTTTATATCTTAACTCTCTTTCCAATACTTCCGCCGGAAACGAAAATGCTACCGCCGAAGCCCAAATTGGGAATATCTTCTTTCCGAACATCCGCGTTGAACATCCCATCTCACAATTTATTTACCGGCAACTATTTACCGAAAAGAAACATGTAATATTAACTGGCAATGCTGGTGATGGCAAAACGACTATTGCAGCTGAGATATACCGACATCATTTTGGGAAGTATAAACCCTTGTTAGCCCGAGAAGAATCCTCCGATTTGGTAATGATCAAAGACCTGAGCGAATTGCCCGAGGAACAAAGAACAGAAATCTTTAGTAAGGCCATGGAGCATCCGGAAAAGGCATATCTAATCGTATCAAATACAGGTACCCTGATAGAAAATTTGAGTAAGGTGCAACGAGGGAAAGGTATTGAAAAAAGTCAGCTACTTATGGCATTGGAGTCCGATCACCCGCTGCTGGTAGGTGGTGGAAGATTCCTGATAGTAAATATTGGCCGGATCAATAGTATATCAGCAGCCTTATCAGTAGGAGAAAGAATGCTGGAAGCTGAGAATTGGCAGAAATGTAGTTCATGCTCCAGATCAAAAGACTGCCCTATCCATATTAATGTCAACCTATTACAGGAAAACATAGAATTGGTTCTGGAACGCATCGGTCTGGCATACCGACGGCTGTATGAGTACGGCAATCGGCTGACAATGCGGCAGATGACCGGTCATCTTGCTTACATCATTACAGCCGGATTAAACTGTGAAGACGTTAAGGCAATGTCTAAGATCGCCCTGGAGGAACAATATACCCGGTATCTTTTTTTCAACCGCTTTTTCGGAGATGATGGCAAGGATGAGATTCCAGAAGCCATGCAATTATTGCCGGTTCGTAAAATTCGTGAAGCAGAAATGGGAATATATTTGGATCCCTTCATGGAAAGGTCCATATGGAAAAAACAAATTGGGGAAATGCAATTTTCAGAAAACATCATAAAGGTTCTGGAACATATTCGTGGTGGCAGCGAGAACAGTACAAATAAGGCAAGAATACAAGTGAGACGCCTGCTCTACTTCTTACTTTCACTCCATGACCAAGGCGCTAATCAGTACCTATCAGGATTTCTTCAGTCGCCAATGTTGCTAACCTATCTAAAACACGTGGAGGAAAAGAAACCGTTCACCAGGTCCCAAGAAGATAGGCACCTGCGCTTTTTGCTACAAGTGTTACAGGAGTGTTTTGCGGGCGTAAGGCTGCTGGAGGATGAATATAGGTCCCGGGATCTATATATAACTCTGAAACCCCCGGGATATAGTACTACTCAGATGATATTAGGAAAGGCCCACTCCGAAGATTTTTCTCTGGGCATGAAAAACATATATGATACCGGGGAAATAAAACATCGAATCCTAACCATGCGTTATCAAGTCGACAAGGCAGAATTAGAATTGGACCTTCCCTTCCTGGATTATGTCGCCCGACGATACCGGGGAGAAGTTGCCGAAGAATTGTCCGTGTTTTACATGGATCGCTTGCAAAGATTCAAAATAACGTTGTTGGAGAATTTAAATAATATACCTGGAGACGATCATATGGAGCTTTTAAGTATAGCCGGCAGCCGAAGTTTTGAAATTATAAGCATCAAAATTGATGATGATAACTTGGAGGTGATAATGTGACATTGCCA
>JAQWBH010000380.1 GCA_028707405.1 Parabacteroides sp. | reverse complement strand
TACATAGACATGATTTCATTTTGCTGTAATTAGCTATATGATTAAATCAGCTTTGTATTGCGTGAACAGAATTTATTTTGATGCTTTTATTCGGTTTTTGAAGATTTAAATTCGCCGCTCTACATTAATCGGAAAGTGGAAGGTCGGAACGGGATGGTGTGTAGAGGAAGATTGGGTTGATGAAGCGGCTGTGGCGCATAGGGAGATGGATGAGTAGGCAGACGGTGTGTAATGGATTTAGGAGGGTTGAATCTAATGAGTATCAATTTATCATATTATCCCCAACTCCAATCAGCACTCAAGCAAAACGCATCTATAGTCTATCTATGTGGATCAGGGCTGTCAATGGCTCTTGGCGGCCACAAATATAACTGGCCCAACTGGATTGCTGCAGCAAGCGAACATGTGTCAGCTGCTGATGCAGAGAAACTAAAAGTCCTATTAGATTCACCAGAAGAAAACGCATTAATTACAGCTGCGGGTTATGCTATACATAAAACAAAGCAAAACGGAGCATATAATGATTACATGAATGAGACGCTCGGTTCTCTGACTGTGAAAGATGATTCTCTGGCATCTTCTTTTCGATCTATTAACCGCGCCGGAGATTTTATAGCAACTACGAATTATGATTTACTAATTGAGCAAGCCACAGGCTTGGATACTTATACATATACACAATCGGGAAACATCCTCAAATCATTGAAGGGAGACTCTGAAAGAAAAGTAATTCATCTGCATGGACTATATGACGCCAGTTGTGGGATAGATGATATTATTGCTGATACTAGTCAATATGATACTGTGATAGCAAATCAGGGCGCTCAGTTTATTCAAAATCTGCTCAGTACAAACACAATTATAGTTATCGGTTGTGGTGCAACTGTGGATGATCCGAACCTATCAGGGTTCTTATCATTCGCACAAAAACAATTAGGCATATCCGTTCCTTATTTTTACTTATACAAGGACGATGCAATTGGGACAGGCATAGCATTACCCGACAATTTCATTCCGGTACCCTACGGCGATGACTATGGTAAGTTGTCCGGATTCCTGAATGAAATTGCCTTATATAGACTCAATCATTTGGCTTAGGGTATTACCTTATGTCAGAGAATTTGCTGAACGGGGAAAGTTACCAAAGATTATTGACACATTAAGTACAGCGGGCATGTCAAAGGAATTCGGCATATATGAGCTTGAGTTATGGAGACGAATTGCAGTAGTTTATAGTGAGAGGAAAGAATACAAGGAGCTCTATACGACAGGGTTGCAGTTCGCCGACTACATAAAACAGAGAAAACAAATGAGCACAATAATCGAATACGCTCCGGAGATTATGGAGGGATTTTGTACTGAATTATTGAATGCGCAACAATTTAATTTGGTTGCAAAACTTGTTAAACGTTTTGATGGTATAGCATATGATGGGTATATTGGGACTGTTTGTTCTCGCGCATATTATTATCTGATAAACAATCAATTACATTATGGAAGTACTGAAAATGTAATAGCGCATTTGCAAGGAATATTGCCGCACCTGAGGAAGTATCCAAAAGATGATGATATAATCGGTCATTTTGTTGATGCCACGGATGAAATAAGAGAAAAAATAAATCAGAATGCCGATACGGCCTTACTAAATAAACTTGTACCGATAGTTGAGCAGGCATACGATTGCAACAAGAACGAAAAAATCGCAGAAGTTCTGGCAATTTCAGAAGCTTCAAGATTTTTCGAGAACATAGTAGATAACAACCGAAAGTTAGTCAGGAAATCACAGAAGCGCGTGAATGATTTGTTCCGAGCATATGAAGATAATGGAGATGTAATTCTTTCATATGCTTCGGTTACGGCGTTTGTCTATCTTGAAGAGTTTAAACAAATATCTGATAAAGAGTTAGATCGGTTCAAGTCATGGAAGGATATTTATCCTGAACGAGCCGGTTTGTTGGAAGCATACGGAAAGATATTGTTGACTAAATGGTTTAATCTGACTGATGCATTTGACGAGGATAATGCAAAGCCTGTTTTCAGGGAAGTCGAGGAAATCGCAAGGGTACTATCTGAACAATATGAAACGCCGGAGCTATTGCTTAGAACACTCCAAATCAAAGGAATGGGTTGCTATTTGGATTTTTATGATTTGTAATATGAACGACTGAACTGATGGTCCACTGGGACAGGCCCCTTAACCTTACATTTAATGGCGATCGGGGCTAATAGCGATTGGGGGGCGAGGTGATAATCAAATGGTTTCTGCTGATTACGCTGTGTTAATTGAACTTATAAAAACATATCTAATTCAAGTTACAAAACAACCGAGCATAGTAGACATATTCATCAGTCATTGGATACCAATAATTCAACTCTTAATTGTATTTTTCGGAGCTATTGCTGGATTATATAAATATTATTCCACAAAGAATAAAGAAATTAATGAAAAAATGCTTAGTGAAGTATATGCTCCTTTATATCAGTATTTTGTAAAACAAGAATTATATTGTTTTATAACTGGTTTCAAGAGAGACATTAGGGAAACACCAATTATTGAATTAACATCAAAAAAAAGCAAGCAGACAATTTCTATTGGTGGCGAAAACCATGGAAAAATAAAAAACGAAACAACAACTCAAGTTGTATTAGGACTTAACAGACAAGAATTTTTGAAAGTGTTCGAGTCTATCAATATTGGCCTAGCTTCAAAAGAATTATATACTTTATTAAATATGTATAAAGTACTCATTCATTTTGAAGGAATGGGTGATAAAACTCCAGAAGCCTTTATAAATGCAACAATAATGAAGGTTGATGTTGAAAATGCACTTCGAGCCGAGATTATTAAAGGATATGAACACTACCACAAGAAACTAAAATTAGATAAAATCACATCAAGCAATTTTTTCAAGATCAAAGATAATAATATTGAATTTAACTATGTAGTTGATCAAAAAACTAAAGAAGATTTAATTAATGATATAGGCAAAAATCCTGAAAAGTACCAATGAGTTATAAAAGGAGGCTACCCACCAAATGGATAAATATCTTTTTTATGGGAAAATTACATCAATCCAACCACGAATCAGGCTAACTCGTTCATTTGATGAAGCCTCTCATACATATTTGGGATATGCCATTAAAATAGCCGGAACCGTTGATAACCAAGAAACCACCTTCTCCATCGGAATCGGCAAAGCCGCCCAAGCAAAATTCAACTTCAAAGTTAACGATGTTATCTCTGGAGAATGCTTACCTGTTCCGGATCCGGACATGGAGCCAGTGGATTACTATAAAGTATCTAAGCTTAAAGTTATCTCAGAAGGGGAGCAGGGAGGCCTATCAGCACCCTGGGAATTGGTGCCGCCGGAGCTGGAGGTTTACCGCGAAAGGGGACATCGGAGACTGGCTGCCAGGACTTATGATGTTAAATGCAGTAGCTGCATGTGGGGATGCAGGATGCCGGTCGAGATTATAATTGACAACTGGAACCCGAGAGGCCGGAGGAAGTACCGGTTTGAAACATTCTGCTATGGACCTTTGAGTTGTAAGTTGTATAAGGCTGGGCCGAACCGGAAGGTTGAAGGCCGGAATGGGATGGTATATGTCGAAGAAGACTGGGTTGATGAAGCGGCTGTAAGTCATAGGGAGATGGATGAGTGATGCGGTTTGGTGTGTGTATATGCTGAAGATGTTGGGGATTGTGACGAAGTATTAATCACTAAGCTATTCTTAAGAAAGAAAGGGTGGGCAGGATTAAAATGAACAGACCAATAATCTTAGATAACGTAGTTGTTAGAAGTGGTGGTAATGATAAGACTTTTGAATATGATTATTCAAAAGACATGAATGTCGTAAAAATAGGAGATTTCAGTATTCCATTTATTGATTTTGGTAGCAATGCTGTTGAACTTGAAACTAAAACAAAAGTCAGGAGCGAAAGTGATGACGAAGCATTTAATAATATATTAGAACTTACTACCAAAACCGAAGTTAAAAGAGAACGAGATGATGAAGGGCTATCCTTATTAGAACTTGAAAGCAAGACATTTGTTGAAAGAGAACGAGATGATGAAGACGGTATTGGTTATAACTAATAAAGATGATATAACAGTAGATTTCGTCATAAAAGAATTACAAAAAAGAGGCATTACATATTATCGTTTGAACACCGAAGATATTCCAAACAAGATATATGTAAACTTTAATATAAACACCGCTACATATGAATTATTTGATGGAATAAAACAAATAACAATTAATCTTCTTGAATTTGATTCAGTATATTATCGACGACCATCACTTAATAATTTATGTTATATAGACGGGATAAATATGCAAGAACGAAACTATCTCAGAAGTGAGCTTGCTTTTGTGCTAGAGGGTATCTATAAGATATTAAAGGATAAATTTTGGGTTAATAATGTTTATGACATAAGAGAGGCCGAAAACAAGATCTATCAGCTTCAATTAGCACAAGAGGTAGGTTTTTTAATACCGCAATCACTTATTTCAAATCAAATCGGGAAAGTTAATCAATTCAAAACATCGATAGGTGATG
>JAQWBH010000063.1 GCA_028707405.1 Parabacteroides sp. | reverse complement strand
CGGCATGCACGACGACGTCGCAGCGTGGAATGAGTTTGCTTATGCTTTGTTCAATATCATCACATATTTTATGGGTAGTCGTAAGGTTTATTCGCGAGTTCAGGTGGATATTGACTCTGACAAAGGTATCGGCTCCGGCTGTTCTGATTTTTAAATCATGGAAACATTTTATGGAGGGGTTCGACTGTAATTCTTTTTCTACGATTTCGGTTATACCGTCGGGAACGCGATCCAGAAGGATATTGACCGATTTTTTTATTAACCGGAAAGCAATGAATAGAATGATCAGTGCAACAATCATCGCAGATATGGCATCGGCTTTGAAATAGCCGAAGTTGGCCAGGATCAAGCCCAGCAGAACAACTGCCGAGCTTAGAATGTCGGTCGAGAAGTGGATTGCGTCGGCTTCAAGCGCCTGACTGTTGTTGTGTTTGGCTGCTTTGAATAGCATGCGCGAACGGCTGGCATCGATCAGAATGGAGACGATAACGACAAGGTAGCTCCATACGGATACTTCAATATGGATACTGTCGGACGTCAGGCGTCTGATCGCTTCATAAATGATCCATACACTAGTGATGATCAACAAGATCGATTCGAGGAATGCTGACAGGTTCTCTACTTTCCCATGACCGTAGTGATGCTCCCGGTCGGCCGGCTTGTCGGAGATGCTTACGGAAAAGTAGGTGATCAGCGCGGCCAGCAGGTCCAGCAACGAGTGTAGCGCTTCGGATAAAATACCCAAACTGAACGTAAGTATTCCCACTATAAACTTGAAAGAGGTGAGGAATATGGCGGCTATAATGGAAGACATGGCCGCTTGTTTCTTGTTGATCATACCCTGTTAAATTTTTAGTAAACCGCAAATATAAGGATAATTTTAATTTTTTCAGGTTACGCGAACCATAATTAATTGTGGTATGCATCATACGTAAAATCACTACTTCTGGGGATTGTGTATGGCGAAATAGAGTTGCAACTTTGCAGCAGAAAATAAATTTGTTTTTGTTCCATGATGATTTAAGTCATGCGGGATTTGGAAAGCAATGATGAAATGAATAGACGTGTTCGCTAAAAACTCTGACGTATATGGATGGATTATTGAAAGAGCTATGGAGTTTTAATGCATATATGACAGATAGTGATATTATTATAAAATGAAGATAATGAAAAAGAATTTTTTATGGATGACGATTGCAATGATCGCCGTAATGTGTGCATCATGTTCGAACAACGATGATGAGTTTGTCAATCTGGCGCAGAAGGTGGCCGGAAATTATGTGGGAGATGTTTCTGCCACATTCAAATATAGTTCTACACCTTTGACTTATACTGATGAAAGTTTAACGGTTACTTCCAATGAGGATGGAACGGCGAATCTTGTATTTGAGTCGGGTGAATGGGGTACCTATGAAATAAAAAACATGCAGATCTCGGAAGCAAATGACGTGTATAGTTTCTCTGGTTCAGGAGCAGTCAGCATAGGAATGGAGGAAGATTCAAAGAAAAGTTATGATTTTACTGTTACCGGTACATTAAATACTAGCAAAGTAATGAATATAACGTTTTCCATTCCTACAGTGATGGGTGGCGTAACGTTGACATTTATATCATCCGAAGGAAAGTAGATGAGAAGGGTTCGTTTCGGAATGACATATGTTATTATAGGATTGGGAGTGTTTATCCTTTCGTCCTGTGGTTTTATGTATGATGACCCTGAAGAGATCAGTACATCGGGAGAAAATTATTTTTCCTCTCTTGATGCAAGCAGTTACTCGACATGGGTTTATGTGAAACTGTCAACACATAAGTCGACGATAGTTGAAATGAGTGATACGGATAGTATTCCTGCCGACTGGGATTTTGCCATTCATCGTTATAACTGTAAGACAAACGGCGGATCTGTCATGGAAACAGAGTATGAAAAATTATCAGAACTGACAGCTTCGGGGGAACTTCCTTCGGGCGAGTTCGTTTCGGATATAATGACAGATAGTGTGGTTGTTTCTGATATTTCAAAGATGATGTTGGGTGAACTTGTATATCAAAAAACAAACCTCAATATGATGCTTTCTCATTGGATGACACTTGATACAGGCAGTATGCCGCCGAGTTATACGACGTCAAACCGTGTTTATGTTCTCAGACTGAAAGACAACACTTATGCGGCTGTTCGATTTACAGACTATATGAATGCGAACGGAACAAAAGCCTATATTTCATTTGATTATATTTATCCTCTTTCGCTATGACAAGATCATTTTATTTTCTTTTTCTATCGCTTATTTTGTTTTTACCGATGGCCGTGTCTGCCTCTGATAATGATAAACGCGAATTAACAGGAATAGTGAGAACCGAGAAAGGAGATCCCTTGGCATACGCTACACTACATGTGCTGGGTACCATGATCGCTACTACAAGTGATAAAAACGGCTTTTATAAAATGATGATTCCCGATAAGAAAGAGCTTTCAGTTCAGGCCTCATTTGTTGGATACGTTCCTTTAACGCTTGTACTGACGACCCATAATAAGAATTTGGATTTTAAATTGAAAGAGGATTATATTTCTTTATCCGATGTGGTGGTTACGGGCACACGTACACCCAAAACTATTTCTGAAGCCCCGATCATAACAAGAGTCATCATTGGACAGGATCTTAAGAAACTGGATATGACGAATGTTGTAGACTTGTTGCGAAGTGAAATACCCGGAATAGAGTTCTCTTATAGTATGAATCAGCAGTTATCTCTCAATATGCAAGGGTTCAATGGAACATCAGTATTATTTCTTGTTGACGGAGAACGAATGGCAGGCGAAACATTGGATAATATTGATTATTCGCGGTTGAACCTGGATAATGTTGATCGTGTAGAGATCGTCCGTGGTGCGGCTTCTTCCCTCTATGGCTCGAATGCCGTTGGAGGAGTGATTAATATTATCACAAAGAAAAATGACCAACCATGGTCGCTTTCCCTTTATAGTAAGTCGGGTGTGCACAATTCCTGGAATAATAATCTCGTATGGGGCGTGCATCATGGAAAGTGGAACAATAATTTCAGCATTGATCATAGTTCCATAAGTACCTATGATATTCCTAAAGATACTGACGGAAATCCCAAAGGAGAATATTCATCCGTATACGGCAGTTATAACTGGAATATTAAGGATCAGTTGTTGTTTGATATTTCTGATAAAGTGAAACTTACCGGTCGTTATGGATACTTTTTCAGGCAAAGAGATTATTCTGAAGCCGATAAGAATCGTTATCGTGATTTTGACGGAGCTCTGAAGATGGATTATAAACTCTCGAGATTCACTACGTTGGAAACAAGCTATCATTTTGATCAGTATGATAAGAGTGATTATTATCCTGTTAAAAATAAAGATATACGCGATTACAGTAATATTCAAAACACGCTGAGAGCGTTGCTGAATCATTCGTGGGACAGCAATCATATATTTACTTTTGGTGGTGATGCGATGAGCGATTATCTGATGAGTTACCAATTTGAGAATGATGGCAGTCATACGGAATATTTGGCTGATTTGTTCGCACAGTATGACTGGAATATCAGTAAATCATTGAATATGCTTGCCGGATTACGCGGGGATTATTATTCAAAAGCCGGTCTGCATTTTTCGCCGCGTATTTCTCTGAAGTACAAAATGAATGATTATTTTTCTTTGCGTGGCGGATACGCTAATGGTTTCAGAGCGCCGACTCTTAAAGAACAGTATATGAATTATGATATGGCAAGTATTTTTATGATTTATGGCAATAAGGACTTGAAGTCTGAAAATAGTAATAATATGTCTTTATCTGCCGAATATTTGCGTAATCGTTGTAGTTTCACTCTGTCAGGATACTATAATATTGTAAGTAATCGTATATCTACTGTCTGGAGCAAATCATTGAACGGAATGGTTTATTCAAATGCGGAGAAAGTGGATATTGCAGGAGCGGATGCCGCATTTGTTTATAAATCGCCTGTCGGAATCGGCGTGAAGCTATCTTATGCATTTACACATGAATGGTATAATGACGGACCGAATACTACGTCGGCTCGTCCTCATTCGGCAACATTGAAACTCGATTATGGTAAATCGTTTAAGAATTATGGATTTAACATCGTTCTGAACGGACAATGGCTGTCATCGCTGAAAACAAATGTTATGACGTCTTCTTCACAATACAGCGAATATGAGAAAATAAATTATCCGGGTTATATGATGTGGAAACTTGTCGCATCTCAGCATATATTAAAAGAAGCAGCTGGTATTTCTTTCACTGTCGACAATCTTTTTAATTACAAGCCTGATTATTACTATAATAATTCTCCTGTTTCGCTTGGTACAAATGTATTGATCAGTCTCTCTTTAAATGTTGACAGATTATTTGAGAGGTGAAACGGGTTATGATTATGGCTAACACTTTGAAAGACAAATCAAAATAATGTTGTTATGAAATGAACATTATGGGGGTGGAAATGTTATTTTAATATAACAATCTAAAGTCGAATAATTATGTTGAACGAAAAAATTCAAACAGCCATCAATGCTCAGATAAACGCTGAGATGTGGTCAGCTTATTTGTATTTGTCAATGGCATCCTATTGTCATTCTATCGGACAGACCGGAATGGCACGGTGGTATGAAGTGCAATTCAAAGAAGAGCAGGATCATGCCAAGATTCTATTTAATTATGTTATTCAACGTAATGGTAAAGTTTTATTGCGAGCAATCAATGCTGTACCAACAGAATGGAAATCGATCCTTGATGTTTTTCAGAATACGCTGGCACATGAACAAGATATTACAGAGATGATTAATAAACTTTATGCATTGAGCATCACGGAAAATGATTATGCAACCCAGAGTATGCTCAAATGGTTTATTGATGAACAAGTGGAAGAAGAGGATAACGCACAGACGATTATTGATAATCTGAAAATGATCAAGGATGATGGTGTTGGTCTCTTTATGCTCGACAAGGAACTCGGAGCCAGAACATACGCAATGGCCGCTTCTTTGGTTAACTCAACGTTGTAATAATAGCGTATTCTAGGAGCTTATTATTTTTGGAATATATAGGGTGTAAGTTTTTCAAGTAAGTTAAAAGCGGTCACGCAGCAGACCATCTGTTATGATTTGTTCTTGTAACAGGTGGTTTTGTTGTATGACCGCTTTTTTTGTTTATAGTTCCATATCCCAGATCCCGGCGCTTTTTTCAAGCTCTACTAATGCAGTGCTCTGATTGAAAAGCGCTTCGATATATTGGGCCTGCACATCGTCGTAGGTGCGTTGGGCATCAAGGACTTCCAATAGCGAGACTTCACCGCGATTATAACTGTAGATCTTCCCGTCCATCACTTCGCGTGCCTGATCAAGCATGCCGTTTTCATATCGTTCGACCTGTTTGCAGAATGCGTCGTAACTGCGATAAGCGTTGAGTACTTCCGTCTGCACTTGCAACAATGCTTGCTGATACTGTGCATCGGCCTGTTGCTGACGGAAACGTGCGGCATGCAGTGTCCCTTTGTTGAGGTTAGAAAACTTCAGGGGAATGGCAATGCCTGCCGTGACGCCGGTGAATGACGGAGCAGGAGCAATCTCGTTGAGCACCTTGCCGTTGTGGCTGACAGCCACGGAAAGATCGATATCGGTGTTGCGTTCGCGTTTGGCAACGGTCAGTGCTCTGGCAGCTACTTCTTTATTCTTTAGTGCCGCTACAAGATCAGCTCTCTCCTGGAAAGCGGTATTGAGCAGATCGGCCATAACAAAGCTGCGAGCTTTGGTGCGTAAGGTCGCTTCCGGCTTAAGAAGCGTATCGTGAGCAGCCGTTCCGGTCAACAGGTTCAGGTTGGCAAAAGCATTGTTCAGTTCAGCAGAAGCCTGAAGCAGATCGTTATGAAGTATGCCTGCTTCGAGGCGGCTTTGCGTAGCGTTGATCTCCATAATTTTCCCCAGAGAGAAACGTATACTGTCACTTGTAGCCAGCTGTTGAATCGTTTCATAGGCATTTTCCTTGACCTTGTATAGTTCGGATTGTTTCAGCGCCTCCAGATAGGAAGTGGTCGCTTCGGCACGAAGGTTACGGAAGTAATCGGCAAGGAGCGCCTTGGTCAGTTCGTTCTGACTGCGCGCCAAAGCAATACCTGCCCCGCGTTTTCCAAAGGTGAAGGTTTTGCCCAGTTCAACGGAAACACCCTCACCCATCTGCAATGAACTGTTCTGGTTATTGAAGTAGGAGACGGAGAGGTTCGGATCATTGAAGACTTTGGCGGCTGTCAGTTCGGCCTCCGAGATATTCACGTTTAGTTGTTCGGCTGCATAGTTGAGATTGCCTTTCGCCACCTTTTCCATGTATTGCCGGTAGGGGAGCCGAACGATTTGCTGAGCCGACGCCATACAGCTAATAGCCAAACCTATAATGATATTATATATTTTCATCTTTTCATTCAATTATAATTGTTATTGCAATCGAATCTGCTTATTATTTTTTCGAATTCTAGTCATCATCGGCACTGTCGTCTTCTGTATTGGATTCGGGCTCTTTGCCCAAATAGCGCTTCTCCATCATATAATATAATGTAGGCAAGACGTAGAGGGTGATGATTGTCGAGAAAAGTAATCCATAAACGATGACCGTTGCCAATGGACGTTGCACATCCGAACCTATGCCTGTACTGATGGACGCAGGAAATAACCCGAGGATTGCAACCGTCGAGGTCATCAAAATAGGGCGGAAACGATGTTTTGCTCCGGTGATGACTGAGTCTTTAAATTCGCGACCCCGCTTACGCAGCTCATTCATGTGCGAAATCATGATTACACCGTTTTGTATTGCTACACCAATCAGAGCAATGAATCCGACGGCAGAAGAAACATTGAGTGTCATTCCGCGTACGTTCAGTGCCAGCATACCTCCGAACAATGCAAGGGGAACAACAAACATCATCAGTGCAGCTTGCCGGAACTTACCGCAGGAAGCGAACAACAGCAGTAGCATGAGTCCTAAAACGATTGGAATAACTGTCCCCAGTCGATTATATGCCCGATGTTGGTTTTCGAACTGACCACCCCATTTCAGATGGATCTCGTCGTGATTATATTTAACTTCCTTGTCGATCATGCTATTGGCTTTTTGCAAGAATGCCGTCAGGTCAACGCCACGCAGATTTACACGAACGGTCATATGACGTTTGTTCATTTCGCGGGCAATCGTGCTGGCTCCTGTTGTCATCTTGATATCGGCAACTTGCGAGAGTGGAATCTTTGCCCCTTCACTTGTTGTGAGAAGCAGATTGCCTATGCGTTCGACCGAGTTCCGACTCTCATCATCGAACCGGCATATCACATCGTAGCTTTTGCTTCCTACAAAGATCTGCGAGATGGCTTTGCCTCCGATAGCCAGTTCAATCATATCGGCTACATCCGACACGTTTAATCCGTATTGGGCTATGCGATCACGGTTTGCAACGATCTGTAATTGAGGAAGCGGCGGCTCTTGGTCGATAGCCACGTCGGCTGAGCCCGGAATCTTTTTGATAACGTTGACCACCTTCTCGGCAATATGACGTGTCTCGGTGATATTATCGCCATAGATCTTTAAAGCCAGATCGCTGTGAGCACCTGCAATCTGATCCATTACCATATCAATGATCGGTTGTGAAAATCCTACCGAGTAACCTGGCATTGTTGAGATTTTTTTTGCCATCTTTTCGATGAGTTGCGCTTTTGTTTCACCGCCTTTCCAGGTGTCGTAAGGTTTCAGCCCGATGCCGCATTCGATGTGCGAGAGCGAGAAAGCCTCGGCGCCTTCGTCATCACGGCCTACTTGTGTCATCACGTATGAAACTTCGTCAAACTGTTTCAAGGTGCGTCGTAATTCGGCACCCATTGCTTTTGATTTGTCGATGGAAATACCCGGAGGCAGCTGTACTTGTATCCATATAGAACCTTCATCCAACGGAGGAAGAAAATCTTTTCCTACCGTATAACTCAATATTCCTGCACCAATCAATATTGCTATTAATGAACCGATGACTGTCTTTGGCATATCTATCAGTTTTCCTATCTGTTTGTTATATATGCCCGAGAGTTTTTCAAGCCAACGATTGTGGTAAATCTTTCGTGGTTTGCGATAGGCATTGAATGCCAGACCGGGCGTAAGAAACAAAGCTACAAGAAGAGATCCGATCAGGGCGTAGCCAACGGTGTACGCCATTGGCGTAAAAAGTTTTTTCTCGATATGTTCGAAAGCGAACAATGGCAGGTATGCCGTAATGATAATCAAGGTCGAGAAGAATATCGGGCGTGCTACTTCAGTTGTTCGTCTCAGTATCGAATCTTCTGTAAGCATCTCGTCAGGATGGCGTTCGCGCTTTTTCAGAACAGTTTCCATCATGACAATAGCCCCGTTGACAATGATACCGAAATCTATCGCGCCCAATGAGAGCAGGTTGGCCGGTACATTTGTCAGAAGCATCATGATAAAGGCAATCAGTAAAGAGAGCGGTATGGTGATAGCAACCAGTAGAGAACCGCGCCAGCTGCCCAGGAAGACAACAAGCACCAATATAACCAGCATCATTCCTGCAAAGAGCGTGTGCGAAACGGTATGCAGGGTGGTCTGGACCAGATTTGTCCGATCCATAAACACATGGATATGTGTACCCTTGGGCAGTGTCTCGTTGTTCAGCTCGTCGACAGCGGCATGCACCCCTTCCAGCACTTTCGACGGATTCTGTCCCCGAAGCATCTGGACAACTCCTTCTACACCATCGGAAATCTGTCTTTCGTCATCCAAAAAACCGAATACCCCTTTACGTTCCAGATTACCATATTTTAGTTTACCGATATCATTCAGATAGATAGGAACGCCATTTTGTGTCTTAATAACAATACGCCCCAGATCGTTCAGGTCTTTCACCAGTCCGATACCCCGGATGACATAACTGAGGTCGCCCTGAGTCAGCATACTTCCACCGGCATTGACGTTATTTTTTTCAATCTTTTCGGTTATATCATTTAGGGTGATGTTGTATTCTTCCATCTTGCGTGGATCGACTTCTATCTGGTACTGCGTTGTGATCCCACCGAAATTGCTCACGTCGGCAACGCCGGTGACTTGTTTCAGTCGGGGGATGATGACCCATTTATGCAGATCGGTCAGTTCGCGCCGGTCCAGACTGTCACTCTCCAGAACATATCGGAATATTTCTCCTGTAGGCGAAGTAAGCGGGTTTAACCCCGGAACAGCATTGTAAGGCAATTCAACTTCACTCAACCGTTCTTGTACACGTTGTCTGGCCCAGTAGTCGTCGACACCGTCATTGAATACCATGATGACGGTCGATAACCCAAAGGTGTTCTTGCTTCTCATCACATTCAATCCGGGCATTCCACTCATTGCCCGTTCAATAGGAATAGATATCTGTTGTTCGATCTCTTCAGCAGCCAGACCGGGTACCTGAGTAACCACCTGAACAGTTGTATCCGCAATATCAGGATAGGCATCGATAGCTAGTTTTGTCCATGCAAAATAACCGATGAAAGCCAGGAAGGCGAACAGGACGAACATCAGACCTCGCCGATGTAGCGCCAATTGTATAATTTTCTTCATAGCTGTTTATCGTACATCTAGCAAATAGAATGCTCCTGTAGAAACAATTTCTTCTCCCGGGTTTAATCCGGAGAGAATCAAGGTTTTTCCATTACCGGTTGTTCCGGTCGTCACTTTTTGTCTGCGATATTTGTGACTGCCTATCGAAACCAGTACATAGCAGTTGTCTTCTTCCTGCATAATGGCAGAGGTCGGGATCCGGATTACTTTTGTTTCTTTGTCGCTCAGTTTCACCGAACCATACATCTGCGGTTTCATCAGATGAGCCGTGTTGTCGCATTCAACCAGCACTTCGACAGAGCGGGTATTTTCGTCGAGCATCTCGCTGACATGATATATTTTTCCGGTGAAGGGATGATCAGGCATAGCTACCAGGCGAATTTCAACATTATTCAGAGACTTCACAAGACTCAGATCTTTCTCTTTGACATGCGCAACGAACCATACCTTATTAAGGTTAGCTATTACGGCAACCGGGGCGGCGTCTTCTCTGATGTATTGTCCGATCACCATCTGATCGGTCACGACCTCGCCTGCTATAGGAGAACGGATAATAAGCGGTTGACCGAGGACAACACGATCCGGATTGATCTGAAATACATTAAGCGAAGCTCTGGCATTCTCATAATCTTTCTTTTTCAGTTCGTAATTAACTTCAGCTTCTTCAAGTTCTTTCTTGACACCTACTTTGTTATCTACCAGATCTCTTTCGCGTTTCAGACTTTTTTGCGCCAGTTCCATCTCCTGTTTTGCCTGATAATAGATCTTCCCTGTTTCATAAAATGCCGGCGAACTGATCTCAAAGATCGGACTTCCAGGCATTACTCTTTGTCCCAGGCGAACGAACGATCTGACGATGCGTCCGGCAAATGGCGAAGCAATCTCGGCATAGCTGGTCGGGATGGCTTTAACGACACCGGAGGTCGTAAAGTCCACACTATAAGGAGCGAGAGCTACTTTTTCTGTTTTAAGATGTGCCAGAATGGGTGAATCGGCACCTACTTCGATAATATCCCCTTTTAGAGAAATCTCAGTATTATCTTTCTCTTCTTGCTTGTTCCCATGGCATGCACATAGCATTATTGCAGGAAACAAAAGCATAAATATTCGTTTCATATAATAATAAGCAATTAAAAACATTAATATTCTTCTGTCTTTAGCACATGAAGACTTAATGTCACTTGAGTAACGACAGAATATAGTTGTGATTAAATCGGAGAAAAGTTTACTTATATATTATATGTAATAGGTGGTGCGCGCAGAGAGGAAGTGTGAGCCGTTTGCAGCACACAGGAATAGATATGAGGGTATAAAAATGTAGTCAGAAGTTGCCACGACATACTTACGACACTGACAGGTGTCGGCTCCATCGTAATTTGATTTAGCAGATGAATGGTGGAAAAGGCATTCTGCGAGTGCGTGTGTAGGGGTTGCCCATGTGGACCTGGCAAGTAAGGATGGGAGTGGATAATCGTATAGTTCATGTAATGATGAACATGCGTAAAAGCAATATCACCCGTATAGTAGCTTACAAAAAGCCCTATCAGGAAATAGGCTAATATGGAACTCCGGAAATGTTTCACACTCCTTTAAAATATTTGTGTGCAAAAATACATAATAATCTTCTAAATGCATTCAGAATGTATGATTTTTGGGAATAATTTATGTATGTTTGCCATAAAATAGTAGGTTATGAAGCGAATTTTACTGATGTGTGCCGTCATGATGAGTTTGACGGCATTTACTGTGTCTGCACAGGATGATGCAGTGGACAGGATTATTAAGATGGGACAGACTGATAATCAGGTGATGAATCATCTGGATGTGTTGACCAACCGTATCGGCGGGCGCGTGATAGGCTCGTATGCTTATGATAATGCGGTACAGTGGGTAGCCTCAAGTTTTAAGAAATGGGGTCTGGATGTAGAGCTGCAGGAGGTGGGAACATTGCCTGTAGGGTTTGATCGCGGCCCGTGGTTCGGGCGTATGCTTGGAGAGAAAAGTATGGATCTGCATTTTGTTACTCCATCGTATACCTCCGGCACTAAAGGAGTGAGTCGCGGACAAGTACTGCAGGAACCGCTTACGCAAAAAGAGTTCGATCGAATGAAAGGACAGTTGAAAGGAGCCTGGGTATTGATCAACGGACAGAATGCCGGATGGCCTGTCGATCGTTCGGCTAAAGGCGATTCTATACGCGAAGCTGTGATTACTGAAAATAACAAGACTGCTGAACAGAATGATAAGATTCAGAAAGGTAATTGGGAAAATGGCACCAGTAATGCATTACTTCCTTTGAAGGAAAATGTGCCGGCATTGTTTTACAAACAGATGTGTGAAGTCGGGGTGTTGGGTTTTATACAACGTGCTTCTGTTCCTTTGAGGGCGCTTTATGACAGGGAAATCATGCAAGATCCGACTTTTACTTTTGATAATTTGCCTACTGCATGCGATATTAAGCTCGATGAGAGCCAGTTCGATATTATAAAGCAAATGGTTAAGGAGCGCCGCACTTTCTTCCTTGAGTTTGATATTCGCAATCATTTCCGCATGGGGCCTGTTAAATATTATAATGTAATAGGTAAGATCAGAGGCACGAAGTATCCGGACGAATATGTGATGGCCAGCGGACATCTGGATGCTTACGATGTGGCCACAGGTGGTGTCGATTGCGGGTCAGGCGTTACACCGGTTATCGAAGCTGCCAGGATGATTATGAAATCGGGAGCTAAACCTAAGCGGACAATCCTTTTCTGTGCATTTGCAGGAGAAGAATTCGGTCTGCTTGGTTCTGAAGCCTGGGTAAAAGCTAATCCCGATAAATTGGCAAAAATAGCAAACCTGTTCAATCGTGACGGCGGACCGACACCTCCTGTGGGTATTGAAGTGCCTCAGGCAATGTACAAAGATTTTGTAAAAGTTTGCCAGTCGGTAAAGAAGATCCGTCCGGATTACCCTTTTGAAGTGACAGTGGGCGGCCCGTTTACCAAGCCTACAAAACCGGGCGGAACGGATGCGTCGGAGTTTGCTATGCGCGGCGTTCCGGCAATCGGTTTCAATGAAAAGGATTTCAAGGGATATAATTTTAATTACGGAGAGATCTGGCATACTGAGCGCGATACCTATTCGAAGAGCATTCCGGAGTATGAAGAACAAGCGGCTACGGTAACAGCAGTCGTTACTTTGGGAATAGCAAATTTGGATCATCAGCTTTCGCGTGACGGATTGTATAAATAAATTCGTACCTTTGCACACTTAAATAAGTGAGCATATAAATAAATAGGTAAATCATGATAATTGTAAGTAATTTAGACGTTCAGTTCGGGAAACGTGTTCTTTTTCAGGATGTGAATATGAAGTTTACACCAGGGAACTGTTACGGCATCATTGGTGCTAACGGTGCCGGTAAGTCCACTTTCCTTCATGTTCTCAGCGGCGATTTGGATCCTACGCGCGGATCGGTTACGATGGGTTCGGGCGAACGTCTGTCCGTATTGAGTCAGGATCACTTTGCTTTTGATGAGTATACGGTGCTGAATACAGTGCTGATGGGGCATTCGACACTTTGGAATGTAATGAGCGAGAAGGATGCTCTTTATGCAAAAGAAGATTTTAGTGATGCCGATGGTATCCGGGCTTCTGAGCTGGAAGAAAAGTTTGCTGAACTCAACGGATGGAATGCCGAGAGTGATGCAGCATCATTGCTGAGTGGTCTGGGCATTAGTGAAGAGCATCATAATATGTTGATGCGGGATATGAGCGGAAAGCAAAAAGTACGTGTGTTGCTGGCTCGTGCTCTGTTTGGGCAACCTGATAATCTACTGCTCGATGAGCCGACCAACGACCTCGATCTTGACACCGTTTCATGGCTTGAAAACTATCTTTCGGAGTTTGAGCATACCGTGCTCGTCGTCAGTCACGACCGACATTTTCTGGATTCCGTTTGTACTCATACCGTTGATATTGATTTTAGTCGGCTACAGATGTACGCCGGCAACTACAGTTTCTGGTATGAATCCAGTCAGCTGGCTCTACGTCAGATGCAGCAGCAGAATAAGAAAGCCGAAGAGAAGAAAAAAGAGCTTGAGGAGTTTATACGCCGTTTTAGTGCTAATGTAGCTAAATCAAAACAGACAACCAGTCGTAAGAAGATGATTGAAAAACTGAATATTGAAGAGATTCAACCATCTTCACGCCGTTATCCGGGAATATTGTTTATGCCTAATCGCGAACCCGGAAATCAGATATTAGAGGTTAAGGGACTCACCAAGGCGGTAGAAGGGAAGGTCCTTTTCAAGGATTTGAACTTCAATGTAGAGAAAGGTGATAAGATTGTTTTCCTGAGCCGCGATCCGCGTGCTATGACGGCTTTTTTCCAGATTATCAACGGAGAAGAGAAGCCTGATGCAGGAACTTACCAGTGGGGACAAACCATTACGACAACATATCTGCCGCTGGATAACTCCAAATATTTCAATAGCGATTATGATTTGGTGGAGTGGCTGACGCAGTTTTCTCCGGATACGAACGAAGTGTTCCTGAAAGGATTTCTGGGTCGGATGTTGTTCAACGGTGATGAACTGATGAAAAAAGTGAGTGTACTCTCCGGCGGCGAGAAGATGCGTTGTATGATTTCGCGGATGATGTTGACTAATGCAAACTGTATCATCCTTGATACGCCGACAAATCATCTGGATCTGGAGTCTATTCAGGCGTTTAATAATACGCTTCAGGCATTTAAGGGTAATATTCTGTTCTCAAGTCATGATCATGAGTTTATTCAGACGGTTGCAAACCGTATGATCGAACTGACACCCAATGGTATTATTGACAAGATGATGGATTATGATGATTATATCATCGATCCGATGGTAGCCGAAATGAAGATGAAGATATATAAGTAACAAAAGAGAAATGAAGAGAAGGGTAGTATTCCTGTTCGCATTATTCTCTATATGGCTACCGATTTTTGTGATTCAGAAACCGGCATTTATGCTTTATCATCATGCTTTGGCAGCCGGATGCTCATTCACTGATTATATTCAGGTGATGCTCCATGGGCTGTTGCTGGATAGCACGATTGCCGGTTACCTGACAGTTATCCCGTTGTTATGCGTCCTTGTTTCAGTCTGGTTGCCGGGTCGGTTTTATCAGAAGTTTCTGAAAGGCTATTTTCTGGTTGCCGCGATCTTGATTGCTGTGATCTTTGCCGTTGACGAGGCTCTTTATGGCTATTGGGGCTTCCGGCTGGACGCGACTTTGTTTTTTTATCTCAAATCGCCTGCTGATGCGATGGCCAGTATTCCGCTGAGCCTGTTTTTTGTTCAGCTGATAGTTATCGTGGTCTATGCTGCGGCTATTTACTGGGCGTTGCGGAAGTATATTCTTCCGCTCTTCCCGGACACACCTGTTCGTCACCCGTTAGCAGGAACGCTGGCTGGTCTCATTATAGGGGCTTTTATGTTTATCCCTATTCGTGGAGGTGTAACGACTTCAACCGCCAACGTGGGAATGGTCTATTTCAGTAAGAAGCAGTTCCTGAATCATTCGGCTATTAATCCTTGTTTCAGTTTGCTTTCTTCGTTAAGTAAGCAACAGAATTTTGCTGCGCAGTTCAATTTTTTTTCTGAGGAAGAACGGAAAGCTATTGTAAAGGGGATCCTTCCTGATCCGGTATCTTCATCCTCAAGTGATTCGTCGGCTGTACGAGTCTTGAATACGCAACGGCCGAATATCCTGATTGTCGTCATGGAAAGTGTTTCGGCCAATGTGGTGGGAGTTGTCGGAGGCGATTCTACGGTGACACCCAACCTCAATCGTCTCAGCCGTGAAGGGATATTGTTTATAAATATGTATGCTAACTCGTTCCGTACCGATCGTGGACTGGTGTCTGTACTCAATGGATATCTGGCGCAACCTACAACATCAATCATGAAATATCCGGCCAAGAGCCAGACGCTTCCTTCTATAGCCAAAAGCTTGGGAAGGGTAGGCTATAAATCGGATATGTTGTACGGAGGGGATATCAATTTTACGAATATGCAAAGCTATTTCTTTGGCTCAGGTTATAGTAAGATTACAGCAGACCGTGATTTTCCCATATCGGATATTCTTTCCAAATGGGGCGCAAACGACGATGTTACTTTCAACTATTTGTATGAAGATATTTGTAAACGGCCGCTAGATAAACCTTGGTTTACCACCTTTCTGACACTGAGCAGTCATGAGCCGTTTATTGTGCCATATCATCGTTTGCATGAGCTTTACCCTAATTCGGTGGCTTTTGTCGACAGTTGCATGGGGCATTTTATCGATAAGCTAAAGCAACTTCCGGTGTGGAAGAATACGCTGGTTATATTTGTATCCGATCATGGGTTCCATTATCCGGAGAGTCTGCTCGAATATGAACCACGTCGTTTTCATATTCCCATGCTTTGGATCGGAGGCGCTTTGAAATCGCCTGCAGTGATTACTGCTTTTGCCAACCAAACGGATTTGGCTGCTACGTTGCTCGGTCAGTTGGGGCTGCCTCACGGAGGCTTTACATTCAGTAAGGATATTTTTGACAGGAAAGTTCCCAAATATGCTTTTTATACCTATCCGAACGGTTTTGCGTTTATCGATACGACAGGTGTGTCGGTTTATGATAATGAAGGAAACAAGATTTTGATAGAACAGCCTCTTGCCGGTAGCAGCGAGCGTATCTGCAAAGGGAAAGCCCTTCTCCAAACACTTTATGACGATCTGGGCAGAAGGTAAAAGGAACGCTCAAATTCCAGTATAATTATGCACATAAAAAAGTATATACTTTTATATTCAAAGGTATATACTTTTATAAGTTAAGAGTATATACTTTCGTATTCCAAAAGTATATACTTTGAAGACTCAATATTACTTATTGATCATTTTCGGAACCGATATACAGCGTGTACGGACCGGCCGGGAGAATGTCAAGGAATTCTTCATCGGATACCGGATCAAATTCCATATCGATAATAATGCAAATAGCTTCATTGCCTTGAAGCTTGTCTTTTAGAGACGAGATAGCCTGCAGAAGTATCTTTTTGACATTCGTTTCAGTGCTTAAGCCGGCTTTCGTTTCGGCGCCGTCATAATCACTGCCGTCAATAGAAATAGTCATACCCCTTACCGTTGTTTTAACAAAAATCTTTTTAGCTTCTACTGCTTTTGTTTCGGCATTGCTGCTTGTTGTTTTCACAAATGTCCGGTAAACGGAAGAGTTTTCGTTGGAAAGCAGATTGCTCATTGTTTCCAGATTGGCGATATACAGAACATCTTTTGCACCGACAATGTTCCCATAGCTGTCTGATGGGTCTGAAGGAGACACAGTACGTTTCAGCGTAGATTCTGAGGCCACCAGCAAATCTTTCATAAAGTCGCAGCCATCGGGAATATTGATGATATCCGACAAAGGCTGAATCTCGTTACTTTTGTCGGTATTTTCAATATCACCGGAATTGTCAGGTAGTTTGTCCGCCTCATAAGATATGGCCGATTCGGGATAGGCTGATACATGGAACAGGACATCGTTGCAATCCTTATCGCCGATCCATCCGTTCATCCATTCATTAGGCATATCTTCGAAGCCGATGGCGACAAAATTATCTTTTTTGAATAAAACGGTATGATTCTTGTTCGTTTTTTCCGGATTCCACGCCGGGTTGGAGTAGAAACGAGAAATTCCGTCGTTGATGGTACGGGTCAGCATATTATAACCATTTGTGCGAAGCACCCATCCAATAGAGACGCCTTTAGGAAAAGTGTTCTGTAATTGTTCGGTTTTCGGATTGTAGTATTTCAGTTGAACCATATCCCCGGCTTTGAGTCCCGATGAAAGCAGCGGAATCACTTTTGCCAGTGGAAATGCAATCATTTCGTGAATGCTGGTTGGATCAACATCCTTAATATCGCCTTCATAAGTGAAATATCCCAGCACGTCATTGAAGATACCTCCGGAATGAATCATGCTCACACGGATTTCTGCATCCTGAGTTACATGGATATCGCCTTGCTTATATTCATTCGGTGATACGGCCGACCATTCAGGAAGGGCCTGGTTGACCGCATTCAGCAATGTATAGCTTATAGTTTCTTTCTGAGAGATATAATCGGGTTTACCCAGATAGTTCCAGGTTCCGATAGTTTGGTACGGATCGCCCGATGTTGCACGTGTTTCTGCCGTCTCAGCAATCGGAGATATTTCTCCTAAATCAAGGGCAACAGGTTTGACAGAACCATTTGAGATCAGTCCGTGCAGCAAGGTCGGTACACCGATGAAAGAGGTATAAACATAGACTTCTCTCATCTGTTCAGAAACAACTCGCGACATATTGTATTTGCCTTCTCCGTTGGTGATACCCGTAAGGATCGGAGTTATATCGGATTTTTTAGTGACAACTCCGTTACTCATTTTCAATGGGTTCTCTCCGTAAACTTCAAAAGCAATCCTATAACCTTTTGGTACCTCATAACTGATATCAAAAGCTACTGTTTGCATGCCGATATTTTGTATGGCAGCAGACGACGTCGCCTGTTTATCTAAAGCTAAGTCGTCGTTTTGATTTGTAGTGCATGAAATCGAAAATAGGGCTAAGATTCCACACACGATAGTTAGAGACAAACGCTTCATTTTTTTTCCATTTTAGAATTGATTTTAATAATTCGCAAAGTAAATGAAATATATTTATTTTGCAAAGTTTTTCTAAATCTTATTTTCTTTTCTTATTTTCTTTTTGTTATATATTGTTTTTTTACTATTATTCTTTTTTATTTATATCAAAGGAGTGTTTAAGACGTGTAAACTTTAAAATATTTCTTATATTTGCAAAAGAAAGATGTGGAGGATTCTATAAAATAGTAGGATTTTATGAAATTATGCAAATTGCTAATATTGATTTCTCTTCTTAATAGCTTGTCTTTTAACTCTTTTGCGGCTGTTTCCAAGGAGGATAGTTTGGCTGCTACACTAACGAGAACGACAAACGTGGAAAAGCGTTTGCAGATTTTGCAGGATTTGTCACGCACCACCATGGATGATCCGCACGGACTTCACTGGCTTCGTTTGCTGGAGAAAGAAGCTACTAAAAGCCATCAAAGGAATATGGAGGACTGGACATTTCGTTATCTGGCCCGTCATTATTATAATGAGGGATTATTGGATAGTATTTACTACTATGCAGCCAAATCGGATTCGCTGGCAAAAGTAATGAAAAAATATACCGATTATTATTATGATACGCAAAGTTTCCTGTGCCAATTTATGTTATGGGAAGGTCAGATGGAAAAAGCTGCTGATAACGCTATAAATATGTATAATCTGGCTAAAGATCATAAAAATGAAAACGGGATCATCTGTAGTTGTGAGACTCTGGGGTTGATAAATCAGAAGATT
>JAQWBH010000379.1 GCA_028707405.1 Parabacteroides sp. | reverse complement strand
TATGACTGACGCCACCCCAAAAATAATACCCAACATCGTTAGGAAAGATCTAAATTTGTGTTCGATTAACCCGTTTACAGCCACGCGAATACTTTCTTCTATCTGCATAGTTATTTTTTTTCCTTATGTACAAACTGACTGACCGGTTCAATGGTCTGCCCTGGCTGAAAATCGCCATTTATTACAATATGGGTGTTATTTGCCGGACCGGTTACTACTTCCGTACGCACATATTCCCCTCCTTTTTTCAAATAGATAAAATTTCCAGCTTCGGTATTCTCCACACAATTCAACGGCACATAGGTCACATTCCGAATCTCATCACAAAACAATTCACAACTAACTGTCATTCCAGGCTTCAGACGCGTATCGGACACCAATAGTTTTACTTCTATATCAAATACTTTTTGGCGGGATTTTTCATCTTTAAGGTGACACAATTTTCCTATTGATGAGATTTCCCCTTTAAATTCAACGTTGGATACGGCATCCAGCCTGACCACCACCTTTTGTCCCAAACGCACCTTGAAAAAGTCATTTTCATCTACAGTCGTATACACCTTCATCCAGGTCAAATCCGGAACATTTCCCATATTGCTTCCCTGATATATCTGGTCTCCAATCTTAATCATAGCATCTGTTGATTGGTTAGTTCCAACCTGGAAGACACCTGGTATGGGCGTACGTATGGTCAGTTTTGGAAGTACGGCATAGGCACTGTGAACATCCCGTTTCAATTGATTCACCCTGATTTTCTGAATTTTAAGGTCATTTGATGCTATAATCTTGTTGAGTACCATACTTTTTTTCACTTTGGCCAAACTTATTTTTGCCTGCTTAAATTCCAATTCTTTGATCTTCCGGCTTTTTTCCGATTCAAAACGAAAAGACTCCAGTTCGAGTTTCTTAAGATCGAAGGATGCTTGTTCATTCTTCAAGCTGGCATCCATCTCACTCCGTTTATTGCTTTGATTTACCAACAGTTTTGCCAAATTGGCTTCTTGTGTTTCCAGTTGGTCTTCTACATCTATGATGTATTTCTTTACATCCGTAGGATCCAGCTGAATGATAGAATCACCAGCTTTCACATTGGTACCATGATCCAGCAAACCGATAATTTTCATCCGATACCAATATCTTCCGTAACTCGTCAGCACAAACGACCTGATATCGACAGCAGCCAACTCACCAGTTTCAATGATGGTCTGCCTAAACGCACCTTTTTTAATCTGATAGGTTTTAAATGTCTGATCATTACAGGAAAGCAGAATAGACAGGGCAATTGGTATCAATATCAATTGAATTTTTCTGAACTTCATTGCTTCAATTCTTTTTGGTTTTCTTCGGATCTTCTTTAACGAACGGATCGACCATAGCGACCAAGTCGCCACCTTCCAGTCCTTTAGTTATGATGATATAATCCGTATTAGTAGCACCGGTTTCTACCATTATTTTTTTAAATCCATTTTTTGTTTTTTTGAATACATAGTTCTCTATACCGTCTGAATGAACAGCATCAATTGGGACATATACCACATTCTTCTTTTTATCAATGAGGATGCGACAACTTACAGTCAATCCTGGCATGAGTTTTTTACCACCGGATTTTATCAGAATGTCAACAGGAAAAACCTTGATTTTTGAGTCACCGTCCTTTTTGATGGCCAGATTGGCAACAGACAGAACCTCTCCTGCATAAATACTATCAGAAAATGCATCAGGCTTGATTTCCACTTTCATACCTTTAATGATTTTTGAAATATCAACTTCGTTAACCTGTACCGTAGCTTTAAGTTTTGTCATATCTGGTAGCTGAATAAGCGGAAATCCAGACCAGCACTGGTCTCCAACTTGAAACTTGTTTCCACTGCTCCAGTTTCTGTTGATAATGGTAATACCAGGTTTTAATGTAATTAAAAAGAGCTTTTGTAATGTTTCATTTGCTTCAGATAGCGTGGACTTGTCCTGATCAATGGATAAGAGTTTTTGCTTCACTTCTTCAGCCTGAATCTTTTTCATGTTTTCAATTTGGTTTTTTGCACGTTCCAGCGCAATATTAGCTTTCTCCAGATTAAGTTTGATTTCTTTACGTTTGATATCTGCCTCATAACCTGCTGATTCAAATTGTATACTGGATATTTCCTGTGAAATGCGAGTTATCTCATAGTCCGCTTTAATTTCTTCCAAGTTAGACTGATGCTCAGCCTTCAGTTTTTCGAGTTCGGCATAGCTGATTTCAAGTCTGGCTTCTGCTTCAACAATGGCCTTCTTGATCTCAGACGGGTCGAACATGATTACAGTGTCACCCGCTCTAACCTCGCTACCATCTTTCACAATCTGTGTAATTTTCAACGAACCATATCTCCAGGAGATGGTTGGTGAAGATATATTGATGGATTGAATAGCCTGAATATCTCCACTTTCAAAGACATCAAGATAGAACGTACCTTTAACCGCTTTATTGACAGGAATATCCTTGGTTTCTTTTTTACCGCAGGATTGAAATAGGGCTCCGGCAATAAAAAACAGAGCACAAAGCTTCAGAGAAGAGAATAAAAAATTGCTTTTCATCCGGTAATAATAAATACAAGTGTGTTTCATAGACTATTTTGCATGAATCTGTTTTAGTTGAACGGACTGGGATTTAGATGACTTGTTTTGCTGATGTATCAGATTGGATGTTTTTTTTCTGGTAGAATCTGTCAAGGATGTCTCGATTTTGACTTCTAAAGAGGATGGCTTAATCATGGAAAGGCGTTCTTTTCCTGTTAGGCCAGCTTTTATGACTGCACTTTTAGGAGAAGATACTCCGAGTAATACCTGACGTTTTTCATAGCCTTTTTTGAGTTTAACATAGACAAATTTCGCTGAGTCCTGGTCAAAGATGGCAATCTGAGGTACAACAATGGTATCCAGAACACGTTTGAGTATTACTCTGCCATTGGCAGTTAATCCAAGTTCAGGCAATGTCGTTGAGCTGTCAACGGAAGCTTCTATCTCAAAAAACTTCACTTTGGAGTCTTTTTTGATAGGTTGACCAACTGGAGCGATCTTTTGTATCTTACCCCAGGCGCGATTACCAGGCATGGCATCGAATGTAAATTCAACAGGGTCATCGATTTTCATCCTTTTATAATTGGACTCCGTTGCCTGAATGACTACTTTCATTTCTGACAAATCCGGAATGGAGACCAAAGGCATATTTGACCAAACCTGATCACCTTCCTGTAAAGTTTTACCGGTAAGCCATGATTTGGCTCTGACTGTCATGCCGGTCTGAGATGCTTTAAAGATAAGCATATCTAATCTTTCCTTCATGCTAGCTGCCTGATTTTCCTTCTGGAGTATCTGGATTTCCAAACTCCTGATTTGTGATTTGTTGATGACTTTAAGCGACTTCAGTTTTCGCTCAAGTTTATCTTTTTCAATGGTGGCTTTTTGAATTTCCAGCTCTTTGATACGCCGCTGGATAGGCGATGAATATTTTAATTGCAGCGAATCCAAATTGGCAATGGCTGTCTGTGCAACAATACTTTTTACCTGGGCATCCAACAAGGCAAATTGCATATCCAAGTCTGCCTTGCTCTTGTTCAGGTTGGCCTTGGCCGTCTCAACCGATATCAGCACCTGTTCATATTCATTTGTCAATTCCCGGCTTTCAAGGATGCAGACTGTATCCCCTTGTTCAACCAAAGAACCGTCTTCAATCAAGAACACAACCTCTGCTTCTATTCCTCTGGGGCAAGCCAAAGAAGAAGACTGTACAGCCTGTACGATCCCATCCACATCCAACACATCTTCAAAATCAGACGGAGAAATATGATCAACTAAAATATCCTTATTTTTCTGCTCGCAAGAAAAGAATAGGAGAAGTAAAGGTATAAAAAGCTTACTTACAATTGAAGGGTGTCTTTCTTTAACAAGTTTCATCTACATCAAATAAAGATAAAAAAACCAATAAAAGTGCAATTTATACAAAAAAACCAATATAGAAGTGAACTTCTTATTAATTTAAAAACATCTTTCAAAACATTTCACAAAGTCTTAAATTCTTGTCCAAAGAATAAGGATATCTGTTTTCTACAAAAACGGGTTTCTTCTTTTTAAATGAGTTTATTGATGAATTTGTTTTTTAAAATTTTCAGCATTCGTTGAGAAACCTTTCTTTTCTGTTCTCGGAGAAGAATTCCTGTTGTTGGAGTTCCTCTGCGGACGCTGAGATCTGGGTGCCTTTTTCGTCACAATATGATTCATCAATGAATAAGAATGTTCGTTATTCACTGGAATCTTCTTACTGATCAAATTCTGGATATCCCTCAGATATTCTTTTTCTTCCTCATCACAGAAACCTATGGCTACCCCGCTTGCTCCTGCTCTTCCGGTACGGCTGATGCGATGGATATAAGATTCAGGAATTGTTGGGCAATTCAAGGTTGATGACATGAGTCATTTTCAATGTTTTGAATACAGGATATGTCCGGGAATGACAAAAGCACAAAGCCACCCGATAGCTTCCAGAAGCAGTTGGTCTTTCAAAACCAGATAGGAAGCCGCAAAAGCAAGCACAGCA
>JAQWBH010000378.1 GCA_028707405.1 Parabacteroides sp. | reverse complement strand
AATTGAAAAACTAATAATCGCTCACTGTTCGGGTGTTGAGGAAGAATTCCAGGCCGCTGTAACCGTCTTGGCAGCAGACGAGGAGCGTAAATGGAACATACGTCTTTCCAAACAGATTCGGGATGCTTACTTCGGTAAAAACGCTGGAAGCACCCTTGTTAGCAACATCGGGAACCGTCCAAAGAAACAAGAAGACTTCCTTTCGGTTCAATCGGCGTCGACACCGACAATGACAACTCCACGCGACAAAGATAGCATGCTTGAATTATTTGAAGTAGTTCAACCCTCTATTGCTTTAGAAGATGTGGTGTTACCAAATAACCAAAAAGTCCTGATTGGTCAAATTTTATCAGAAAACGAAAATAACGAAAAACTTATCAAGCATCAGTTGCCCCCAGCAAACCGCTTGCTCTTGTGCGGCCCTCCTGGTTGCGGGAAGACAATGCTTGCTAATGCAATCGCAAAAGAACTGGGGCTATCGATGGCATATGTTCGGCTCGATGGTTTAATCTCGTCATATCTCGGACAAACAAGCGTGAATCTCCGAAAAGTTTTTGATAGCGTGAGAAGCAAGCGTATAGTCTTGTTCCTCGACGAGTTCGACGCAATTGCAAAAAAACGTGACGATGAGAACGAGATGGGGGAATTGAAGCGTGTAGTGACAGCACTCCTTCAAAATTTTGACAATATGCCAATAAATGTATTCCTCATTGCAGCAACAAACCACGAGCACCTTCTCGACCCTGCTATATGGAGGCGTTTCAATTACGTAGTCAACCTTAGCTATCCTGATGAAGAACAGCGGGCAGAATTGATAACGAAATGGTTTCAAGAGTATGGTGTTAAACATGAGGTGAAGATAGAACTGCTTACCACAATTACAGCGGAACGCAGCACAGCCCAACTTAAAGAGCTCGTGGTAGCAGCGGCTAAACGATACGTCACTACCGAACGCCCTATTACAATGGCTGATATGGTTGAGTTGCTTATCCAGCAGCTTACCAACAACGCCAACAGTTCAAGTGTCATTCAGGCAGCGTCTACCCTCCACGATAAAGGAGTGAGCATCAGAGCACTAGCCAAAGCACTCGGCATGAAGCACAACACGCTCTCGTACCAACTGAAAAAAATTGATAAGGAAAGCGAGGATGGCGATGAACAATGACCTAAGACCGCACCTCACGATACCGCTTGAGACGGAAGTTGAGGACTTCGACAATACGCCGAGAGGTTTCTCCGAAGAACGTGGGCTTGACCGTTTTGAACACGGGTCTAAGCTGTCGACGGGTTTGCAGGACATTGTCTCGGCATATACGAAAATCCAAAGTGGTGACGATTCACTCAGCGACGAGGACATCCGCATCTTTGAAATCGTGCTTCCAGAAGGACAAAAATTGAAAGATCAGCGTGAGTTCCTTGAAAAAGAGGGAATGAACATCAATATGGTAAAGGACGAGCGGCGGGCTATAGTATCCGCTACAAAGTCACGCTTTGATCGACTCCAAGACCGTGTACGTGGTTATCGGGACAACGATGGCAGCACGAAACAATACCAGTTTATTGATGATTTTCGCTTCATCACTGCTACCGAAAAGCAAGCCAGGTCTCTCCGTGCGCTAATTGAACAGGTCGGTGAGGATAATCTTCTTCTCGACGTTCAATTAATGCTCGTGCCGAAACTTGGCGGCGAACTACAGGATAGAGCCGAGGGAAAACTAGTCGATAAAATCAAGGAGCACAAGGGTAAAATCCTCGCAGAGCCGTTCAAGTTGTCGGATGGAACGGGTATTATTCGCGCTGAAATACCCATAGGAAGTCTTGAGGAAGTTTCAAACGATACTGTCGTTTGCCGCGTGTCTTCAACTGTGTTCCTTACAGATGTCTTAGAATGTGCTATTGTCCCCTGTGACCACAAACTCTCCTTAGACCCTTCGGTTAACATTGATGAACTACCCGTTGTCGTTATTCTGGATGATGGTGTTAAGTTTCCTGACGCCCTCGAATCTGTCATCGTAACCCACTGGACGCCAACCGGAAGCACAGGTGGTTCTTGCCGCCACGGGACACAGGTGGCTAGCAAGGCGGCGTTTCGGAATGTAGGTGAGCAGCTTGCGACTGGAACGATGTTACCGTGTGCAAGAATAATTGATTGTAATATACGAGATAAAAAACGGATCTCAGAGGATACGATGATCCGCCGTATTAAGGAAGCTGTCGAGACTTTTCACGATGTAGCAAAAGTTTATAACTTCTCGTCCGCAGCCGAAGTGCCCATAGAGGGCGATGTCATCAGTAACCTTGGCTACGAATTGGATTATCTTTCGTATAAGTATGGAGTGAAGTTCACGATTGCAGTCGGCAACCACATTCTGTACCAGACGGAAACCTCGCTTGAGCGGATACTCGACGACACAGACGCGAGGATTGCTCTGCCTGCCGATTCAATGCTTAATATTAGTGTCGGGTCAGTAGTGGGTAAAGATCACAATGGGAGCCTGAGCAAGCGCGGCGATGTCGCTCCCTATTCAAGAATTGGACCCGGTTTTTGTGGAATGCGCAAACCGGATATTGTCGCTTATGGTGGTACCATCCTGAGTAACGGAAATACGCCGATTGACGAGTTTGCACTTATGCTTGCACCTGAAGGGAAACTGGCGATTGAAGCCGGTACAAGTTTTGCGGCTCCGGAGATTGCAGGCATTTTGGCTCAGATTCTCCAGACTGTTCCTGATCAAAATACGCTGATGGCAGAGACTTTGCTTTACCATGGAGCTGAACTTCCACTTCTTATTGACAGTAAGAATAAGCTAGAAAAAGACGAAGCGGCGTTCTACGGTGATTGCTACGGCCGTGGTTTACCAGTTTTAGAAACAAGTATCTACTCAACTGCCCATAGGGTCACATTTATACATAGCGGAACCCTGAACCGCAAAACGAAAAGGCATGTCAAATTCATCATGCCGAAAGTATTCGAAGGGATAAAGAAACGGGGAAAGGCGAAAGTGATCGTGACTTGCGTGACACAGCCGCCCGTTGACCATACAAAGGGCGAGGAGTATCTTGGAGCATTTGTTATGGCCTCGCTACACAAACTAGACAGTAAAGGGCAAAACAAGTCATCCAACCCAAGGGTGACTGACGGCAGGAAGAAATGGGATACTTGTTACCATTTTGAAGAGATCTTTTCCAGTTTCTCTGCCGGAGATTGGGAAATATGGCTTGAGTTGTTTTCACGATGGGACGTGGAGAACACACAAGAAGTGGAATATGCGCTCGCAGTGACCATCGAGGATTTAACTAAATCCCATGATATCTACAACGAAATCGTGACAGAAGCTAAAGGTCGCTTCCCTGCAGTTGAACTTGTTCGCATTCCGGTTCGTCGTTAGAAAATAAGGCGCACTAACCTCTGGGAAGAGGTTGGTACGCCTATTTTCGCTGACTCTTGATGAATGCAATGAATTCATTTACTTTTGCTAGTTCGTCTTCGGTTAAATCATCGGTTGAGGTCGCTTGTGCTGCGACCAAAGACTTTTCTTGGGTATCCAAGTATCCTGCCACCGACATTAACTCCTCATACTGGACGTTTAAGGCAACAGCAATAGAACGAAGCACCTGTGGTGACGGTTGTCTCCTGACCCCATCTTCGATACGTTTTATTTCCGTATGGCTTATTCCGGCAGTCTCAGCGAGTTTGCGTATAGAGAGGTTACGCTGTTCGCGTTTCCCCTTAATGAATGCTCCGAGTTTAGACATTTACTTGGTCTCCTTTCAACTCTCGAACTTAGTATACCATAGATGTAACCTAAAAGCAACACTTTTTTGAAACATGACTTGATTTTTGTAACCGATAGGTGTAATATATATTTGGAACCTATGGGTTCCTATTTGCCGCTTAATTAAATGCGGTATATATTTTATCAAATATGGAACCTAAAGGTTCTTCGCATAGGAGGTGATATATTTGAGACCGAACATTGAGTATCTAAATAAATTGAAGCAAGAACGTGGATGGAGCAACACTCAGCTTGCCATAAAGATTGGCATTTCCAGAATGGAGGTTAGCCGACTTCTGCGCGGTGTACGGGTTGGAGGCAAGAAGACAATCGGTGGACTTATAAACGCTTTTCCTGATGTTCCTTTGGATAAGCTATTTTTTTTTAGATTCTGTGGAACCTATAGATTCCGCAAAAAAAGAAAAAACAGTCCAAGCAACTGTAACAGCTTTATCGGTGAATGAAAACCCTCGTGGACATCAGAACGGGAGACAAAGGCTGGCCTGTCCCGCTTGTGGATTCGGGCGACTCATTGACACAGGGATGTGGATTCGCTCGGAAATGCACATTATGGGGCGTCATAACGATTGGGAAGCCGATTACTATGCGGCTGCTCTCCAAAGGCAAGAAATCCAATGCTGTGGTTACTAAATTTACTCTGAAAAAGGCGACCAACAACAACGGCATTGCATATTCACAAGCGCAGTTCTCGGTCGACCGCAATTTGACGGGCGAGGAATTCGCTCTCATATCTGGGCTTACCGAGCAGGTCAAAACATTCTCCGCTCGTGTCGGCT
>JAQWBH010000062.1 GCA_028707405.1 Parabacteroides sp. | reverse complement strand
CGGGAAAGTAGTCCAGGTTGGCAACCAACGGCGCTCCTGGCCTAACGTGGCCCACGCGATAAAAGAGCTGCACGATGGCGTGATAGGTGAGGTTCATTATGGGAAAAGCTGGTATTACAACAAACGCCCCTCGATGGGTATTGGAAACGTTGCATCGGTGCCTGACTGGCTGAATTGGGAGCTTTGGCAAGGTCCTGCGCCCAGAATGTCTTATAAAGACAATCTTGTTCACTATGATTGGCACTGGGTATGGCACTGGGGTACGGGTGAGGCTTTGAATAACGGCATGCACTTCGTGGACCTGCTTAGATGGGGAATGAATCTGGGCTATCCTGTTTCGGTAGAATCTATCGGTGGTCGGTATCATTATCGCGACGACTGGGAGACGCCGGATACCCAGCTGGTTAATTTTAAATTCGCCAATGGAAAAGCAATGCCATGGGAGAGCCAAAGCTGTATCCGTTCTGCCCAAGGGGGGTATGGTAGCGGAGTAACTTTTTATGGCGATAAAGGGAGCCTGACCATTGGAGGAGGAAATGAATATAAAGTTTTTGACTTGGACAATAAATTAGTCAAGCACGTAGATAGCAAGATGGTATTTGAAGAAGGCAATTTGGTGAATCCTACTCAAAGTCTTGATGCCTACCATTTTCAAAACTTCTTTAATGCCATTCGCAAAGGAGAAAAATTAAACTCCCCACTCACGGAAGCATGTGCCAGCACGCAACTGGTGCAGTTATCCAATATTTCTCACAGAGTGGGAAGATCGTTAAGTATCGATCAGAAAAATGGCACCATATTGAAAGACAGGGAAGCGGGTAAATTGTGGAAAAGAGAGTATGAAAAGGGGTGGGAACTAAAAGTGTAGCATTCGACAAGCCCGATACCGTCAGGTTGCGCTCTATTGATACGCTTCGGGGTTTTGATATGTTCTGGATCATGGGGATTGGCAGCGTGATCGTGCATATAGCCACCATAGAGGAAACTCCTTTTTGGACGTCTCTTGCCGCTCAATTCGAACATCCATACTGGAATGGATTCACGCTTTGGGATATGATTTTCCCGCTATTCATGTTTCTCTCAGGGCTATCGTCCCCATACTCAATCGACAAACAGTTGAAAAGCGGACGCTCTAAGAAACAGATCTTGTGGAAAGTGATAAAACGGGGACTTGTGCTCATCCTGCTGGGTATTGTTTATAATACAAAAGGAATTGAATTAAGACCGTTAGCGGAGTACCGTTATGCGAGCGTACTTGGGAAAATTGGCGTTAGCTATGTTTTCGCCAACATTATATATCTGTATGCAAAACCCAAAGCACGTATTATATGGTATTGGGGACTGCTTATCGGATACTGGCTATTATTGAAATTCACTTCTGCGCCGGGGTATCCTCCGGGCAACCTTACAGAAGAAGGCAACTTTGCATCCTACTTTGACCGGATTGTGTTGCCGGGTGTATTGTCGCGCGGCATTCACGACACGGTGGGTTTGCTCTGCACAATCACGGGCGTATCCACTACGCTTTTGGGAGTTATAACCGGCAGTTTCTTAAAGAAGCATCCCATGACTCCGGTTAAGAAAGTCGGGTGGTTCAGTATCGTTGGAGTGGGCTTGATTTTATTGGGTCTTCTTTGGAATTTGGATTTTCCGATAAACAAAAACCTATGGTCGAGTTCATATACGGTATTGACAGGAGGCATAAGTTTACTACTGTTCGCTCTATTCTACTATATCATCGATATTAAGGGATACCACAAATGGTCTTTCTTTTTTAGGGTGATTGGCATGAACTCTATTTTCATTTATATCTCCCCCATTTTTATTAACTACTCTTATATAGCGAACGCTGCCTTCAGATGGGTCGGACAATTGTCAGGTGTATATCAAAGACCGGTCATGGGAGTGTGTACCGTATTGGTTGCGTGGCTGGTTTTATACATCATGTATAAGAAAAAAGTTTTTATAAAAGTATAGGTTTTTTCGAATGGTTCCTGATGTCAGAATAATCATAAAGTGGTTTTGTCAAATTGATATTGAATAATATATGAAGCAGAAAATTAACTTTCTAATTCCGGGACTGCTTTTGTCTATTTTTTTTTCTGTGAATGGGATGATTTTCAGTCAGGAAAATCAAACTCCTTCGGAGTATTTGAATCAATTGCAGAAAGTTTTGCCCCCCGATCGCCGTATACCTGCTACCGATCAGCTACGGGGAACTCCTCCCGCACATGTTTCGCCCGTTGACTTTACCTGGAATGATTGGTTGAACCGAACCGGTGAGCTGCCGCCTGATTTTGATGAATTACCCGCTTTGCCATTCCTGCCGGATCCATTAATTTTGGACGAAGGTGGCGAAAACATTCCTGTGAAAACCATGGAGCAATGGAATCAAAAACGTGCGCAAATAAAAAGAGATGCTCAATACTGGATTACAGGAACCGTTCCACCCGATCCCAAGAACCTGAAGATAGAAGTATTAAGAGAAGAAGCATTTGGAGAACTGACTGAGCTTGATGTCATGCTTCGTTTTGGACCGGAACATAAGGCTCAGTTGCATGTCACTTTATTGATTCCCCCTGGCAAGGGACCACATCCCGTATTTATCTGTCCCTGGAAAAAAGGACGATATGACTGGGTACAGGCTGCCGTTAGAAGAGGCTATATAGGATGCCGTTTCACGGCTACTGACCCTAAATATGGATATCCTGATGATAGTGAAGCGTATGAACAGATATGGTGGCCGGAATATGATTTCAGCACAATCATGCGGTGGGGATGGGCTGCATCAAGAGCCATCGATTTTCTTTATACACTACCTTACGTTAATAGAGAGCAGATAGCTTTGGCCGGATTGTCAAGAAATGGGAAAATGGCGTTATGGGCGGCTGCGTATGATGAGCGCATCAGAGCTGTGATCCCTATAAGTGGCGGCACCGGGGGTGAAAATCCTTTTCGTTATACCGCTGATAAGTACAATAGTGAAACAATTGAAGTTTTGACCCGAATCCGTCCTCATTGGCTACATCCCCGTCTCAGATTCTTTGTGGGGAACGAACATAAAATCCCTGTTGATATAAACTCACTGATGTCACTCATTGCGCCCCGTGGTTTGATGATCACCTCTTCCATCCATGAATCGGCAGGAAACCCTTGGGGGATTGAACAGGCATTTTTGTCGGCTAAAAAAATCTATGCGTTCTTAGATGCGGAAAATAAGATCGCACTCGACCTGAGACATGGTCTCCATGCGCCCTCTAATACGGATCTGGAGCGATATCTTGATTTTTGCGACTATGTGTTTGAGCGCGGCAATATTCAACCTGAGAACAAGCTATACTACGATTACTCTTTTTCTAAATGGCTCCGTTTGAGTGGAGAAGAGATAAATCCCTTGAATTTTTCATCAAAGGAAACGAATCAGTTACTTGTTGATGAACAGGACAGACCTATTCAAAATAGATCTCAATGGAAAAGAAAACGGACTGATATTAAAAAACATATTGAGTGGGGACTCGGCGAGGAACCGCCTTCCGTTGGACCGGGCCAACATACTGATTATATGCGTGATGTAGTAGGTTATCCACGCATTCATTCAAATATACAAAGCAAATCAATGCTGTTCGGGCAGCTCTTCACATCGTCTGAAGCGAATAATCAAGCCGCTGCACTTGAAAAGAAACCGGTTGTGATATATCTTCATGAATATGCCTATTCCACGGGATTTGTAAAAACCGGGGATATCATAAACAGATTTGTCGATGCCGGTTTCGCTGTGTTCGCTTTTGACCAGATAGGATTTGGCAGCCGCATTGAAGAAGGTCGTCTGTTCTATGAGCGGTTCCCAAACTGGTCTAAAATGGGCAGGATGGTTGCTGATGTCAGATGGGCTGTAGACGAGTTGTGCCAGAACGAACAGATTGACTCAAGTCAGATCTTTGTTGCGGGCTATTCTTTGGGCGGTACTGTGGGATTGTATAGTGCCGCACTGGATGAGCGTATTGCGGGTGTAATAGCTGTTTCTGGCTTTACACCTATGAGAATTAATGATAAGAGAGTAGGTGAGGGCATTTACAAATATTCGCATCTGCACGGGTTGCTCCCTCGTTTAGGGTTCTTCATTGGGGAAGAAAACAGGTTGCCGTATGATTTTGATGAAATCATGGCTGCAATAGCTCCGCGTCCGCTAATGATCGTGGCCCCAACATGGGATCAGTATGCCTCATTAACTGAAATAAGGAATTGCATGACGGAAGTTGAAAAGGTCTATAATCTTTACGAAGATGGGGATAACCTGAATGTTTTTACGCCTGAGGATTATAACCGCTTTTCGGATGAAATGAAACAGGCTGCGGTTGAATGGTTGAAGCATGTTCGTAAATAACATCATAAACATAAGGAAATATGCAGAGAAGAAGATTTTTAAAGAATATCGGTTTGACGGGCGCATCACTCACATTGCTTCCTAATCATGTGGTTTCAGGATTAGGGCACATGGCACCAAGCGATAAGCTTAATATTGCCGGAATTGGCATTGGCGGTAAAGGGAGAGTGAACCTGAACAATATGGTAGGCCAAAATATTACTGCATTGTGCGATTGTGATTATGATTATGCAGGAAGAGTTTTCAATGCTTACCCCAAAGCTGTAAGGTACAAAGATTATCGGGTGATGTTAGAGAAGCAAAAAGATATTGATGCCGTGGTGATCGGTACACCTGATCATACACATACAGCTATTGCGGCAGCAGCCATGGAATCAGGAAAGGATGTTTACCTTCAAAAACCTCTCACACATTCAGTTTGGGAGTCAAGATATCTTACGGATCTGGCAAAACGAACGGGGGTGACAACACAGATGGGAAATGAAGGGCATTCTTCCGACTCCGTCTATGAAGTAGCAGAAGTTGTGCAAAGTGGTTGTTTAGGAACTGTATGCGATGTGCATGTGTGGACCAACAGGCCAATTTGGAGACAGGGAATGCCCAAGCCTCTCGTTAAAGTAGCCATTCCGAAATCTTTGGATTGGGACCTGTTCATTGGTCCCGCACCGATGAGGGATTACAATCCCGAATATCATCCATGGATATGGCGTGGCTGGTGGGATTTCGGTACGGGTGCTTTGGGCGATATGGGCTGCCATTTGCTTGATGTACCCTACTACGCGCTGCAACTGGGACAACCTACGGCCTTCCAGGCAAGCTCTTCTTTAGTGAATACTGAGAGCGCGCCGGTATCATCTAAAGTGAGTTATCAATTTCCTGCAAGGGACAATCTACCCTACTGTCAACTTCCGGAACTTGAATTAACATGGTATGACGGTGGATTGATGCCTTCGCGTCCTTATGACCTGCCGGAAGATGCTCCAATGAATCCCGGCGGCGGATTTATGCTTATCGGCTCAGATGCCACGTTAATCGCCGAAGCTTATGGAGCAAACTGGAAAGTCTATAAAAATGGGAAACTGTTTATCCCTAAAACAAAAGTGAATTTGGGAAGAATTCCCGATCATCCTCTGGGAGGTGGCAGGCATGAGATGGCGTTTGTGGAGAGTTGCAAGAATGGTAGTCAACCCTCTTCAGCCTTTAGCTATTCAGGTCCTTTCAACGAAATGGTAGTATTGGGGAATCTGGCTGTACGACTGCAATCGCTTCAGAAAACACTACTTTGGGACAGCGAAAAAATGAAGGTGAGCAATATTGCTCCAAACGAAGAACTCACCACGGCTAAGTTAACTCCTTTCTCGAGCAATATAATCACCCGAAGCGTTGAACGCGAATCTCAACAATGGGTAAAATGGAACGCACAGAGCATGTGTGAAGAGTGGATCAAACACACCTATCGCAAAGGGTGGGAACTTTAATTATCTCAATCACAAGAATGATGAAGAGAGCAATTTTTTACTTATTACTTCTATTTATTTCGGTTTCAATAAGTGCGCAAGAGAAGGACAATACACTGACACCGGAAGAGTTTGAACAGGGATGGGAACTTCTTTTCGACGGAATCACCCTGAATGGCTGGAAAGCGTATAATGGAGATATTCCTAAATCTTGGTCGGTGAGAGACAATGCCATTTATTGTGATGGCACAAAGGGGAATGACCTGATGACCATTGAGGCATTTGAAGACTTCGATTTAACTTTCATGTGGCGAATTCCCGAAAAAGGGAATAGCGGGGTAATTTACAGGGTAAGAGAAGGAATGCAATGGAAGCAACCCTATTTGACAGGAGCGGAATATCAGATTTATGGCGAAAATGAGAATTTTTCGAAAACATCGGTAGGATCCCTGTATGATGTTTATCCCCCCTCTCAAGAAAAGAAGACAAATCCGGCGATGGAGTGGAATAGTGGGAGAATCCGCATTGCGAATGGATTGATTACGCATTGGGTAAATGGAACTATTGTATTGCAATGCCAGACAGGTTTTGATGATTGGAAAGCGAAAGTTGCTGATTCTAAATGGAGAGATAATCCATATTTCATGAAATCGCCCTTCGGACACATTGATTTTCAGAATCATGGTTCTGAAGTATGGTATAAGAATATCAAGATACGAAGGGTTGAGGGTAAATCGGATCCAAATTTTCATCTATATTTATTAGTTGGACAATCAAATATGGCGGGAAGGGGTAAGATAGATTTACTTTCCACCCCAAACAATCTACGCATATTAATGCTGACAGAAAAGAATGAATGGATGATAGCCAAGGATCCTCTGCATTTCGACAAACCGAAGGTAATCGGGGTTGGTCCCGGGTTGTCATTTGCACAGGAAATACTGGCGATTGAAAAAGACAAAGACGTGAGGATAGGGTTAATTCCCTGCGCCGTAGGAGGCACCTCCATTGACATGTGGCAACCGGGTGAAGATGCTTACGATGGACAATACCATCCTTACGACGACACCATTGAACGATTGCATGCAGCCATGCAATATGGAGTTGTAAAAGGTATTGTCTGGCATCAGGGCGAAGGTGATAGCAATGTAGAAAAATCTAAAGTGTATATCGAAAAACTGGAAAAGCTTATAACTCGCTTTAGAGATGAGATTGGCAATCAGGAAATACCATTTGTTGCTGGTGAACTGGGTCATTACAGGGAAAACTACAAGCTCATTAATAATGAATTGAAAAAACTTCCCGGAACAGTCCCTTTTTCGGCTGTTGCCACTTCAGAAGAGCTAACGCATAATGGAGACGGAACTCATTTAAATAGCGAGTCAGCCAGAGAATTGGGGAAAAGGATGGCAATTGAGATGATGGAACTTCAATCAAAATGATAATGAAGAAATGCGTTAACTGGATTTATGCCATTGGTTCTGGTCTTATCGTTGGAGCCTTGGTATTCGGTCCCAGCAAATTGACCATTACCTCAAAGATGGGAGCCAATTTTGGTTACGACCTGTTATGGGTTATAACTATTGCCATCTTTTTCATGGCGGTATATACCATTATCGCAGAATGTATAGGGTTGGCTACTGATAAGTCTCTGCTAACTTTAACCCAACTTTGACCCTTTCAGGACGTATTATTCTGTAACACAGTATTCTCATTTTTTTGAAAATCTTGCTGTGTACTACAAATTCTGACTCTTCTAAAAGGTCTGTCTTTGTAGTGGAGTGCTTTATAAATCGATGCCGCATTTTTGGTCGGCTCGGAGCAAATCCTGGTTTGCACCTTTTCTCCCAAGGCGTTGACAGCCTCTGTCGTTACCACTTTCTGCGTGGACATTATCCTTGTTATCTCCGTCCAATAATGGTTGATCCCCGATTCTTTGAGTTGGAAGCGTATCGTGTTTACTATCCAGTATGCCAGTAATCCGAAGAACAGGTGGGCATCCGAACGCTCGTCTTTCTGATGGAAAATGGGACGCAGGCTGAGATCCGTCTTCAGCTGCCGGTTTGTGGACTCAATCTCTCTAATCAGATTATAATATTCCCAAGTTGCTTTCTCGTCTAAGGAAGCAATATTGGTGCGTAGAAAATAAATCCCGCTGTCACGGTCAAAGTCTTCTTCTGACCGGATACGCCAGGCCAGGTCGGACATTTGGTTCGTGTTCCTTGTGCCGCGTGTATATGTCACTTCATAGAATTTGGCAATCGAGGGATAGCGTCCCATGGCACGGCCGACCCGCTCGACAACCTTGTCGTAGGCTTTTGTGCCGCCTTTTTTACTCAACGCGTCTTTCGCTTTTTGAAGTTCATCCTCGAAACGCTCCCTGAACTGGTGTTTCATGGAGCTTTCTTTCAGCCCTTTGGACGGAGAGTTGATTTGCAGGTAATAATCCCCTCCTTCCTTATGCTCGACTTCCCTGAGACGGATTTCCCGATTTTTGCAGTCATGCACTATCACGGTTTTATCCCCGGCTTTCAATTCATAATCCGTCAACCGCTTGCGCGACACACATAGGTAATTATACCCTTTTTTCCTGATCAGCTCCAGGTTGTCTTCCGTGACGATTCCGGCATCGATGACCACAAGGGCTTTCTCTTCGGGATTGTCGTAAACCGGACTCTTCAGGATGACATTCTCTATCATGTCGGGAAGGGACTTCGGGTCTGCCATGTTTCCCTCCAACACGGATGAATACCGGATGAATCCGTCCGTGTTGACGCAGAGCGCCAACACAAGAAGTTTACAGTCGTTGCGCCTCTCCTTGCTGCGGCCGAAAGCGGCTTTTTTGCTGTTTTGTTTTCTGCCTTCGAAGTAAAAATTCGTTAAATCAAAAAGTAGAACGCGGTTCGACAAATTGAACAGTGAGTCAGTCTTGTCACATAAATGTCGTTCCAGCTTCTCCTTTATCTTATACAACTCGGGAGCGACTTGATAAGTGGACCTGTATCCGGGAAGGACCTCCTGCCGGCCATAAACCAGCTCGCAGACTGCGGAATTGTCCTTCATGACACGCAAGGATTTCAATTCCGAAGGGGAATAAACGGTGCGTGTGACCAGAAGTGAAAGTGAGGCATTGATGCGCGATTCACTCCAACCCTCCTTTTCCAGCAGTTTGTCAAGTTCCAATTGGCGGATGGCTTGAAGGCAGAGCCATTCGGAGCCAACCTCCCGGGCGTCGGTATGTCTCATCGTGCCCGAGTCGATCATGCGTCGGGCATCTGCCGTTGAATCATCGATTACTTTTTGTACAATGTCAACACTGCCTTGTTCGACCATCATGGCCCAATACTTCTCCATATGGGCACGAACGGTCTCTGAATAACGGGTAAATGTATCTCCAAAGATTGCCGGTTGATCGCGATGTTCACTCATCCAGGTCAGTCCTTTCCCGATATCCCGGATATCTTCCGGACGAAGTCCCGGAAGGAACCCCACGTTGAGCAGGATGCGGGAACGAACTTTTCCCACCCTGTCACGGAACGTTTCCTTGATGCGATAATATTTTTGCTCGCTCCCTGTTCCCGGATTATATCGTATCTCTGAAATGAAATGCATCGCCCCAAAGATAAGCATAAGAAAATAACTCACTGTGTACTACAATTGGGAATTATGCACTTTTGAAAAATACCACTATTGATTATTAGACAATTACAAAAATAAATGACCCGAAAATAGGACGAAAATATTTTGAGGGGGCAAAGTTGGGTTAATTGGAGAGAAGTGAGGTAAGAAATTTGCCACCGTGGTTGGAGTTGGAATTTTCTTCGTATGTACATCCTTTCAAGAGTCGACGCATAAAAAAGTAAATGCAAAAAAATGCCGAGTTATTAACAATGCTTGCTTGTCAATGTTGAAAATTTAAATGTGTTAACCCTGAGTCATGCATGCTTGTGGACATGATGTACATACTGCGTCGCTATTGGGTGCTGTACAAATTCTCAAACGATTAGAAAAAGAGATTCTTCCGGGGGAGCAGTAAAATTTTACAGGAAAATGCTTTTTTGAATTCAAATGTGAATGCGATAATAGGACAACACGTTGTGTCCTCAATAGAAAGTGGTAAGATAGGAATCCGGAAAGGGAAAATAATGACCTCAATGGATGAGAATTGGCGTGAAAGGGCACACGATATTATAAGAACTATGGCGACAACCATTGCTACCGGATTAGAATGCTCATGTAGATATACGTACAGGATACCCTCACCTGCATAACCATGAGGAATTAACCGGAGAGATTCAATCCTATATGAAAGAGAACTTGGGTGCTAAAAATGTAATAGGAACATGTAATAGGAACAGATGTCTGGATGGCATCCGAATTGGAAATCAACGAAAATTGTATAGATATAAGCATAGGATGAATGAGCTATTTAACAATAACCTTAAACAATTTTGCAAGCATGCAAATGAATATTTGCGATTATTGAGTACAACTCTGCGGAATGTTAATCAAAATTGACATATAGAATTCCTTACTTTATATCGGTAAAATCTCAATACTTAAAATTAGAAGATATCTTAAATTTATTATATAAATAAATAAATTCACTTTCAATAGTTTGCTCAACTATAATTAAATCGTTTTATTTAAGTTTTATTTAATAATTGTCGTTATGAAAAACAGAAAAAAATTCCTTTACCACTCAAGGCTTCGTAGAATAGCGATCCCTATGATTTTCATGTTCACATTAAGTATTATAAGTATAAGCTTAAATGCAAATAATTTGAACCATGATTTATTGTATGAGATAGACCAACAACAAACGATTAAAGGCGTTGTTGTTGACCAACAGAATTCACCACTACCCGGAGTTACCATTGTTTTAAAGGGTACAACTATCGGAACTGTCAGTAATGAAAATGGTGAATATTCATTATCGAATATTCCACAAAACTCGACAATAGTATTTTCATTTGTTGGTATGGTAACCCAAGAAGTTTATGTTGGTAATGAGTCCGTTATTAATGTAGTAATGCAAGAAGAAACTATTGGGTTAGATGAATTTGTTGCAATTGGCTATGGTACTGTTAGAAAAAGTGATTTAACAGGATCTGTAGCACAAATAAAAGCTGAAGATTTCCAGAGCCAATCTATGACTCAGCTTACAGAAATGTTAACCGGAACAATTGCAGGATTTAATGCCAATCAAAGCACATCTGCTCAAGGAGGTTCTTCTATGGAAATTAGAGGGCCTACGTCATTATCAGCGGGTACATCACCATTAATCGTGGTTGATGGTGTAATATTCAATGGTGCGATTCGTGATATTAATCCATATGATATTGAATCAATAGATGTATTAAAAGATGCAAGTTCATCTGCTGTTTTTGGCTCAAAAGCTGCATCGGGTGTTGTGATTATTACAACATTAAAAGGGCGGATCGGATTACCTACAATTAATTTTACAACTAAATTAGGACTTACAGAAAGTTATAATCAAAGAAGAGGGTTAGGTCCTGACGAATACGTGCAGTTTAGACAAGATTATTTTAGGCAGATGTTTCCTTCAAACAATTATCATCTTTACTCCAGACCTGACCAGCTACCAAGCGATATGTCCATCGAAGAGTGGAGAAACCTGACACCAACACCATTGGATGATAATATGAAGGAATGGATGGCACGATTAAGGTTTTTCCCGATAGAACAGGAAAATATCTTGGCTGGTAAAACAATGGATATGTATGATGAAGTCTTCAGAACAGGTGTTAGGCAGGATTATGATATCAGTATTAATGGGGGAAGTGAGTATGTGAAATATTATTGGTCTATTGGATACAATGACAATGAAGGGATAATTTTAGGAGATCAATATTCAAGCATTAGGTCGAGGTTAAATACAGACTTTACAATTACGGACTGGTTGAATGCAGGTGTCAATATTCAATTTACAGACAGAGATGATAGTAGTGTGCCCGCTTCCACGAATTTTTATGTAAACAGCCCGTATGGACAACTTTTTGATGATGAAGGTAATTTATCAAGATGGCCCCACGGTCACTCGGACACTCCATTGCTTGGCTATTATAGAATATCGCGATCAAATACAACTAATAGCCTTTTTGCAAACATTTTTGCAGAACTCAAATTGCCTTTTGGGATTAAATACAAATTGTCTATCCAGCCTCTCTATCAATCCTATAAATATCTTAATTTCACCACGATAAGTAAAAAACTGGGAGGGCAAGAAAATGAAATTCCATCCGGTGAAAGAAATGAATCAACCACCAAGAACTATATGATTGATAATATCATAACTTGGAATAAGACATTCGATGTACATACTTTTGATCTAACATTATTAGCAAATATAGAAGAGAATAGAAATTGGTCCTCCACGATGACAAACAAAAATTTCAGTCCGAATCAAGAATTAGGTTATCATGGATTACATTTTGGAGATTCACCGGAAATTAGTGTAAATGACACGAGAAGTACCGGTGATGCATTAATGGCTCGCTTAAACTATAACTTGTTAGGAAGGTATTTATTAACCGCTTCGGTAAGGCGCGATGGATTTTCTGCTTTTGGCCTTCAGAATCCAAGGGCAACATTCCCTGCATTCGCGTTTGCCTGGAACGCCTCGGATGAAGAGTTTTTCAATAGCAACCTGATCAATAATCTAAAATTTAGATTGTCATGGGGAGTTAATGGAAATAGAGATATCGGCATTTATTCCGCATTAGCAAGAACAGGCTCTAGTCCATGGTATGATGGCCAGTCAACAAGAGTAGGAGTATATAATTCTACCCTTGCTAACACCAGTTTAAAATGGGAGAAAACGAGCGCTTTAAACTTTGGGGTTGATATTTCTCTCTTCAAAAGGATAAGCCTAACTGCAGATATTTACACGATGAACACATCTGATCTACTGATGAACAGAATATTGCCCAGGGTAACAGGATTTACAAGCATCATGGCTAATTTAGGATTATTAAATAACAAAGGTCTTGAACTCACGCTAAATACCGTGAATATTGAAAATCCAGATTTCAAATGGGAATCAAACCTCGTGTTCTCATTGAACAGGAATGAAATTAAGGAGCTCTTTGGAGATATTAGTACATACACGCTCTTGAACGAGCAGAGATCCGGTCATGTGCCTGATTTCTCGAATGGTTGGTTCCCAGGTGAAGATATTGATGTTGTATGGAATTATGATGTTATAGGAATTTGGCAAACAGAAGAAAAAGAGGAAGCTGCGAAATATAACCTGCAACCTGGAGATTTTAAAGCTGTAGATGTTAATAACGACGGCCGATATGTAGATGTTGAAGACAAAAAGTTTATTGGACATACAACGCCTAGGTACAGATTTGGATTTAGAAATGACTTTAGTTTTCTCAAAAATTTCACGGCTTCTATATTTATTCGAAGTGATTTAGGTCACATTGGCTCTTATTCTGCCGCGTTGAATTCCGGGCATGAATCAAATGACAGATGGAACAGGAATAATGGTCCCGTCCCCTATTGGACCGCCGACAGACCAAACAACGAATATGCAAGATTAAACCCAAGCGTAGCAGGATTTGGAGGAGGTATAATGATTTACAAGCCCCGCTCCTTTGTTCGTATACAGGATGTTTCATTATCATATACCGTCCCGAAAAATATTTTAGAAAATATTTTCATTGATTATGCACAGATATTTTTATCTGTAAGGAATTTAGCCACTTTCACAAAGTGGCCGGGATGGGATCCCGAGTCTGGAATGAGTCCTATGCCTAGAACATACACTTTAGGAATCAATTTTTCATTATAAAACTTATAACTGGAATATATTATGAAATACAATCAATTTATTATATTATTATTGACAAGTTTATTAATAGCTTGTTCAGACAACTGGCTCGAACCCGATCCATTATCATTTTATACCCCTCAAAATGTTTTTGTTGACAAAGAAGGTTTTGAATCAGCATTAGCCAGGAGTAAAAAAGAGATGAATTCCGAGAACCATGGATATCATCCAAATTCACATTACATGTATGGAGAGGTAGTTTATTCTGATCTTGCCGTATCGCTTCGCCAAAGTGATTTTACCAAAAACACTCCAAGCACAAGCTATACAGTTCCTATTCTTACTTTTTTCAGAAACTCTTACACCTACATAAAAAATGCAAATACAATTATTAGCAGAATTGATGATATAGAATGGAGTAACCAAGCGGACAGAAATCGAATATTGTCTGAGGCATTATGGTTTAGATCATATTGGTACTACCGGTTGGTAAATACGTATGGTGACATTCCTTGGGTTGGAGAAGAACTTCAAAGTCCAAAACTTGATTATTACTCTACCTCCAGATGGGCAATATTAGAAAGAATTCAAAAAGATTTGGAGTATGCTGCTGTCAATTTACCGGAAATTGCAGCCAGATCAGGAGATGTAACAAAGGGAGCTGCAAACCATCTTCTCACAAAAGTATATCTTGCTAACTGTGAATTCGACAAAGCAATATCGACTGCATCTGCAGTAATTGATGGCCCTAATGCGCTTATGACAGAAAGATTTGGAAGCGATGCATCCAATTCTTACCACAATGTTATATGGGATCTTCATAGAGTTGAAAACAAAAATACCCCACAGAACAAAGAAACAATTTATTCAACTATAGATAGAGCTGATGCACCTCCCAGTACATGGTGGGATAATAGAGGAACATGTTCTATGAGGATATATGCACCTTCTTACTGGAAAGTATTAGATATTACCGGAAACAGGGCTACAAATTGGAATACACTTGCTGGTGACTCTTTAGGTATTGGCAATGGAGATGTAAGACCCACTCATTTTTACAATTATTGGATTTGGAATGAAGCTGGATACCGATGGGATAACACTCCTGATTTGAGGAGATCAGATAGTAATTGGATTGAGATGGGTGATTCCATATCTGAAATTATTACAGTTCGCGAAGGCTCACCCAATTATGGAGAACCACTAACAAAAAAATATTATAAAAGTCTTGCGGATACAACAGATACATGGTACTCGTGGCCTTATCATAAAATTTATGTACCGACTACTAATTATCATCAACCTTATGGTGGACAAGGAGATTGGTATATATTCAGGCTTGCGGAAACTTATCTATTACGAGCTGAAGCTTATTTTTATTCCGGTCAATTATCTATGGCAGCTAATGATATAAATAAAGTAAGGGAACGAGCAAATGCACCACTAATAAGTGCAAATGATGTTACCCTCGATTATATATTTGATGAACGGGCAAGGGAGTTATACGCGGAGGAACCTAGACACACTGAAATGGTAAGAGTATCTTTTATTTATGCAAAACTAAATAAAGAAGGATATAGTCTTGGTAATATTTCTGAGAAAAACTGGTATTATGACAGAGTAATGAGTGTCAATCATTACTATCATCCTCCAAAATATAATTTTTGGGACAATACAGCAACTTTATACCCAGCACACATGTTGTGGCCTATTCCTTACGATGTTATACTGGCCAATACTTTAGGAAGGATCAATCAAAACATAGGTTATGATGGTGCAGAGTTAAATGAACCTGTCTTACAAACTATTCCGGATTAACAGTAAAGATATGAATAACAACACTAATCTTTGTGTTAAGGTTGGTGTTGTTATTCATAATTTTGTCACTGATAGTCTAATTAAATATGAATTCGTGATGAAAAGAATAATTATCGTTCTAATAATATTTCTCAAGGTAATTCTATCATTTGCTCAGAACTATGATGAATCAAAAGTTGGAAATTATCGCTTACCCCATTTATTGGTTTCTGAAAACAAAAACAGAGTTTCTTCATTTACAGATTGGGAAAATATTCGCAGACCTGAAATCCTTAAACTATTTGAAGATAATGTTTATGGAATGGTGCCTACTTATTTTGACGACATTTCTTTTAAAGTTATAAATGAAGATAATAAAGCAATGGATGGAAAGGCTACTTTAAAAGAGGTAGATATAACTGTAACAAGAAATCAAAAAACAGTGACTATGCATCTATTCATGTTCACTCCTAACAATATAAATAAACCCGTACCTATGTTCTTGGTTATAAATCATAGAGGAACAAAAACCATGGATATTACTCGACAGAATATTGATGGATTTTGGCCTGCTGAGGACGTTATTAATTCCGGATACGGTATATCAGGTTTTGACGTTAAAGATATTTCACCCGATAACAAGGAGAATTTTATAAATGGTGTTTTAGATCAACTTTATCCTGAGCAACTCGAGATGAATAATGGAATGAGAGCACTGGGAGCCTGGGGATGGGGAGCTAGTAGAGTAATTGACTATTTCGAAACAGATAGTTCAATAGATGAAACTAAGATTATTTCTGTTGGACATTCGCGTGGTGGTAAAGCATCGTTGTGGTTTGGGGCTCAGGATAAAAGAGTAGCAATTACCATTTCTAATGAATCCGGCAATTCAGGTGCAGCTCTTTCCAGAAGAAATTTCGGAGAGACAGTGGAAGTAATAACAAAAAATTTTCCACATTGGTTTTGCCCAAATTATCCTCAATATGCCAATAATGAAGATAAACTCCCGGTTGATCAACATATGTTATTAGCACTAATTGCTCCACGAGCTGTTTATGTAGCCAGCGCAGCAGAAGATTTATGGGCTGATCCTAAAGGACAATATTTAGCATTGTACGAAGCACAACCTACATTTAACTTATATGGAATAGATACAAATCTACCAGTAAAAATGCCTGAAATAAACAAACAGATTATTGAGTCACATTTAGGTTTCCACAATAGAGAAGGAAAGCATAATATGACACCTTATGATTGGCAGCAGTTCATTAAGTTCGCGAACATCTATTTCAACCGATAATCTATGAAAACTTATAAAACGACCAATTTACTAATTAAAAAGCCAATATCTATAATACTATTGCTTTTAGGATTCAACTCAATACATATTCATTCACAGCAGGTTGAACGGTTAAACTGTATAGTCGAACTTAACATAGGTGAATCGTCCAAAGTGAGATTAATAAATGGTGAAACGGTACTGTTGACTCTTGAGGATGTGAAAGTTGAACGAGATGAAGTGCGTGGAGCGGTTAGATCTGCTCTGGTCAAAATTTCAGTAGATGGGGAAGAAGCAACTATTGGTTCTGGGAATTACAATTTACCCATCCAATTAGGAAAGATTAAAATTGATTGCCCTGCCATTAAGGAATACTCTGCTTCAGGATATTACCGATTTGAAGGGGTGATGACCAAAGATGCCCGATTCAGGCTATGGCCCAAAGAATCACCACTAATTCAACCCGAAACTTTTGGATTTCCTCTGAAACAAAAATGGTTTGCAAGCAGAATGCAATCTCAAAATGAAATGGCCGGCTTAGGATGGGCTGAAAAAATTAAAAGTACTTCATTTGGGTATCATGCTACTCACGATTTCGGAGGAGCAGAAGGATTAGATGAGGTAATAGCCGCTACTAATGGTTTAGTGGTCTCCTCTAACAATGAAATATTAGAGGGGTACGAAGATTTACCGGGTGATGTGAGAATGGATGTTGTTTGGGTAGTTGATAGTAGAAATTGGTACTATCGTTATAGCCATTTAAATAGTATTGAAAAGGAAATTGTTCCCGGGGCAAGAATAAAACTGGGACAGAAAATTGGTTATATGGGCAAACAGGGAGGTAGTGGTGGATGGGTCCACCTCCATTTTGGAGTTCATTATAAAGATAATACAACTTCTAAATGGATAGTTGAGGATGCTTATGCCTACCTTTTGGAAGCCTATAGAATAAAATATAATCCTAAAATTATTGCAGTTGCTCGCCCAAAGTTAATCGCGTGGACAAACCAAAAAGTAAAAATAGACGGCAGTAAATCTCGAAGCGCAGAAGGTGAAATTGTCTCTTTTGAATGGTTCTTTAACGATGGATCAAAAGCCAATGGGCCTATTCAAGAAAAGAAATATTCTAAAGCTGGTGAATATAGTGAAATCCTCAAAGTTACAGATTCAAAAGGGAATGCAAGCTACGACTTTCAATATATCCAAATTTTTGATAAAGATTTCCCGGAAAGGCAAATTCCTACAATACATCCAGTATATCATCCTACACAAAATATTAAAGTTAACGAACCTGTAACATTCTTAGTGCGTACCTTTGGAAGTAAGACCGGGGATGAAACCTGGAATTTCGGGGATGGAACTAAAGAAGTTGTTGTAAGCTCAGGTATTGTTCACCCCATAACACAAAATAAAGAAAAATATGCTGAGATTGTCCACTCTTTCTCAAAACCGGGTATATATATTGTTAGAGTAAAACGAACAAATGAATTTGGTTATTCAGCTATTGGGCATGTATATGTCGAAGTTGAATAAAAAAATCTGCAAAAGTTCTTTGAAATATTTGTGTATTCTATTATTATTCATTATCTTAGCGGTGTTTAAAAACCTGTTTGAGATGTTTAAAGAATCAGATAGCCATACTCAATTGGACATGTTTTCATCGCCCGCGGAGTACTTTAAGGACCCCGAGAAGAAGAGATACCTAAAAAACGACTTCTGGCATAACCGGTTCAGAAAAGAGGTCGTGGCACGCGTGGACGAGTCCATCTTCAGTCCCCAACGCCTCGGGACGCGTGTTGATGGGGATGATTGTCAAGCATGAACTATGGGCGTATTCTTGCACATTGTGGATAAACTTCACCCGAATAGTCTACGTTTCAATATGTATATTATCGTGAACATGATTCGAGCTGACAGTAAAATTTACAATCCCCGGAAAAGCCTGCTTTTTTCAGCAATTTGAAAAAATGGTATTATCGGAGGGAACTCATTAATCTAAAAACAAAAATATATATGAATTTGATCTACAAGTTTTTTCTTATTGGCATAATCGGTTTTTTCTCAATGCAAATCAACGCAACGGATATATCTAACCATGATGTAGGGGACAACGAGATTTTCAAAAAAAGCGGTTCATGGTTTTCCCTTTTCAAAACTGCCAAAGATACGGTACATTGGACATCTGTCCGTGACACACCTTTTCCAAATGAAGGGTGGCAAATTAAAAGGAAAGAATTAATCCTGCTTTCCGGAAGGAAAGGCGGAGACATTATAACCAAAAGAAAATATGCTGATTTTGAGTTGAAGTTAGAATTTAAAATGACCCGTCTGGTCAATTCAGGAGTAAAATATCTTGTCCATCAAATGTTTAATAATGATACTGAAAGAATGGAGTGGATTGGATTCGAA
>JAQWBH010000377.1 GCA_028707405.1 Parabacteroides sp. | reverse complement strand
AAGACTACCTTTTTTCATTTGTGCTTCACCGCCGACTTAATTTTATTTAACCTCCAATAAACTTTTTCTGCCAGATCCCTGAGCTTTATGGCGTTCTTAACGCGACAATAAGTAATACGAGGCGTTTTTCTCAGATCAGGATGGAACTTTTCTTTATAGGATCGTACCCCGACCAAGTCATAATGAACACAGCCAATCTCTTTCCAGTGTCTAAACGAATCCCAAAGCAAGGCATCAGATTGAAAATATATTTCTTCCCTTATAATTGTCAGTCCCCACAAATAAGCGGTGTCCTGATAGGCAAAACCTATCAGCGTACCTATCGGTATTTTATCTGGATTATAGGCTATGGTACAGTATAGTGTATTCTTGGCAATTTCGCTCAGATGCTTCAAAAGAGCTTTTACTCTTAATAAATCGTAAGAAGGTGTAAGATTCTGATAGCCAAACACTTGCTTTAGTTGTTCATAATATAATTCTGCAAAGGTGTCGTCAGGTTGTACTTGCTCTATTGTCGCGTTATTTCGTTCAAATCTGTGAATTTGATTTTTACATGTTGATGAAAAAGATTTTAATATAACACCCAGATCATCTGCTATCTCTTTGACATAAGTTTCTTGAATGCCATATTGAAGACCTGCCGCTTCTGCCGCTTCCACTGTTATACGCCAGTCTACGATCTCTGAATAAAAGCATTTGTATTGTTTGTGTAAGAATTGCCATAACGGTTGAATAATCGGGATTCTCTCCTCACCCTTAATAAGGTTGAATCCCATATAGAGCGTTGTCCATCCTCTAAAAGGACTGCCGACGATTTTAAGACCACAAATTGAAAAAATGAGACCGGAATAGAAACCAATAAATTCACCATCATGTATAATTTCTAGCAGTATCGGCTTGGCATTCTTCGTTTCTTGAACAAACTCAATCCATTGACGTGTATGGAAAATCATACTATCCGTGGAGGCAAATAAACCATTGATGTCCTGCTCCTGATAATTAACTTCCTTAAATATATACATGACTATTAACCTTACCTTTCCACAGATTTAAGATATAAAATATCTTTGAGGGGCATCACTCTAATTTCGTCTTTATACATTCTTTTCTTTAGTCCTGCACACAGCCTGTCGAGTTTGCTTTCTTCCCATATCCATGGATTTTTATTTTTAATGTATTCCTCACTAGGCAAAATGCTGTGTAACATTAATACGCATATCTGACCATCGCTGACTTTGTCGATAAATTTTAATATCATCTCAGAAGAATCCGTGTTCCTGACAACGATTGATGAAATATCCAATACATTACTTTTACTGTTGGTGTTTCCTTTATTAAACAAATTGTATGCCCACTGTAGTCCCATGAAGGTATACAATCCTAATAAAATTTTTTTGGTAAAATTTAATTTTTGCTGTCGTCTCCCTCGGCGTATGTAGGATAGTTTCTCCGGATAAAATTTGTTCTTGATGCCTTCAATCATCTCTATCGATATGTTTGAATTAGGAACGGAAAACCCAAAGTTCTCTCGTCTTCCATTGAGATATTTTATTACTTTTTCATAAGATGTCATATAGTCTTCAATATTGGTAGTATGCTTATCACCGTGCAATCCGATTTCCCAGCCGCGTGTATTCATTTCACATATTTCGGCAATATTAAGAGGTCTACGAGGGCTTAATAGCGTAGAACTGTCTTTCCATGTCCCATCAATATAGCCAGTAGTAATATAGACAGTTCCGCAGATTTCATATTTATCCATAATCGGCATTGCAACAGAATAATTATCTTCTCTACCATCATCAAAAGTTAAAGCAATATACTTCATGTTGTAAACCTTTCGGCGTATATCTTATTAATCATGTCTTTTAATGCTGTTTTAAAAAGCGTATACAACTTATTGGAGCACAAAGAAAAGAGTAAATACAAGCTCCTAAAAACTTCACCATTCTTTTTTGTCGTAAATATGTAAATGCCAAGACGGCATAATGCCTCATTTTTATATATCGTATTGACTTTTTATTTAATATGATAAATGATGCTTTTTTATAATCATATAATGCATTCTCCCCATCTATTTTCCTTTGTCCACTTGATAACCCATTGGTTTCTGTGTGAATATATGCTTTGATATAGCAACCGGGAATATATGTAAAAACTCCGCAGCCTTTGATTGCTCTTTCCATCAAGAAGAATTCATCTCCAACATCGACAGGCGCAAAACAACCGATTTTAAGTAAATACTCTCTTTTGAACATCATCGCATCGGTTCCTGTGATATGATGCATTAAGTGATATTTTAAAAGGCTTTTAGCGTCTGTTTGCTTGATGTAGTATCGGATTCTTTGATCAACCAACTTATTATTTTCATCATATAAAAACAAATCAGTAATGCTAAAATCCGCATTAGCTTGAATTGTTGCAGCCAATTGATGAGCAACTTTTTCTTTCAAATAAACATCATCATCATCTAAAAAAGTGATGTATTCGCCTTTAGCAGCATAGATTCCTACGTTTCTTGTTTCTGCCGATCCTTTATTTATTACATTCCTTATATATTGAATTTTACTAAATTCCGCAACTATATTATTAACTTTTTGATTCCATTCGGCCTCAGCATTATCATCCACAACTATAATTTCAATATCTGTGTATGTTTGCGATTTTACAGATTCAATTGTTCTTTTAAGAGACTCATCTCTCCGGTATGTTGCAATAACTACGCTTACTGTCATTTTTTCACCACTTCTCTCTCTTTTCTCTCAACTTGATGTAGCATACCTGTTCCACCTTCGACGACGCCATCACGCTTCAACACAGCACCGACCGTTTTCCAGAAGCACTTCCAGTCCATACCGAATGTTACATGGGCTGAATACTCTCCGTCAAACCTTGCCTTATCTAGGATTTCAATCGTATCTCTACCGTTGATCTGCGCCCAACCGGACAAACCTGGCTGTATATCATTAGCGCCATACTTATCCCGTTCATTAATTAAATCATATTGATTCCAAAGTGCCGGGCGCGGGCCGATGATGCTCATCTTGCCGGTGAAGATATGAGCTATCTGAGGCAGCTCATCGAGACTGGTTTTACGTAGGAATCTACCGATTTTCGTTATGTACTGCTCCGGATTTTTAAGCATGTGTGTAGGCACATCATGGGGTGTTGACATTTTCATGGAACGGAACTTTGCCAATTGAAAGTAGGTTATTTCGCCGTTCTTCTTTTTCCCAACGCGTTTCTGGTGGAAGAACACTGGTCCGGGATCGTCAATTTTAATTGCGATGATGATAATGAGGTATAGCCAGCAAAACCCAATGAGAAACATCGCCGATAGGACAATATCAAAAGCTCTCTTGATCAATTTATACATATATATTATCCAATCCTTTTTAATTACAGATGCGGATAGCTCGTTGCACGTATTTGCAAATTCATTCTATGCCTACCACAGATCCACTCTCTATCTTGGCGAGCGTAGGAATCACAACATTTTTCTTTATCGTTGCTCCGCTGTCAACGTGACAATATGCTTCTGCAACAACATTGTTAAGCAGATTAGCGCCACTCGCGATAATCGCTCCCTCATTAATGACCGTCTGTGCGCCAATGATTGCACGTGCGCCTACATATGAACCTGCACATAATTTCGCGGTCGTACTTACGTTAGCTGACGGATCGCACAGATAAGGAAGAACAAAACCGGCTTTCTTGAGTCGTTCCATGAGCGTTTTACGAATAGCATTATTACCAATGGCTATAAACGCCAAAGGATACTCATCAACATAATCTTCAAGCCGTGCAATAACATTGATAGCTTCAGGGTTGTTAATGTCGTCATCGAGGAATGCTATTTTTTTAAATATGCCGATTGATTCAGCGGTTTCTTTGATCGTATGACCGTGACTACCACAGCCCAATACAAGCAAGTTCATGCCCTTATATTCCGGCTTCTTTTTCTCCACATAGCCGGAGCTGAACTTTTCAAGCACATTAATTGCTTTCGGGTTAGGCTTGATGTATTCCTTATACTTTTTCGTGATCTCGTCAAGATGTTGAATACCAAGCACAGCGCCGAGAGTACAAAGGTCAACACCGTTCTCAAGGCAGCGTCGAATAAAGACGTTTCGGAGCATGATCGGCGTTATGCCGCTAACAATACCATACTTTAGGCTTATTGAGGTCAATACGTTTTGCAGGTAGTAGGATCGCGGCAATTCCGTTTCCGCGCTGATTAGAAACCGACTTTCGTCCGGATATAATCCTGCGTTGTCATGCAGAAGCCTATAAACATGGGGAGGCATCGGCAAGCTTCTTTCAAACGTACCTGCCGGCACTACCATGTACGACCATTTTTCGCCACGGGCAGCGTCTTTAGACGTGCCTTTGGACGTATTGTTTGGCTTGCGCGTTAGGACACGACTGACGGTCAGCGTACCGTTTACAAAATCAATATCCGCAATCTTCAATGCAGACGCCTCCGCGCTGGATAACCCCATATGCAGACAGAGGTATGCGGCGAGCTTTCGCGGTTCTATATATCAGCAACGACCAGATTGAGACCACCATCCTTGATTACGGCCAGGAGAACCATCCCTCAGTGGGAACAGTCACC
>JAQWBH010000061.1 GCA_028707405.1 Parabacteroides sp. | reverse complement strand
AATATGCCACAGTAAAGTTATGGAAAGTGATTATGGAAAGTATATATAGTAAGAGTTTTGTTATAATGAAGTTAGATGGAGGATGTGCAGCACAATTCACATAATTAGATTGTTGTCATAACCCTCGTTATGGAAAGCTTTCCATAATAAGGGAAACGGTTACCGTATGGACAACCGGAAAACTTTCCTTGAGAAAGAATAAAAAAACAGTTGAATACAATAAAAAAGAGATAGTTAATGTAATGTTAAACCTGTACATTGGATATTGCCAAAAGTTGTACACTCAACATTGCCATTTTTTGTACATTGTAAATTTGCTAATTACAAGGCCTTCCGAAGCCCAACGAATACCTCTTTTCATAATTTCAAGTGCTTCAGGTACTTCAAAATCCTTTGCCACATGACCTAAAGAAGAATAAAATACTCTCCCTTTTCCATAAACTTTTTTCCAAACAACGGGTATTATAGCTCCTTCAATCCATGAATTATGATTTCCAGTAAATGTAGTGGTCGCTAATACGTCCACGTTTGGATCAACATGCATGTAATAATGCTAAGATTTCATATTGAAGTCTTTTAAGCCCGATGTTATTTTATCTTTAGTGTTTACAATATTTACCTTATAAGGGATTACATTGCCGGGGTGCGCGACCCACTGCCCTCCCACCATGTACTGAAATTCAACGTTCATTCGAAACGAATCACCTGTTCCTCTATGCCATCCTGCTAATCCCACGCCTCGTTTAACAGTATTTAGTAAAGCTCTTTCTTGTTCGGGAGATATTACTCCTTGTGTAAAATGCTGTATAATCAGGTTAATACTTTTCATTAACACCGAGTCAGTATAACATGAAAGGTTATCGAATACAAAAACTTCTGCACCTTCTGATTTTAGCCATGGCACGAATATATCGCGACATTGTTCAGGTTCATGTCCATCCCAACCGCCGTAAACATACAAAACTTTTTTCCCTTTGAGAGTATCTTTATCATTATCTGTTCCATAAGATGTTTCAATGGCTGCCTTACAATTCAGTGAATAGATAATTACTCCGAAAAAAATAAATAATAATTTTTTATAAAATTTCATATACATTTGTTTTTTAGTATTTTATCTTATTACTTATTTCCATATAGTAAAACATATGGATTTCTATATTTATACCAATACAGACGATGAGTTTCTGCCTTTTTGTCATCTACAAATTTTAACGTTACAGGATCCCATTTTACCGGACGTCCAAATTCATAAGCAATGTTCAAAATACAACAAAGAATATTGGTGGAACAACCCACTTCAACTGGAGCAATTGGCTCTTTCCGAGACTTTACACTATTAATAAAATTTTGCATGTGGGGAGAACTCATCTCATATTCACCTTCATCAATCTTTTGTTCAGATTTTTTTAGAAGTGACGGATCAGAACACTCAATATATCCTCTAGCGACTTTAATCCACCCTTTATCTCCAATAAAATGAATTCCCTTTGCATCAGGGTTGTTTTCAAGGAAAGGTTGTTCAGTCATGACTTGCCCGTTTGCGTACTTAAGTGTGGCATGAGCTATACCTTCATATCCCGCCGGAATGAATTCCACAGGTCCTAACCCATCCATACCTATTGCGGCTTGTGCTATATCGAAGTGATGTGCTCCCCAGTCACCGGTAAAACCATTTCCCGTTTCTCTATAATAACGCCATACCGCCCAGCCTCCTGTTTCTTTTAATTCAGGATAAGAAATTGGCGGACACATCTTATGATTATAATGTACAGATGGATTATTCAGTGGTCCCAACCATTGATTAAAGTTCAAATTGGCAGGAACAGGTTCTTCCGGTAAATTAAATGGTGCAGGTGGTTCACCTATTCTAACATGTATTTTACCGACGTATCCTATACTACCATTCCTTACCATCGAAATGGCAGTCTGAAATTCACGATCAGAACGTTGCTGACTACCAACTTGTAAGATACGTTTATTGTTGCGTACAGCTTTAACCATAGCCAAACTTTCCGAAATAGTATAAGAGAGGGGCTTTTGACAATAAACGTCTTTGCCAGCATCACAGGAATGAATGACATTAAGTGCATGCCAATGATCTGGCGTTGCAACAGAAATTGCATCAATGTCCTTACGCTCAAGCATCTCCTCGTAAAATTCATACTGGTCGCAACGCTCAGGCATCTGATTATTTTTTTGCCAAGAGGTGACAAGTTGCCTGAAACGATCTCTTTTTATGGAATCTACATCACATCCAGCAACAATTTGAACTCCAGGGCATTGAGCAAAACTTTGAAAGTCCGAAATACCTTGCCTGCCAAGTCCAATAAACCCCAAAACAACACGGTCACTTGGGGCTATTCGAATGCCGTTTACAGTAGTCCAACTTGGTAAAATAGTCAATCCTGCCAGTCCTAATGCTGACATGCCTAAAAACTCTCTTCTGGATACTTTTTTTGATTGTTTTTTCATAGACATGAATATTGAAATTTGAAGAATTTAAAATAATCTCACATGCCAATTGTTCGTTAAGCATTTATTTACTATGTTAATGATCATTGAATTGCATTTCAATTGAAAATGATTTGTATTTATCTGATGTTCAATTTATTGCAATGAATATTTTGTGGGCTACAAACATTGATATTTATTAGAATTAATACTACATGGGAGAAGTCGGATCTTTACCTGGAACGGGAACAACACCTTCTTGATAATCTGGCAGCGGCCCCATTTCGTATTTTTCTGGGCCATACCTGAGATCTGAAGCCATTATTTCATCCCATGTGATAGCTTTGCCTGTATAAGCAGCTTCTCTTCCAAGAATTGCCACTAAAGTGGAATAAGCCAAATCTTCAGCTTGATTTATTTTTTTGTCAAGACGAACGGATTCAACCAAATGAATATGTTCTTGTTGATACGGATTCTTTACTGGTTTATTAGTATAATCGTATTCCCACAATATGTTACCTTCATAATCAGATATCTTTATCTCTCCACGATCATTTAATCGAGCAATACCTTTAGCACCTAAAATTTGTTCCGATACATTGCCGTCACATCCATCGATTTGACGTGCTGTATGCAACATACGTTTATCATTGTTATAATAATAATCAACACTGAAGAAATCGAAAATATCGCCTGTTAATCGACGAGCCCTACCACCAAAACCGACTGCTCTAAGAGGTCGTTCACCCATAAACCAAGTAACTATGTCGATATTGTGAATTCCTTGGTCGAGAATATGATCTCCACTTAGCCATTTTATATTAAACCAATTACGGATACAATATTCCATATCACTCCATTCAGGACGTTTGGATTTATTCCACCATGCCCCTTGATTCCAATGAGATGTTGTGGACACTATTTCACCGATTATTCCGTTACAAATTTGTATATATGCTTCCCAATAATCGCGGCGATGTCGACGTTGATTTCCAGTAACAACGGTTAGACCTTTGGATGTAGCTACTTTTGCTGCAGCAATTACAGTACGTATTCCAGTTGGGTCAACAGCGCATGGCTTTTCCATAAAAATATGTTTCCCCGCTTCCACGGCAGCTTTAAATGTTTCAGGACGAAAATGAGTAGGAGTACACAGCAAGACTAGATCTATATCAGGCCTCGCTAAAACTTGTTTGTAGGCTTCGAACCCGATATAACAACTATTATCATCGACATTATTATTAAATTTTTCTGAAAGGACTTTTCTGCAAGATGCTAGTCTGTCAGAAAATACATCAACCAATGCAATAATTGAAACATTCGATCCTGATTGTAAGAAATTGGTCGCTGCTCCGGTACCTCTATCACCACAGCCTATAAGTGCTGCCTTCAATGGCTTTCCATCCGGTGCAACATCCACGAATGAGTACATGCCTAATTCTTCGGCAGAATAGTTTTTGTTTCTAGTTTTTTTGCCGCTGCTTGGACAGGAAGTTAAAAGAGCTGGGGTTGTTGAACCTAATGGAATAGCAGCACTCAGCATGACAGAATTTGTTAAGAATGATCGTCTTTTCATTTTTTTATAATTTAAAATCATTAGTTACTATGTTTTAAAATGATTATTTATTTCAAAACACTTTTTTCATATTTTGTTCTTGATAGTACAGTCATGAAACCAAACAACAGTCCAATAAAACAATACACCATAATCGTGAGTGCTACATTACCAAATGTAGCTCCAGGTATATAATTCATAAATGCAAAAAAAGCACCTGCTCCAATAAATAATGCCAGTATTGAAGAGGTCAACTCGTTTCGTTCTAAAAAGATAGCTAAGCAGGTCATTATTCCTACCGCTAAAAAAAGCAAAAAATCCTAATAATGGTGTGAACCACCCACCTAATATCATAATCGAAATGGATACAATAACACCCAAACCATAGGATATAAATGCTTTAACACCACCTTTTAAGTTTAAGCCTGAAAAAAAATAAACAGCCCATGCCTGAAAACATATCCAACTAAATCCTGCATTACCTGCCGGAGGCATTAAAGGAGACAGTAATTGATCCAAAGATTGAATACCTAAAGCCAAAACACCTATTATAACAGGAATATTGCAAATTTTTTTTAATGTCATATTTATGCGAATCAGCATTTAAAAAATTAGATAAATGAATGCGATGGCAATTTTGGCCATCGTATGTATAAGTAATCCTTTCGTGGATCTTACTTTTTGCGCTCTTTGAATAGTTGTTTTTTCGTTCAGCCGGTTGAAGAATGATTCTATGGGTTGCCTGACTTTTGAAACTGCCGTGGAGAACAAGTCATAATAGGCCTTTTTGCGCTGCCTTTCCTGTTCGGATTGCCCCTTGACAGCCTTAACGGGAGTAAACATTTCAATATTCTGTTTTTAATTCCTGTCATCATTGAAGTATTCAAAGTCAGAGTATATCTTGTCTCCAAAGATTACGGTATCGGAGATATAATCACCCCAGGCCTGTTTAAAAACAGTCAGGTCATTATTCCGGGCAGGAGTAAACATAAGAGACTCGGGAAAGGGGATTTCACCTTCCCTGCGCGAAGTCAGTGCATGGAGTTTCAACCCTTGATAATACATGTTCCTTGTAGAACAGTAACCTTTAGAGGTTATCTCCGGGGCAACTTTCCCTTTCCTGTTCCTACCCGCGCAGGTTATGACGGGTAGGGAATCGACAAGGGATATGCCCTTGTCACAATCAGCCGGCATGAATGAAGAAATCAATCTCCCGGATAATACCCGAAAAGCTTCACCAGGACGGTTTAATCTGAGATTAAAGGTCTGGTATGAAGGCAATTCAGGAAACCAGGAGGAAAGATATTCTGATGCAAAGCCATGTATATCCCTGATTTGGAAATACTTTTGACAATGTCCTGCAAACAGGTAGGTGGTCATTATTTCCTGGTCGGTGAAAGTCGGATTCGAATTATTACTGTATCTTTGGCAATAATATTTCAGTTCCTGATCGTATAAATCACATATATACATATAAATCTGTATCAGTTTAAGCTCTTTCTTCCTGGGAATCATACTTGAAAAATAATGGGGATTATTCTTCTAAGTTAATGATTTTCAGTGGATTGGGCAAATATTCCGCACGCTTATTTTATTGATTTTGAATACTTTAACTAAATAAACTCGCGAACAGTTTCAACTACTGATTCGCATAATTAAATATTGTCAGAATGTTCCGAATAATCATTATTTATATGAGTTATGCAATTGACCTAAAAAATCATAAAATGGAAAGTAAAAATATTTATCAATTGAAAAGGTACTTGATGCAAAGGATATATTGCAAAATTAAAGATGTTAGATTAATATAAAACTAAATATTACATGTTCTAAAGCATATAATGTCAATTAAATATATATTTTATTTCATACGCATATTGTATAAATGTCATTTCATTAGTGTTACGTTAAAATCGGGACGAGTTAAAAATTAAATAAACAACCCCGAAATAAGGGGGTCAAGTTGCTCTTTGACATCATTGAAATTAGTCTCATCGAACAGGTCATGTTGGTGAGTTTTGTCTGTCAATGAGATGCTGAGAATCTGCAAAACCTCATAAGTCGAACGATCCAATTGCATGTCATGTTGGACAATGGTAACCAAGCAATATGTGATAATTACAACACTTATCTGTATTCGGACGGTATTCTCGGTTGTACCCCAGAATCTCTTTATCTTGAGGTGCTGTTTCAACCATTTGAAGAACAGCTCGACCAACCATTTTTTCTTATAAAGGTCAGCATCATCGATTACGGTGATATGCTTGGCATTAGTCAGAAAAGTAAATTCGCGCTCGTATTTTTCATCATAGACTCGAATAAGTCTAAAACTATCAGGGTACTTCTTTTTGGAGAGATATCCAGTTAGCTTTACTTCAACATCTGTTAAGATATTCTTCGACATTCTACGTTTCTATTTGGCTACCTTATACTTTAAATTCGTCTTGGCACGGTCAACATAAAAAGAACCAGTAAGATGTATCTGATAGAGTTCTTTAAATGAATCGTAAGCTCTGTTAAATATATAGTAAGCATTTGGATCATAGTGGATTGTATACATTGCGTTAGAATCAAGCTTCGATGCAGTCGTTACAGTATAAAAAGCTAGGACTTGTGCTTCAATATCGTAGAGAACATGTGCTTTAATACCACCTTTCTTTCTACGAAACTTAGCCCAAGGGAATGTTGCAAGACACAACGGGATGGTTGTTGAATCAAACGCATACTTCTTTCCTAGAATATCCAAAATATTGGTTATACGTTTGTCGCAAGCCTCTTTCATCATGTAGAAAGCAAAATCTTCGAAGATTCTGTAATCACGATTTTGGTTTGCTGTAGCAAGTGTTGTTTTGGCAATCGGCTGCCGACCTAATCTTAAATGATAACGTTTACCTTGATGTGCTTCTAACACCACGATCAAGTCACGCAAACTCTCTCGATTACTGAGTTGACCAAACATCATTGCAAGCTGTTGGTCCCAACAGGTGAAGTGCTTCACATATCGGTTCCCATCATACTTGTCTACTAGTTTTCGAAACTTATCGTTATTCAAAAATTCTACTAATTGAGCGAAAACGTATTTCTCTTTGTTCATTTGCTGTCGAATCATCCGACTGCAAAATTAAAGATTCAAATCGTCGCCCTCATGGTTTTATCGATAAAAGACTGTATTTTAATTGCTCCAAAGAACTCTTATCCACTTTTACGGGACAGTAATGTTATTTTATAATGGATTATCGTTTATTCAGACATATTTTTAATGTACGGCAACCTGATTAAATCTTTAAAACCATAAAACTTCTCGGCATTTCTTCCTAAGAAAAGCGATTTTTCTTCTTCAGAAAGCAGTTTGGATTTTATAATAAAATCATAAGACATACGATAAGTGATGGCAGTAATTGTTCGGGGATAATCGGATCCCCACATCAGCTTATCCATGCCTACCCATGATGCAGCTTCTTTAATTGCTAAAACAGCACCGTGGAAAGGATAAAATTCGGTGTTGAAGAGCCATGTAATCCCACCCGATTCAATCATAACGTTTTGGTTAAGAGCAAGTTTTATTTGTTTCTGCCAATTTGGGCGGGTAACCATTCCGAAATGCCCGATCGCGATTTTTAGTTTCGGGAATTCACGGATGATTTCATGCATTTCACCTACCTGTGTTATTCCATCAGCTAAGTCGATCGATAGTATTATCTTGTTTTTTTCCATTAATCTGAATACCTGCATCATGATGTCGGAGGTTAGGTAAATTCTTCTGTCGGAAAGAAGAAAGCGGTTTGCGGGTAGTTTTATGGCTTTGAAACCTTTTTCTATTAACTGTTTAGCACGTTCCAGATACCCGTCCACACGAACATCAATCATGCCGCAGCAAAGAAAACGATCCGGATACTTCAGTTGTACTTTCCACAGGTATTCGTTCTGTAGGCCATCGATATATTCCTGGGTGACGACAGCGGCGGAAACCTGCCCGTAATCCATGTTCGATAATAAAATTTCAGCTGTATTTCGTCCGTCAACAATAAAAGGAGGCAACATTTGTCTAACCTCCCCCATAAACAGCGATTTTCCGTTTTCGAGGGTTTTGATTTTATATCCATCCACCACGGTATCCTGTTGTAACCATAAATGTGCATGGGCATCAATGATTAAAAATTGCATAGGATTAAAATTCAATTAAGATTCTAAATACCTTTCCCGGATTGGCAGCCCATTTTTCTAAGGCTTCATGTGCATTTTCCGGCTTGTAAATTCCACTGATAAAAAGGTCGACAACCGATTTGTTGTGCCTGATATAATTTATTACCGCACGAAAATCTTCGGGTAGTGAATTGCGTGAACCAAGGATATCCATCTCTTTCATTACAAAATATTTCGTTTCAAAAGCTATGTCGGTTTTGGCATAACCAATACAGACAATCCTTCCGGTAAAAGCTATTTCATTGATTGCCATTTGGTAAGTAGCAGTGGCACCCACAGCTTCTATTATAACATCAGGCCCTGTCCCTTTGGTAAGTTCAGTTAATTTCTGATGGACATCTTCTGACTTGGAATTTATAATATGATCAGCACCAATTTTCTGGGCCAACTTTAATTTTTCATCGTCCACATCAACAACTATTACCTTAGCGCCACGCTTTGTAGAACGGATTACAGCACCAATGCCAATCATGCCGCAGCCAATAACCATCACGGTATCCAGATCGGTGACTCCGGCCCGCGATACAGCATGGAATCCAACGCTCATCGGCTCAACCAATGCAAAATTAAATGGTGATAATTCATCGTCTGTTATGATTTTTTCCCATGGAACGGCGATATATTCGCACATGGCCCCGTTGCGCTGTACTCCCAATGTTTGGTTAAACCGACAGGCATTTGGCCTTCTGTTTCGGCACGACGGGCAACGCCCGCAACTGGTATATGGATTTACGGTACATGCCATACCAACCTCGATATTGTCCGGCACACCATCCGAAACTTCCGCCACCACCCCCCCAATCTCATGTCCTGGAATTACCGGGAGTATTACCATCGGATTTTTTCCCAGAAAAGTGTTTAAATCGGAACCACAGAACCCGACATATTTTACCTCCATCAGGACTTCACCACGACCCAATTTTGGCTTATCAACTTGGATAAGCCTCACCTTTTTTTTTCCTGAAATAGAAACAGCAATCATTTTACTTTTTTTTGTAAAAAATGGGACAATCAAATGTATTATGAAACGAAGAAGCTGGGGCTAACTGTTTAACCATGTGTCCCGAAACCGGGGTTCCAGAATTTTCTTTACTTCACCAAGCAAGTCCTCATCCAGCGGCTCGTTAGCCCAAGCAATATTTTGTAGCACTGACGACGGACGGGTTGTACTAAATAACGTAGTTGCAATTCGCGGATTGCTTACTGAAAAACTGACAGCCAACTGTTCGATACGTATGCCCCGGCCTTTGCAATATTTAACCGCTTTGCGGCACACGTCCTGTAACGGTTTTGGTGCCGGGTGCCATGCAGGTGCTCCGCGCTCCGTCAAGAGGCCCATTGAAAAAGGAGAGGCGTTGATTACTCCTACGTCATTTTGTTCGAAGAAATCGAGATAATCTACCAAAGAATCGTCATTCAAGCAATAATGACAGAAGGACAGAATGCTCTCTACTGTTCCTTTTGGTACATGATTGATTACATACTTGAAATGGCGCAAGGTGAGGTTTGTGATTCCCACGTGTTTTACCAGGCCTTTACTCTTCAGTTCAATCAGCGCGGGAAGCGTTTCTTTGCAGACCATTTCCAAATCTGAAAACTCAATATCGTGCACATTAATCAGATCAATATGATCAACATTGAGCCTGTCAAGACTTTCATACACACTGGCAATGGCCTTTCGGGTCGAATAGTCCCAGTAATTGACACTATCTTTTCCGTACCTGCCAACTTTTGTGGAGAGATAATAGCGGTTCCGATCGACTCCTTTCAATGCTTTCCCCAGTATAAATTCGGCTTTCAGATGGCCGTAATAGGGTGACACATCGATAAAATTGATTCCGTTTTCAAGGGCAGTATGAACAGCCTCTATCCCTGCTTTTTCATTTAAGGAATGAAAAACTCCACCCAGCGAAGAGGCTCCAAAACTGATATTGGAAACTTTCATTCCGGTTTTTCCTATCTCCCTGTACAGCATATTAATTAGAGTATTTAATTTTGATGGGTGTTACTAAATGAAACTTTTTAAAACAAGTTATCATTGAACAGATCATTCATCGGTTTTGAGAAAACAAATCAGTTCCCGTGTTTCATCACTTCATTGGTGGCTTCTGATTGAAGATGTTCACCAACTTTTTTATCAAAAGAGATTTTAAATGCATAGGCATATTCACAAGGCTTTTCTGATGGAAAGCGGAGCTCTAAGCCATTCTTTGTCAATTTCCAGTCTATCTTTTCTTTTGATCCCAGCAAACTGATATTTAAAATTTTTGCGTCATCGATGGTCGCTTTATTCAATGATTTTACCAGGATTTTGTCACTCCAATTTAGCGCAATAACATAAAAATCATTTTTTTTGATGGTGAAACGCAGATCTTGTGCTGTGTAAGATACCGCCTGGTTATCCGAGAAAGAGCCTCGGGTTGACTCTGTATTGCCTTCTCCCGATTTTTTCCAGCAACCGGTCCCGTAAATAGATTCTCCATTTACATTCAACCATTCGCCAATGGATAATAAAACATTCTTTTGCTCCTCAGTGATGGTGCCATCTGCCCGTGGCCCGATATTCAACAGCAAGTTACCGTTTTTACTGACTATATCAATCAAGTCATGAACGATCTGCTTCGGTGTTTTATTTTCCTCTCCTTCAATATAACACCACGATTTTTTACCAACAGACGTATCGGTTTGCCAAGGGAATAGCATCATTTTTCCAGATTTGCCCCTTTCCACGTCCCATACCTGTATGTTAGTGGGGTAGCCTTGTTTTGTGTTCACAACTACTTTTTCACCCCAGTCTAAAGCATTATTGTAATAATATGCCAGAAATTTATTGAAGTATGGCATTAATATCGAATCATTGACAGTCCAGTCAAACCAAACCAATTTAGGTTCATACTTATTGACCAGCTCATAAGTATGGGCAAGCCATTCCCGGGCAAAATCACCGGTATAGGCCTGATTATCATATCGGCGGCCATATAAAGTTATGCTTGTATCCTGAACATCGGAAGGGAAATCCATTCCTCCATTAAAAAACCATGCATTCTCAGCCCTGTGGGAAGAAAGTCCAAAGACAAGCCCTTGTTTTTCTACCGCACTTTTTAATAATCCGATAATATCTTTTTTAGGACCCATTTTAGTGGCGTTCCATTTATTAAGTTCACTGTCATACATCGAAAATCCATCGTGGTGTTCTGCAACCGGAACGACATATTTTGCGCCGGCAGCTTTGAATAATTTAGCCCATTCATCCGCATTAAATTTTTCTGCTTTGAACAAAGGGATAAAATCTTTGTATCCAAATTTGTCTTGTGTTCCCCATGTTGCAATATGATGTTCATAAGCTTTACTCCCTTTTTGATACATATTCCTGGCGTACCATTCATTATCGAAAGCAGGTACAGAATAAACCCCCCAATGGATAAAAATACCGAATTTGCTATCCGTAAACCATTGGGGAAACTGATAGTTTTCGGCAATATTTTCCCAGTCAGGTTGAAAAGTTTCAGTGCCTTTGGGTGAAGCAACGGATTCAATATCGTATGATTTTTTATTTGCTTGTTGACAAGATGCAAACAAAATCATCGTAAATAATAAGATAATTTCTTTTTTCACAAATGTTTAATTTATTTTATTCAAATTTAAAAGTATCATATAGAATGACTTACTAAATATAGAGTCCTTATTCCTGTTTCTGTCCTACAAATACCAGTTAGAATCTCCATCATACGGTGTAAAAGGCAAAGTCAGTTTTTCAACGGGCCTGTTGAATGTCAGTTTAATGACTAAGACTGTATTGCAAAACTCGTTCAAAGGGAGGTTGATCAGACTAAGATAAGCTTTTCCTTCCGTATGGTCCGACGGATTAAATCTAATAATAAAGTCTATTTCTCTTCCATCGTTAAGTAAAACGGCTTTTTCTGGAGCTACATTTATGGGTTTCAACTTTATAACATTGCCCGGTATTTCTTTATTCAGGTGTATATATAGGGTTTTGTCCTTACCAGTAAGCATAATATTTCGGTTAGAAGTAAGGTGAGATGCCGGTTTGGCATTAACAAGGGATTCTTTAACAGCATTATACCATTTCCCAATTCTTTTAAGTATCTCAGTACTTTCTACCGGGATTGTTCCGTTGGACATGGGCCCTACATTTAGCAGATAGTTGGAGTCACGTGCTAAGTAACGGTCGATGCTTCGCATCAGGTGCTGATCGGTATAAAAATCTTCATGGTTTCGATATCCCCAGCTTTCCATCCCTACCGATTGGCAAGCTTCAGTTGGTCGGCTAAATCCAGATGAATCATCGGCTTCAAAGTCTCGTTCTGGTGTACCAAAATCACCCTCGTCAAAACCTCTGTCGTTTATCACCGCATTGGGTTGCAGCCTCCTGATCATCTGATTAATAGTAGAATCGATGTGTCCAGGGACATTCATGTCCCACCAGAATCCGTTAATTTCACCATATTTTGTACAAAGTTCGTAAACCTGAGCCCGCAGAAACTTCAAATAGTTTTCCCAATTTGGTTGATCTTTCTTTTGAGGTAATAATTCATGATGTCGACCCTTATTGGGATAGTTTTGATGGTGCCAGTCAGCTATTGAATAATACAAGCATAGTGGAATTTTACGTCTGTGGCAAGCGTTGGCCAACATGGCAATAACATCCTTCTTGTAAGGGGTATTCATGGTGTTAAAACTCGTCTGTTTTGTATCCCAAAGGCAAAAACCATCATGGTGCTTGGTAGTGATGCAAATATATTCCATCCCTGTTTCTTCAAGCAAATCTAGCCACACTTCAGGATCAAATCTATCCGGATTCCATTTTTCTGAGAGTTTGGAATATTCTTCTCTTTCTATTTGGCCCCGCCATTGATGTTGTTCATGCCATCCGGAAATTGAATACAGTCCCCAATGAACGAACATACCGAATCGTTTTTTAAAGAACCAATCCCTTCCATCGCCAAAGCGTTTAATATTGTTTGTCTTTGAGGGTATTGGGTAATTGGTCAGTTTGTCCCAGAACATGTGTGGAGCAAACAAAGGCATTGTAGTTAACATGCCTCCTGTTTTGAGTAAATTTCTTCGTGTAATCATCGTAAATTCATTTAATCAAGCATATGACTATTTCATGATGTCTGTTGTATAGTGTTTGTCATCAAGACATTAGATCTCTTTCTGGAGAGTGTGGTCGTTTCCCACAGGAACGGACAGGTAAAATTCAGCTTTCTTGAATTATTGAATCATGTCTACCTATTCCTCCTCGAATCGCATTGACCTGCAGACCGTACTTATCACTTGGACCTGTCTATCAGACCCAGTTCTTCTGAGCGTATCCCCAAATCGTCGTTTTATTGTTGCTCATGCGGCACCTCCCTTAAAGGCGGCAGAATGCTTTATTCTTGTTTTGTATCGCCCGGGTTATTGTTGGGAAATCAAAATGTTTATTTCACCTGTATTTTAAATGCCCATGCGTAACTGCATGAAGTGGGTCTTGACTTGTGATTAGGATAACTAATTATTAATCCGTCTGTTTCGTTCCATTTCCACTGTAGTTCTCCGGGTACACCCAACATAGTTATTTTCGAGCCTTCAACCGGTTTTAATGATTTCAGTACAAATTCTTCGCCTTGCCATTTAAGATATATGGCATAGACATAATTATTTTTTGCGGTAAAATAAGCATCACCTTCATTCTGAATATCATAATAACGTGTGTCATAAATTGCCTCCCCATTTATTTTAAGCCATTTCCCCAGTTCCAACAAAGGGTATTGCTCATAATCGGGTATAAGGCCTGAAGCAGTAGGGCCGACATTAATATCGAAATTGCCATTCTGGCTCACTCCCATAATTACTTTATCAATGAATTGTTTTGGAGAAAGGCAATCTTCCAGGTTTGTATCTTGATTGTACCCAAAAGTATTTGCAATCCCTTGCCAGTATGACCATTTATGCGAAAGTAAACCCTCGCTCTCATTGTCATATCCATATTCAACATTATATAAATCGCCGTGTTTACCCCGCTCTCCCTTTCCTAATCGATCATTAACAAAAACACTCTGCCCTCTTTTTTCAGCCTCATTATAGTAATAGGCTACCACCTCTTTCATTTTCCAAAATGATTCTGGGTGATCCCATTCACCATCAAAAAAGAAAAAATCAGGGTGGTATAGATCGATCAGTTCTTTAATCTGTGGTATCATAAAGTCATCAACATAACCGGTCACTTTTTTTAATCCTGCATAGGGGATCTCTTTCCCGGTGTACAAAGGATTATACCATTCATAAAGCGAGTAATACAGACCTACTTTAAGTCCCTCTTTTCGGGCCGCGGCAAAAAAATGGCCTAATATGTCTTTTTCAGGGCCCATTTTAAATGCATTACGATCCGTGTATTTACTTGGCCACAAACAAAAACCATCGTGGTGCTTTGAGGTGATAAATATATATTTTGCCCCCATCTGTTTAGCGAATTTAGCCCATTCTTCGGGATTATATGAATTCGCTTTCCACTGAGGAATAAAATTATCGTAACTAAACGTCAAGCCATAATTTTCCAAATGATATGCATACGTTGGATTTTTCGGATCCTTCATACGATTCCCGTACCATTCTGCGTAAGAAATTCCATTTAAGCGAGGCGCCCATGCGGGAACTGAATAGACTCCCCAGTGCAAACTCAATCCGATTTTTGAATCCTCATACCATTTCGGAATTTCATGAGCATCAAGTGATTCCCATGTGGGTTTGTACACCTTTTGTGCATTTATACTTGTCAAAGTAAATACAAAAAAATTCAATAAGCAAATAGCTAAAATTTTTCTTAATCTCATAATTAGTTGATATTTAATAAATTAATATTATTTAGTGCATCTCAATTTTAATGGGAGACGAGCGTAAAACCCTATTTGTATTCCGCATCCTTTTTTATTGGTTAAAACCATTTACTTTAAATACCCTCGCGTGTATAGAAGACATCTCGTCTATTGTTAAAATAGGAGGGATTATTGTAAGTATACCGTTTTTGCATGTAGAATTTATTGATCCGCTGTATCCGAGTAATTCAACATTTCCTGCATTTTTTACGTTCGACAGAACTATAGCCTCTTTTTTCCATTTTTTTACGATGATGTATAGACTTTCCTCTTTTTGAGTAAAAGCCAAGTTTTAGTTTTTCGGTTTGAATCGGCTGCGCCATGCATGAGAAGAATAGATCGCTTCACCGTTTATTTTCAGCCATTTCCCGATATCTAACAAGCGTTCTTGCATAACCACTGGGATAAGTCCGTTGGCATCAGGGCCTACGTTCAATAAAAAATTGCCACCGTTTGAAACTTTATCGATTAAAATATCAATCAATTGCTTTGACGATAAATAATGGGTTGTGGTTTCGAATCGAATGTAACCGTATGATGTGCCGATGCCACGACTCTCTTCCCAAGGATGATCGGTCTTTTCACCGATGCCTTCTTGGTTGTGTACCAAGTCATATTCTGTAGTATAATAATCTCCGTGTTTACTTCGGGTTTCCTTGCCCCATCGATCGTTTACTACTATTGTGTTTTTAACGGGAGATTCGTTGTATAGCCATGCCAAGAACTGCTCGCTATTCAGGGTTTTACTATCATAGTCCCATTCACCGTCAGAGAATATGATTTCGGGTTTGTAATTGTTAACCAGTTCTTTTATTTGAGGAACCATATGGGTATCTACCCATTTTTTTATCGTAGATTGTGAGTATAAGGGATGTGCCCATTCCAGCAGCGAATAATATAATCCAAAGTGCAGCCCCGCATCGCGAATAGCGAGCGATAACGTGTCAATAATGTCTAGATGTGGTCCCATTTCAACGCTGTTCCACTTTGGCGTGTGTTTGCTTGGCCACAAGCAAAATCCATCGTGATGTTTCGATGTCAGTACCACGTATTTGGCTCCGGCTCTTTTAAAAAGTTCAGCCCAATCGGCCGGATTGAAATATTCAGCTTTGAACATAGGGGCGAAATCGGCGTAGCTGAAATTTTCCCCGTAATATTTGGTGTGGAAATCTTGGAATAGAGGATTGCCGGTTAATAGCCGATTGTAGTAATGTTCGGCATATTTTTCGTAGATCCCTTTCACTTCGTTCACAGGGGCATATGCGGGAACGGAATACAATTCCCAATGGATGAAAATTCCAAATTTTGCATCTGTCCACCACGATGGTGTTTCACGCTCATCGAGCGATTCCCAGTTTGGCTGATATTGGGCGAGCAGGTTAGAAGTGGTAAGAAAAAGAACGATCGATACTAAGATCACTAATTTAATTTTTTTCATCTATCGTTTTTTTTAATATGAATTGATGTTTTTTCAAAACGTCATCAATACGTTTATTTCTTTTAATGTTTGTACTCAATAGAATAACTCTCAATGGTTTGCAATAACAAAGCATATTTGAGTTTGGAACCGTAAAAAAACCATTTCCTGATATCTATGATAGGCTGTTTGTAAAAGGAATGATTTCAACACAATTAAAAAATTGTTCCTTTTTTTATAACAATATTGCCAAATCTTCTTTTTGTCCTTGTCATGACCACTACGTAAGCTTTTGAAGCCCTGTCGTAAAAATCAAATCTTTCCAATTTCTCAGCTTCTTCTATGTCTGGGGCATATTTTTTTAACAGTGCGAAGTACTCATCTTCAATGGAAGTGTCGTAATGCAATGAATTACTAGCTTTCATAATAACCCAAGGGCTCTTCGAGGATTTGTCCAGTGGGAACACTTGAAGAATTGCTTTTAATAGATCGATTATTTCGCTTCCATCACAACGGACTATGTTGGGATTTAATCTTTCACCGGGGAAATTGGCATCTGCTAAAACTATCTCATCTCCATGTCCCATTTTAGAAAGTATTGCTAGCAAATCAGGACTAATTATTTCAGGTATTCCAATCAGCATAATTTTCAATATTTTAATGTGAAAATAAGTATTTTATCTTATTCGATATATATTAAGTTTTCAATCCAATGAAGTTATTTCTGATTCTTCTTTGCTGGAAATATTTTTTACGTATTGAAGGATCTTTTTGTCGGGTTCCAGGGGGCCAATTAAAAATATTACGATTGCTAATCCGATTAAGGCCATTAATCCGTATCCGATAAAGACCGTGTTGTAAGCTATGTTATATCCAAAATTAACAGATAAACTTTTTATGGCAACTCCGGATGCTGATTGAAAAATCACACCACCCAGTCCTGCGCCCATACTGGCTATTCCCCAAACAGAAGCTGTGGCATTCTGCGGGACTACGTCTGCCGGAAAAGCCATGGTATTAGCCGTATATGCAGAATATCCGAATCCGGCAACGGCAAGGATGACAAGAGCTGTTTCAGGCCCATTAATCACGAGGGGACCCAGTAATAACGACAGGGCCATCATAAGACCGAATATGCTCACTGAGATTTTTCTCGCTTTCGGGATCGGGGTACCTTTTTTAATTATAAATTGAGTAAACATTCCTCCCAAAATATTGCCAATATCGGCAACAATAAAAGGAAACATGGCAAACCAGCCTATTTTTATCAGGTCCCAGTCGTAAACATCTGCAAGGTAACGGCCTATCCAGAATGTAATAAAATACCAGATGGCGTCCATAAATACTTTTGATATTGTAAACCATGAGACGAAGCGGGTTTTAAAGAGTTTGGAGGGTGGTATAATACCGACTTTCGACTCTTTGACTACCTTTTTGGGTGTATAATAAGTGAACCAGAATAATGCCAACCACAGATATCCTATAAGTCCAATCACTACAAAGGTCATCTGCCATCCATAGGTGGTTGCCATCCATGCAATTAAAGGAGGAGCGATGATTGAACCTGCAGCACCTCCGCTATTAAAAATGCCGGAAGCAGTAGAGCGTTCGTTTGGAGGAAACCACTCGGCAGTGAGTTTTATTGCCGCGGGCCAGTTTCCGGCTTCTCCAATTCCCAGTAAAAACCTGAATATACCAAACTGAAGAGGTGTAACGGCAAGAGCATGCAACAATCCCGCGGTAGTCCAGAAAGCCATACTTAATGCATAACCTATCCGTGTTCCGAGTTTATCAATTACAAACCCGGAGACTCCATTAGAAATCATATAAGCAATAAAGAAAGCTGAGGCGATGTATCCGAATGTATCATCTGGAATTAAATCATGCAACGGTCCTTCCGCACTTAGATAATTAAATGATAATCGATGTAAATAGTTTAATACCGTAGCAAAAAAGGCAAAGGAAATCATTACCCATCGCATACGTGATGGTCGTTTCATGTTCATGTTATTTTTGTTTGAAAACTCATTATATTATAATCTTCCATCCATATCGTTTTTGTTTTCGGGATAAAGGGGAAGCTTTACGGGTAAATTATCGCGGGTGGAGCGATAGATGGCTGTAAACAGTTCCACTGTCCTTCTTCCGTCCTCTCCGGTAACCAGGGGATCCCGGTTTTCGTCCAGGGCAAATAAAAAATCTTCTATTTGACGCTCCATGTAATGGGTCATGGGATCGATGCTGCTAAAATGGCGGGCATCTTCCATTTCCCATTTTTCCGCCAGTCCTTCTTCTCCGGGAACAGTCCAGAGGTCGTTTACCGGAGGTTCCAGGACACCCTGCATGCCCGCGATGAACATGGCTCCTCCATCGGTCTGGACTCCTGCGGATGCGCCGTTTTCACCGTGCACATGTACTTTTCCGTAGATTCCGGGTTTTTGGGAGTTGCTGACTATAATATTTCCAATTCCGCCGTTTTTGAATCTTATGATGGCAAGAGCGGTGTCTTCCACTTCGATATAAGGGTGGTTCAGGTTTCTCCACAAGCCGTAAACTTCTTCCACCTCTCCCATAAACCAAAGCAGGATATCCAGTTGGTGCGGCGCTTGATTTACCAGGACTCCCCCTCCTTCCATTTTCCAGTTTCCCCGCCATTTATCGGCATCGTAATAGCTTTTGTCTCTCCAGCCCAGCATGTTAACGGTACCCAATACCGGTTTACCTATCTTGCCGGCCTCAATGGCTTTTTTCACCCTCAATA
>JAQWBH010000060.1 GCA_028707405.1 Parabacteroides sp. | reverse complement strand
TATCCGTTCAGTAAGTATCTGGCCGAAACAGCTATGCTTTGTTTTATTGCACCTACTGCGGCTGCAGCGGCTGTCGTTACCGGAAAATTGGGCGGTAGTGTGCCTTGTCTTACTATGTATACGTTACTCAGCTGTCTAATGACGGCTATACTCGTTCCTCTGTTCTTTCCGTATATAGCAGCATTGCCACCTCATATTGATTTGCAGGTCGACCGGAGTTTCATAATGTCGGTGCTGTTGATCATGCGCCGCATTTTCCCGATCATTGTGTTACCTCTCGTACTGGCATGGCTTATTCGCGAGTTTTTGCCGCGGCTGCATACCAAGTTGTCAAGTATTTCGGGTGTTTCTTTCTATCTCTGGGCCATCTCGCTTACCTGTGTTACAGCAATCACTGTCAAGAGTCTGGTCGACAGCAAGAGTAATACTGCTATCGAATGGCTTTCGGCTTTGGTGGGACTTGTCATCTGTTGTATCCAGTTTATCCTTGGGAAGACAATTGGTCAGCATTTTGGTCAACGCATATCCGGAGGGCAGGGGCTGGGGCAAAAGAATACATCTCTTGTTATCTGGATTTCACAGCTTTATCTCAACCCGATCTCAAGTCTGGGTCCTTGTTCTTATGTTATCTGGCAAAACATCATTAACAGCTGGCAACTTTGGAAGAAAAGGAAAAGTGAGATAAAATAAATTTGTAATTTTACCTTGGTTGATACCAGCTATAAATATTTATGGAAAAGGAAAATACGTGAAAACAGATTGGGTTGTTCCCGTTCAGTTTATAAGCAATAATCTGCTTATGCCAGACGAGAAGAGATGAAAATAAGCAATTATGGCTTTCGAAAATATTAAATTACAGAGATATGGAATTGACAAGTAATATGGAGCGGGTCAAAGAATGCGATCTGCAAGCTGTTTTATCCTTGCAAAAGGCTGCTTTTATGGAAGTTGCAAAACAAATGGATAAATATGATATTCCACCTTTGTTACAAAGTATTCAAGATATCCGCAATGATTTTGGTACATGTATTATACTGAAATATGTAACTGAGGAAAAACAAATAGTTGGTTCTGTCAGGGATTATATCTCTGATGATCATATTTGTCATATAGGAAAATTGATAGTACATCCTGATTTTCAGAACCAGGGAATAGGCAAAGCACTAATGTATGAAATTGAAAAATATTTTCCTTCTTGTCTGAAATTTACACTTTTCACTGGAGAAGAGACTCATAATACTTTATATCTTTACACTAAAGTGGGTTACCATATTGTCTGCAGGAATGAAACAGATGGAATCAATTTAATTCACATGGAAAAAGAAAATTGTACAAAGTGAATTGTATACAATATCTTATAATTTAGTTATCAATTGTTTTTTTCTTATCTTATTTGAAGCGCCTCCTTGACTGAAACGAACTGATAGCCTTTCTTCTGCAGATCCTTGATAAGTTGGGGCATCATCTTGTAGAACTTGTCGGTGCGGGCATCGTCTGTTCCAAAATGAATCATCAAAAAATGGCCGTTTAAACCATGTGGGTCGTTCTTTTCATAATTCATTATTTGCCTATAAAGTTGTTTGCTGCTCTTGTATTTTTTAAGATCGGGTGTTGTATAATCGGCGTTACTGCCTGTTCCCGGTGTGAAGTTGATAATCTGTAATCCCAACTGTTTTGCCCACGAAGCAATGGTGCTGTTGTAGTATTCATAGGGAGGGATAAAGAATGGAGCGTCTTCTTTATTAATACCGAAAGTACGCATCAAAGCATAGCTTTTCAGCATATCCTTATCGAACTCTTCGTGTGTGACGAGCAATGAGTCCCGGTTTGACCAGGGCGCATAAAGTAGATGGCCGAAACTATGGCTGCCTACATAATGACCGTCGGCAATCAGTCGCTTTACAATGTTCGGAAACTTCTGATAGAATTCGCCGGTGAAAAAGAATCCGCCGTGGATGTGATTTTTTTTAAGCGCCGAGATGATTGTTTCAGCACCATCTGCCTTATCAGCTGCAGTGAATACCAGACATATTTTCTTTTGAGTAGGATCGGCACGTATTATACCCTCATCAGAATAGATATTTTTATCTTCTTGGGTTTTTGTCTGCTGCCGTCCTTCTTCCTGGTATGCAGAAAGCGGGAAGGTGAGTGAAGCTGTGCCATCCATCGTCGGCTCGTTTGTTGAGTAGTCGTGCATATTGTCGTGATAAACCATGTTCCCCGGCTGGTACTCTTCATAATTATTGGCACCGCCGCCGTTGATCCCCTTAATGATATTTACCCCTTTCAGGCTGTTGAATATAGTCGAATAAACAGGTCCGTCGACAAGTCCGCCTGTCGTGTTTCCTACATTCAGAAAGATCAGGCAGGAGTGTGGCTGATGCGGATAGATGCCGCTCAGTGGAAGTTCTACAATCATACTGGTTCCCCACGGGTTACAACCGAAGAGCCAGTCGCGTAACGAGCCTTCCATTTCTTCGAACTGTCTGTCGCCTGTAAGCTGCCTGTAGAGAATACATTGTGTGAGCATGGATGTAGTCAGATTATTGGAGCACCAGATCGATGGAATACCATATAAAAAGGGTGAATCTTGGGCTTTTTCGAATGTGCGTTCTATCCCTGTTTTCAGATTACGGATGAACTCAGTTTTGATACGGCTGTTGGCTGAAGCGGCCACCTGATAATGTCCCATGTTCATAAACGGATACCATTGATAGTGGCGTGCACTGTCGGCCCCCATCCATGGTGTTACTGGTTCGCGACGTCCGTATTCTATGGCTTGCTGCAAGTATTTTTCGTCGCCGGTCTGACGATACAGTTCCATGGCACCCAGCTCCATATCGTCTACCCAGTTATTTTCTTCATAGATGTATGGCGAAAGAACAGATGCTGTCTGACAATTGCCCGGTTGCTCAATTCCCTGTTGATAAGCGTCGGAGGCTTTCTTGCCTATTGTTTCGGCAAATCGGGCGTAGAACGGTTTTAGTATCTGCGAACCTAGAGCGAAGTCTGAGGCAAATTTGCCTGCAATACTGGCGGCTCCCATGGTTGCATTCATATATTTGCCCCGTTGCTGGGGTTTACCTGTGACAAAATAGACCGGACGACCGTTGTTGGGACCGTAGCCATAGTCGGCTGGATCATCTTTGGGTAGTTTCATTCCAATATGATCGCGGTCGTCGGCAATCTGGTTGTACAATTCGCCTTTTGCCGGATTCATGCGGCTGAGCCAGTCCATTCCCCAATAAATCTCATCAATAATATCCGGAATCCCGTTGGCTCCCGGTAGCCCGTTTGCCTGAAAATAATCACCGAATGCACCGGGATTCTGTTGATAGGCGAACATCATCTGATAGATTGCATTCGCTGAGGTTGTTGTGTATTGAAGACAATCGGAAGCGTCATGCCAGCCGCCACGTACATTCAGATATTGCCCGGTTTTTGTCGGATGGTAGATAATATAGGCGTCTTTCGTATGACAGCTGTCCTTCAAAAACGGATTGAATCCGCAACGTTGCTGGCGCATATATTTCAGAACATAATCAGCTGTTCCGTTATATACACAACTGTTGATGGGAAAGTGTGGTGAAATGCATCGTCCGACACGTATATAATACGCTCCGTTTCGGGTGAATCGGCTGAAATTAAGCCGATATGTACTCTTCATCTGTCCGAGTGTTCCGGTGGTTCTTATTTCAGAAGATGTGGATTGGAAAACAACCTCATTCGTGAAGATGTCGACAATAGTAAACGATGAAACTGCATGTTCATCATTACTCATAAACACAGCTACTTTTGTGGCTTCTGGAAGATAGCCGAGCTGATTGATTCGAATCCATTCGCCGGCATGGGCGGAGATTGCTGTTGCCAGGAAGAACAGCCATACGATGATATAAGATGTTCGTGCAGTGTTTGACATATCGACGTTATCAATTATAATGCTCTTGTTTTTCAATTGTTTGCATAAAATTCTCGCTCTCGGGTTAATTCTATAGCTTCTTTCCCGGTTAAATGTTCGATGTCCAGCACGATAATACACATGCGATGGTACGCCTTTTCTATTTCGTGTTGGAGACCTTCTTCACGATTAGGCGAATATTTCTCGGCCAAAAGGCGAGTTGCCTTCATCTTTTCCTCCGAGGTTTCAACGATACGGGCTTTACAAAAGGCAATAACACTGCGATAGTGTGTAGTGAAGCTATCTGGGATAATTTCATCTTTCTCTATCACGCAGAAAGAAACCTTGCTGTTTCTGTTGATGGAATCAATCTTATGTCCTTCCAACGCACAGTGAAAGTATATTTTGTTGTCATGATATACGTAACTGAGGGGCACGGCATAAGGGTAGTAGTCGTCACCACTTACAGCCAAAATGCCTGAAGTCATCTTGCTAAGAACAGCAATGCTATCTTGTATTGATAATAATTGCTTTATGCGACGCATTTCTCTGAACATATCTTCTATAATTGATCATTGTTTTCTATTGCTTGCAAAGTTAACAAATTCATTTATATATGCCTGATTTTGACTATTCAGATTACAACTCAATGATATATTCGGTTGATTTACCCCGGCAATGATTGTGTTACAGGTTTTGTTATATGGCAGGTATGATTCATTTTTGCAATGTATAACTAAATAATTGTCGAGAATAGCATTATGAAGAGAGTTTTCTATGGGGCGCTTTTACTATTGTGTGCCATCAATTTTACGGCTTGTTTTGGTGATAGTGATAATCCGAACCTTACTAAATTATATATAAAGAGAGGGCAAGAGATTCTTTCTTATATTTTATATAGGAACAACCGAATGGAAATCGTCTATAAATAGAAATATTGGGTAAAGTATTGTTAAAATGTAAAGAAAACTTGTCTGTTAATTTTATTGTTCGTAATATTGCGAACAATAAAGTAATATAGATGCAGGGATAAGATGAAAGAGTATTCAATAAAGCAAGAACAGTTGGCACGTTTTGCAAAAGCTTTGGGTCATCCGGCAAGAATTGCGGTTCTGGATTTTCTGGCTAAACAGGATACTTGCTATTTCGGCGATATTAATGAAGAGCTTCCAATAGCAAAGGCCACAGTTTCTCAGCATCTGAAAGAATTGAAGGATGCGGGATTGATTCAGGGAGAAATTGAAACGCCTAAAGTGAAATACTGTATTAATCGCGAGAATTGGGAATTGGCTAAACAACTTTTTGGAGAAATGTTCGACAAGCATTTGAATAAAAAAGATTCATGCTGCTAATGCAGTATTTATTTTATTTACGATGTTCGTTGTTCTACGAATTACGAAGCAATATCGTAATATTTAATAGAAGTAATATTTAATAAATAAACAATTATGGAAATTAAAGTTTTAGGAACAGGATGCAGCACATGCAAGGCTTTGTATGCCACAGTAGAAAAAGTGATAAAAGAACTAGGTATTGATGCGACTCTAGTAAAGGAAGAGGATTTGGAGAAAATCATGAACTATAACGTGATGTCGCTTCCGGCTTTAGTTATTGATGAGAAAGTGGTTGCCAAAGGTCGGATATCCGAAAGTGATGTGAAGAAATTGCTAACGCTATAATGATAATATAAAAGAATATTTATGAAACGTTTTGCATGTATTATTTTGATGATCTTTATTAATTTCACAGGATCAATTTATGCCCAAAAAGCGGCAACCGTACAGAAAACATCGTCGAAGATAGCTGTCGAAGTGTTATATTTTCATGGTAAACAGCGTTGTCCAACCTGTATTGCTATAGGTAATCATTCGCTAGATGTCGTAAATAAAGAATTCGCAAGTCAGGTGAGAAACGGGCAAGTGAAGTTCAAGGAGATAGATATATCGACTACTGAAGGTGAGAAGATTGCGGATAAATATCATGTAACCTGGTCCTCTTTATTTGTGAATCAGTGGAAAAATGGCAGGGAAAAACGCAATGATATGACAACTTTTGGTTTTAAAAACGCACGAAGTAACCCGTCAGCGTTCGAAGCCGGATTAAAAAACCGGATTACACAACTTTTGAAAGATGAATAAGCTAAGATGGACTTTTTGCAGCATATTTTGGATAATAGCAATATTCCAATAGTCACTGCTTTTGTTTTGGGATTATTGACAGCTGTCAGTCTGTGTCCTTTGGCAACAAATATTACTGTCGTAGGTTATATAGGGCGTAATATGGACAGTCGGCAACGTCTTTTCTGGAGCGGGATTCTTTATACCCTGGGTCGTATTATTGCCTATTCAGCGCTTGGCACTGTACTGATTTATATACTCAGAAGTGGAGCAGATATGTTTTCTATACAAAAAAGCGTGAGCAAATGGGGGGAAATGCTGGTAGGGGCGGCAATGTTATTTATCGGATTGTTCATGTTGTTAGGTGACAGACTATCTCTTCCGAAGTTTGGCTTTTCAGGTAATTTTTACCCATTGTGTTTGCTTTTGCTACAGGCCTTCCTGTCATATTAGTCGCTTGGATTCTTGCCCGCAGTGTCGCCGAAGCAGAGCGGTTCTATAATCGAATGAAAATATTTCAGAAATGGTTTAACTTGGCTGTCGCTCTATTATTTATAGGGGTCGGTCTTTATTATGCTTATATTTTCTATCTGTAAAATTTAATATAGTAGATAATTATGATACAACAAATTGCTGACTGGCTGGCATATGGTCTGTTGAGACTTGATGCGCAGTCACGCTTGGGTTCTTCAATCGATTTTTTCTTCTATGATACGATCAAAATATTGATTTTGCTGTTTGTGATTAGTTCCATTATGGGTGTGATCAATGCCTATTTTCCTATTGATCGGTTGCGCAGATATCTCACTACGCATAAGCTTTACGGATTGCAATATTTTTTTGCATCGTTGTTTGGTGCGATAACGCCGTTTTGTTCATGTTCGTCGATACCGTTGTTTATCGGTTTTGTGAAAGGTGGAATCCCGCTTGGCGTTACATTCGCTTTCCTCATTACTTCTCCGTTGGTTAATGAAGTGGCAGTAGCGATGTTCCTCGGGACATTCGGACTGCGGATAACGATTGTATATGTGATCAGTGGCATTCTGCTTGGTATGATTGGTGGATTTGTTCTCGGAAAGATGAATCTTGATAATTATTTGAGCGAATGGGTGAAGAATATCCAGAAAGCATCGAATGCGGAGAGCGAAGCATGGGAGAGAGAGCATGTATCGTTTGTGAATCGTCTCCCCGGTATTTTGAAAGATTCGTGGGGTATCGTAAGAGGTGTGTTGATCTATGTAATCATTGGTATTGCTATTGGTGGCGCTATTCATGGATATGTGCCCGAAGGATTCTTCCAACATTATATGTCGAAAGGCACTTGGTTCGCTGTTCCACTTTCTGTAGTCTTAGCTGTTCCGATCTACGCTAATGCTGCCGGTATTGTACCTGTTATTGAGGTATTTGTAGCTAAAGGTGTACCCATTGGAACAGCGCTTGCTTTTATGATGGGTGTTGTTGGGTTGTCATTACCTGAAGCAACATTGCTTAAGAAAGTGATGACATGGAAACTTATCGGTATTTATTTTGGAACGATAACACTTTTCATCATTATCTCCGGTTATTTGTTTAACTGGCTGCTTTAGAAAAGAATATATGTATAATTGATAATTAAATAGTATAGTATTATGAGTAAATTGTGGTATCCCATGATCAATCAGGATAAATGTACTGGTTGCATGACTTGTTATAATAAGTGTAAGAAAGATGTATTTACGATAAAAAACAAAAAGCCTGAAGTAATTAATCGTGAAGGATGTGTGGAAGGTTGTCATGGGTGCGGTAATCTGTGTCCGGAACATGCTATTGTCTATTCAGGAGAATTTAAAAGACTAATCAAGTGCTCATGTAACGATAATTGTAACTAATATGACAGATATAAAATTTAAAGGTCTATTTTTGCTGATTTTAGGCTGTTTTTGTTCGTTTGCATCTGCTCAGAAAGTAAAGGTGATAGATACTGATTTTTCTAAAGGTCAGCTTACTCATGTTCAACAAGTGAGTTATAGAGATCTTGTTAAATTTCATGGGCATTCGTGTGATGGGCTGCTTGAAGGAATGCAAGCATTAGAATTAGCTTTGCAAGTTCTGTATCCGGACGGAATCGTTGACAGAACAAATACACGTGTAGTAAGTAAATCGTCGCCTTGCCTGACTGATGCTGCGGTATATCTGACAGGCGGTCGTTATCAGTATAATTCTTTTTATGTGAATGATAGCATTCAGGGAATGTATATCGTTCAACGAATTGATAATGGAAAAACTGTGTCAGTCTCTCGCAATAAAGGTGTAAAACCGGCGATAATAGATCAGATGGGAAGTAAGGCAGTTAGAAAGGAACTGTCGTATGTCCAGTTAAGAGAACTGAAGAAGTATGAGGATGAATATTCTCAAAAGCTGAAAAAAACTGATCCGGCATTAAATTTTACGGTAATAACCTTATTTGATTATCAATGGAAGTCAGTGCTTAATCCTTATTTTATTAAAACCGATGTAATAAATAAAAATGCAAAATGAAAAAGTTAGCTTTTTTAGACCGATATCTTACATTATGGATATTTTTGGCAATGTTTATCGGCGTCGGGATAGGTTATGCCTATCCCGAAATCGTGAAATTTTGGGGATACTTTGAAGTTGGTTCAACTAATATCCCATTGGCAATAGGATTAATATTAATGATGTTTCCACCGTTAGCGAAGGTTAGATATGAGCAATTAGGCAAAGTCTTTTCTGATAAAAAGATTCTTACTATATCCTTATTATTGAATTGGATTATTGGTCCTATACTGATGTTCCTTTTGTCGGCCATCTTTCTTTCATCACATCCTGAATATATGTATGGATTGATTATGATAGGGTTAGCCAGGTGTATAGCTATGGTTCTTGTATGGAATGACCTGGCGAAAGGAAATGGAGAATATGCCGCCGGACTTGTGGCGCTCAATAGCATATTTCAGGTGTTATTTTATTCGGGTTATGCTTACTTTTTTATTTCTGTTTTTCCGGGTTGGATAGGACTTCCGGTTACCGATGCAGTGAAGGATATTACTATGGGAATGATAGCCAAGAGTGTAGCTGTATATCTGGGAATTCCATTTGCAGCAGGATATATTGTCAGACGAACGCTGCGAAATATGAAAGGGGATGATTGGTATTATACTCGCTTTGTACCAAGAATTAGTCCGGTAACGTTGATTGCACTTCTTTTTACTATTATTGTAATGTTTTCGTACAAAGGAGAATATATTGTTAAACTGCCATTTGACGTAATGCTTGTGGCTATACCTTTAGTATTGTACTTTGTAATTATGTTTTTCTCCTCATTCTGGTTTACAAGACATAAAGGGGTTCCATATGACAAATCCACTTCGATAGCATTTACAGCAACGGGGAATAATTTCGAATTGGCTATAGCTGTGGCTATTTCTGTATTCGGCATTAATTCAGGAGAGGCTTTTGCTGCTGTTATAGGACCATTGATTGAAGTGCCGGTATTGATTTTATTTGTCAAATATGTTCTACGATATGCGCAGCATTGATAAATTATTATTTTTGCCCATAAAAACATGACTATTTTTACTTAACAGAATACATTATCTTTGGTTATTTGTTTAGCTGGTTGGTATAATTAAAAATGTATTTATAACTTCGCATCGAAAAAAATGAAGAGAATATGAAGCGGTTATTATTGACAATGATTGCGGGGGTGTTGAGTATCAGTCTTTTTGCGCAAACGCATGTAGAAAGAAATCAGAGTGTGGCCTTGGATGTTTTGGGCTTGCAGTATTACAACGAGACGCCTGTGGGAGAGTATTCAACGTTTATTTTTCATGGAGGTTTGGCGGGCGAACTGGCTTATTCTTCCTCATCCTTATATTTTAATAATGGGGAGTTGTACTATGGTGAGTATTGGGCATCATCCGTTCGGGGAACAATTGGATTGGAATATCGATATTATTACAATTTAGGCAAACGTGCTCGGAAAGGAAAAAACACGCGAAAGAACTCGGCAAACTTTATCTCTGTCAATCTGCAGGATTATACACCGGCAATGTATTCACATAATATGGATACAAAAAATATCGTATTACTGACTCCTTCATGGGGTTTGCGCAGAGTCTATGACAATAGTCTGTATATCGAGTTCAATGCAGGCCTTGCTATCGGTTTACAGGGAAGTGATTTCGGTATGACGCCGACAGCGAATTTTAAGTTCGGATATACGTTCTGACCGTTTCTGATATTTTCTTTTTTATCCATAGAAAAATGATTATCTTTGTTCAACCGATTATGTGGTCGGGCAGAATATACACATCCGTAATTTATCTGTTCAATGAATATTAAAATAGTAGCAGCAAACATATTTAATATCATATTTATCATGTCTATCAGTACAATATTTTCTTCCGGTACCTGTAGCGGGCAAGATAATAAGAAGCAGGAAGCTACTGTCCGTCCCGAAGCTGTAGCCGGTACTTTCTATCCTGCCGGTAGGGATTCGCTTGTAAAAGCGATAAATATTTATTTTAAGGCTTATGCCGGCGGTACTTCTTCCGGAGAGGTTGCCGCAGTAATTGTTCCGCATGCGGGATATGTTTTCTCGGGAGAAGTGGCGGCTTCGGCTTTTGCTCAGATTAGCCCCAAACAGCAATATGAACGTATTTTTCTGATCGGACCGAGTCATCATGTTTATATGGATGGTGCTTCGGTTAACAGCGGTTTCGATTATTATGCCACGCCTTTAGGAAATGTCCCTGTCGATACGGCTTTATGCCGGCAACTGATACGCAACCATTCTGTTTTCTCCTGTAATCCGGCAGCGCATGATAAGGAACATTGCCTGGAAGTACAACTGCCATTCCTGCAATACCGTCTTAAAAAGATGGCACCAATTATACCGATTATCGTTGCGACACAGTCATCTGCGGTGATACAGAAAGTAGCTGAGGCGTTGAAACCCTATTTCAATGCAAAGAACCTGTTTGTTATCAGCAGTGATTTCTCTCATTATCCGTCGTACGATGATGCTGTAAAAGTCGATAAACTGACGGGCGAATCTATCGGGAGCGGCTCGTTGGAAGCTTTTGTCAAAGCGTTATCGCAGAATGCCGCGAAGCATGTGCCGAACCTGGCTACAAGCGCTTGCGGAGAGAGTGCGATTGCTACGTTATTGTATATCACAGCAGGGATGAACGATATTCAGATTCGTCATATTATGTATCGTAATTCAGGAGATTCGAGTTATGGAGATCATCAGCAGGTTGTTGGATATCATGCTTTTGCTTTTATGCGTAAGAGTGCGGATTCCGGTGAAATATCGTTTTCTTTGACCGAGCAGGAAAAAGACACATTAATCCGGATTGTCCGCAGTACGATACAGAATCGCCTTTCGCATAGTAATCGACCTGTTTGTGACCCGAACAAATTGACTGAAGCTTTGAGGATGCGTTGCGGGGCCTTTGTTACGTTGAATGAAGGCGGGCGCTTGCGCGGTTGTATCGGACATTTTGGAAGCGACAGGCCGCTCTATCGCGTTGTTGAAGATATGGCTGAAGCCGCTGCTTTCGAAGATCCGCGTTTCTATCCGATGCAGCTGGACGAATTTGAAAAGATAGAGATAGAGATTTCTGTCCTTTCGCCAATGAAGCGTATTCATAGTATCGAAGAATTTACGCTTGGTAAGCAGGGAATCTATATTACGAAAGGTGGACATAGTGGAACATTTCTTCCGCAGGTAGCCGAAGAAACAAACTGGAGTAAAGAGGAATTCTTGGGACATTGTGCTCATGATAAAGCCGGATTGTCATGGGATGGCTGGAAGGATGCAGATCTTTATACTTATGAAGCGGTTGTTTTTAAAGAGAAGGAATAAGCTATGCAAAAAGAGATGATCGGCAAGGAAGCGCTCTATTCCCGTCCGACTGCTAAGGGGGTGCAATGCGGTATTTGTCCGCATGAATGCAACTTGGCAGACGGACAATGCGGACTATGCCGCAGTCGTGTGAATCGCAGCGGAGTGTTATATTCCGAAGCTTATGCGCATCCGTGCGCTTTGCATGTCGATCCGGTAGAGAAGAAACCGCTGCTACATTTTTATCCCGGATGCCGTTGTCTGTCCGTTGCTTCTACAGGATGCAACTTCGCCTGCCTCAATTGTCAGAACTGGGAGATATCGCAAGCCGGACCTTCAGAAGTGAGGAGCATCGAACTGCCGCCTGAAAAACTGATTGCTAAATGTGTTGCATCCCGTTGTCCGGCCATCGCTTATACGTATACCGAACCGGTCACTTTTTATGAATATATGTATGATTCGGCGCAATTGGCACATGAAGCGGGTATTCGTAATATTCTTGTCTCCGCCGGCTATATCAATGATGAACCGCTTCGCAGACTTTGTTCAGTGCTCGATGCTGCCAATATTGATTTGAAATCGTTCAGCGATGAGATATATCAGAAAATCAGTCACGGTCATCTGCAGCCGATCCTGAACACACTGAAAGTGATGAAAGAAGCCGGTATATGGTTGGAAGTAACAAATCTGCTCATTCCTACAGTCAATGACGATTTCCGTATGATTCACGATATGTGTCAATGGCTGGTTAATAATGGCTTTGCTGATACGCCTCTGCATTTTAGCCGGTTTTTTCCGATGTACAGGATGAAAAACGTGCCGGCAACACCTGTAGAAACATTGGTTACGGCTCACGATATAGCCATAGCGGAAGGAATGCATTTTGTCTATATTGGAAATGCCAATGAATTGGAAGGAGAGAACACGTTTTGTCCCAACTGTGGCAAATTGCTGGTCAGACGAGATGGATACAATCTGCTCGAAAATCACATAACCGATGGAAAATGTTCTTATTGTGATGTTCCCATTGCCGGAAGATGGTCACATTGAATAATGTTTGTACTAGTTTATTTAAAATCTTCAGCTTTTCATTATCTTTACACCGTGAATTATAGAGGCTTTATATGAACTCTAAGATTGTTGTATTATTAATATTTGCATTGGGTTTCAATGCGTGCAGCGGGAAGCAAAATAAAAAACCAACTGAATTAGCACAGGCGAAAAGGACTTTTCAGATGGCAAATATTCCCAGCATGATTACTGATCCGGATCAGCGTGCAGCTTATTTGGCACAGCATTATTGGGATAACTTCAACTTTGCAGACACGATTTATGTGCATGAGGCGGATGTCACTGAACAGGCAATGTCGAACTATATTGATGTGTTGAAGCGTGTTCAGCCTGATATGGCATCTTCTTCTATCAAAGCAATGCTGGCGAAAGCCGAGGTCGATAGTACCATGTTTGCTTATATGGCTGGACTGTACGATAAATATTTGTATGATCCCAATTCTCCAATGCGCGATGAGTCGCTATATATCCCTGTTTTACAGGTAATCACTGCTTCAGCTAAAGTTAGTGAAGTCGATAAGATACGCCCGCAACATTTGTTGGATCTGGCGCTGAAGAATCAGGTCGGCCGACCGGCTACCGATTTTATTTATACACTACCTGACGGCAGTACAGGACGTTTACATAGTATCAAGGCGGATATGCTGCTGCTTTTCTTTTACAATCCGGACTGTCATAATTGCCAGCAGATTACCAAGCAGCTCGATGACTCGGAAGTAGTGAACCGGTTGATGCAAAGTAAGCAATTGAAGATTTTGGCTGTTTATCCGGACGAGGATATTGAAGCATGGCGAAAACATGTCTCTTTGATGCCTGTAAGCTGGATTAATTCATATGACAAGTCGCTTGATTTAAAAAATAAGGAAGTGTACGATCTGAAGGCTATTCCTACATTGTATCTTTTGGATAAAGAGAAGAAGGTTGTATTGAAGGATGCGACATTTGCTCAAGTAGAAGCGTATCTGACGAGTAAAGCAAAATAGAGATAAAGAATTTGTATATAGCAAAATTGTATTAATTTTGCACAGAGACTAAAGAATTTTGATGTGGATAAGAAAATAAGATTACATGTGCAGGGATTGACAAATAGTCAAGTTCAGTCGGGAGCCTATGCTTTGATACTCTCGGAGCAGCCGGGTATGCGTCGTATTCCGATTATTGTTGGTACAGCTGAAGCGCAGTCTATTGCTATTGCACTGGAACATATAAAACCACCCCGTCCACTTACGCATGATTTGTTTGTCTCATTCGCACAAACGCTTGGAATAGATATTCTCGGCGTTTTTATCTACAAATTTGAAGATGGCGTTTTTTATTCGGAAGTAGTGTTTGATGATGCGGGGAAAGAACTTCGTCTTGATTCGCGTACGTCTGATGCTATAGCGATTGCTTTGCGTGTTGGTTGCGAGATTTATACGACACCGGAGATCGTTGACGAGTGTGGCGTTGTTTTGGAAGATTCACAAAGCGAGGTTGAGGAAGAAAATTCTGAAGAGGATAATCTACTAAGTTTGGAACCCGAAGATATCCATGACGACAAGAAACTAAAACAATGGCTTTCACTGCAGGAAGACGAAGAATTGACAGAGCGTCTGGAACAGGCTATCGCTTCGGAAAAATATGAATTTGCAAAGATGTATAAGGATGAAATTCATCGCCGCGAAGAGAATAAAGAAAGTAAAGCAGAATAAATTGAGGAGAGAAATGCATGATTGAGCAACAGGTGGGATTTAGTTTGGAATCTCTTGGAAGGGGATTATTGGGTATAATAACTGTCATTGGCGTAGCCTATTGTTTTAGTTATAATCGTAAGAAGATAGATTGGAAGTTGGTAGGAGCGGGGCTGTTTTTGGAGATTGTCTTTGCGCTTGCTGTGTTATATATTCCTATAGTAGGGACGGTTCTTGAATTGATTGGAAAAGCCTTCATCAAGCTGATGGATTTTACACAAGCCGGCGTTTCCTTTTTGTTAGGTCCTCTTGTTGCCAAAAGCAATGGATTCATCTTCTTGCTTAATTCTCTGCCTGTCGTTATATTTTTCTCTGCCCTGGTGTCGATACTATATCATTGGGGAATTATTCAAAAGGTGGTACTTGTTTTTTCATGGTTGCTAAGAAAATTCATGAAAATTTCCGGTGCTGAAGGTCTGGTAACAGCCGGAAACGTATTTCTGGGTATGACAGAGTCGCCTATATTAATCAAAAACTATCTTCCGTCGATGAATAAGTCGGAAGTATTTCTGGTGATGGTTGCCGGGATGGGTACCATTGCAGGTTCTGTGATGGGTACCTATATTGGCATGCTCGGCGGAACTGATCCAATGAGCAAAATATTGTTTGCCAAGCATCTACTTTCAGCTTCGTTGATGGCGGCGCCCGGATCTATTGTTATTGCCAAACTGCTTTGTCCGCAGACAGAGCCTGTCGAAGATCAGCTTGTCGCGATGGAAAAGACAGATCAGAATCCGACAGTGCTTGATGCTTTGGCTGCCGGGACAATGACAGGCACTCGCCTGATGGTGAATATTGCAGCGATGCTTCTTGTGTTTATAGCGCTGGTTACATTATGCAACTATGTATTGTGCGACTTGATAGGTCATTACACCGGACTAAATGATTGGATTGTTTCGATCACGGCGGGAAAGTCTGAAGGGTTGACATTCCAATTTATCGTAGGCGTGATCCTTTCTCCGTTTATGTGGCTGATAGGTGTTCCTACAGCGGATCTGTCGCTTGTTGGTTCTCTGCTCGGACAGAAAACGATTCTGAACGAGTTTGTTGCCTATTCTCAGTTGGAGGCCTGGAAAGATGCCGGACTGTTTGTTTATCAGAAGTCTGTTATCATGTCGACTTATATCTTGTGTGGTTTTGCCAATATTTCATCTATCGGCATCTTGCTGGGTGGGATGGGTGTTCTTGCTCCGCAAAAGAAATCGATGATAACGAAATTTGGTGTGCCGGCAATGGTTGGAGGTGCATTAGTGTCTGTTTTATCAGCAACGATCATCGGTATGATTCTTGGATAATAAGGATTGGTTATGCAGATATTTTTTGTTCCTGAAATACGCTCTGTGACAATTCTTCCCGAAGAAGAGTCAGGGCATTGTATACGTGTACTCAGACTGATCGAAGGTGATCAAATTCAGCTGACAGATGGTAAAGGTTCATTTTATAAGGCCACAATCACCCGTGCACATCCAAAAAACTGTGAAGTAACGATTTGTGAAAGTTGGAAACAGACTCCATTGTGGAATTTTTTTCTGCATATTGCTGTCGCTCCTACAAAGAATATGGACCGGATGGAGTGGTTCGTTGAGAAAGCAACCGAGATTGGCATTGATGCTGTCACTTGTTTGAACTGTCGTTATTCGGAGCGTCGGGAGATAAAGCCTGCCCGCCTGGAAAAAATCATGATCAGTGCAATGAAACAATCGCAAAAAGCAACTTTGCCGACTTTGGAAGGAATGGTCGATTTTGTTGATTTTGTAAAGCGTCCTTTTGACGGATGCAAGTTCATTGCCCATTGTGAAGACGAAGAGAAACCGCTTTTGAAACAAATTTATCAGCAGAAAAAAAATGCACTGGTACTGATAGGTCCCGAAGGGGATTTCTCAGTTGAAGAGATTGCCTTGGCAAAAGAAAACGGCTTCCGCCCTGTTTCATTAGGTGAAAGCCGCTTGCGGACTGAAACGGCAGCTTTAGTTGCCTGCCATACGCTTCAGGTATTAAACCAATAACTTATTCCCATTCGATAGTTGCCGGTGGTTTCGAACTGATGTCGTAAACAACGCGGTTTACACCTTTTACCTTATTGATGATTTCGTTGGATACTTTGGCCAGAAATTCGTAAGGCAACTGTGCCCAATCGGCCGTCATCGCATCAGCAGAAGTTACTGCACGCAATGCAACTGTATTCTCATAAGTCCTCTCGTCGCCCATCACACCGACCGAGTGAATCGGCAGCAAGATTGCGCCTGCCTGCCAGACGTTGTCGTATAAACCCCATTCGTGCATCAGAGAGATATAGATATCATCCGCTTCCTGTAGAACACGTACTTTTTCGGGTGTGATATCTCCGAGTATACGTATTCCCAGACCCGGTCCAGGGAATGGATGACGTTTGATTAGATGTTCCGGCATCCCCAGTTCACGACCTACTCGACGTACTTCGTCTTTGAACAGTGAACGGAGCGGTTCAACAAGTTTGAGATCCATATCTTTAGGCAGACCACCAACATTGTGATGGCTCTTGATGGTTGTGCCTGTGATTGATAACGACTCGATCACATCCGGATAGATTGTACCTTGTCCGAGCCATTTTACATTTTTCAGCTTGTTAGCTTCCTCATCAAATACATCTATAAAGCCTTTGCCAATGATCTTACGTTTCTTCTCCGGTTCGCTGACGCCAGCCAGTTCGGCATAGAATCTGTCTTTGGCATTCACGCCGATAACGTTCAGTCCCAGCGATTCATAAGCCTGCATCACTTTCTCGAACTCGTTTTTGCGAAGCAATCCGTGATCAACAAAGATACATGTTAGCTTCTTACCTATAGCTTTATTGAGCAGAACGGCCGTAACTGATGAGTCGACACCTCCGGAGAGAGCCAGAATCACTTTGTCATCGCCCAGCTTTTTTTTCAATTGGTCTACCGTCGATTCAATGAACGAAGCCGGTGTCCAATCTTTGATGCATCCGCAGATATTGAGGAAGTTTTCCAAAAGCTTTGTGCCGTCTGTTGTGTGAAACACTTCAGGATGGAATTGTACGCCCCATGTATTCTCATTCTCGACGTGATAAGCAGCCGCTTTTACATCGTCCGTGCTTGCTGTGATTTTGAAGTTCTCAGGCAACACCGTTATGGTATCGCCGTGCGACATCCATATTTGAGATCCGATATTGATCCCCTTCAGCAACGGGTCCTGATTGTCAATAAATGTAAGATTGGCACGTCCGTATTCGCGGGTGTTTGCCGACTCAACATTTCCACCTGATGTATAGGCCATAAACTGAGCGCCATAACAGATGCCCAAAACCGGATATTTGCCGCGAATCTCGCTCAGGTCTGCTTTGAAAGCTGTTGAATCGTACACCGAGTAAGGACTTCCCGAAAGGATAACACCTTTCACATCCGTATCATCATGCGGAAATTTGTTGTAAGGAACAATTTCGCAATACATATTCAACTCACGTATTCTTCGTCCTATGAGCTGTGTCGTTTGCGAGCCAAAATCAAGAATAATAATTTTCTCTTGCATGCAATTGATAATTTTTTAGGTGGCAAAGGTATGAATAAATTGCTTTTCTACAGGGCAATCATTCAGATTATTTCAGTGCCTTTTCAATCTGTTTCATCAGTTTATTGAGATCTTCAGGAGTGAAACCTATGTTTACATAGATCACTTTGCCGTCCTTATCGATCAGATAACTGCGCGGAATCAGGTTCGAAGCAAACTTGTTGTAGATCGCTCTGTTCTTGTCCGGGTACAGCGGAAAAGTAAATCCTTTGGTTTTGTTGTATTCCGCGAGTTCAGCGTCCGAGTGTTCGCGTCCGATGACAAGCATGGTGAAACACGCATTGTTTTTATATTTAGGCCATAATGTCTTCTGGATCTCAGCCAATTCTCTTTGACACGGACCGCACCAGATCGCAAAGAAGTTGATCAGCGTAATCTTTCCTTTCAAGGTAGCGGAAGAGATGGTTGTGCCATCATCTTTTACAATATCGAATGCGGGTATTTTATCGCCTACTTTAACAATATCGGCATCAGCACCTTTTGTTACAAACAGCATTTGTGCATTGATTACTGTCGCTAAAAAGGCGAATGTGAGAAAAAACAGAATCTTTTTCATATGCAAATTATTATGTTATTGTTTACTTTGAGCTATTTCATATCCTGCTTTCAGGGCTTTGAGATTCATTTCGATTACTTCTTCTCCTTTACGTGCGAAGATGCTGCGAATGCCATCGGCTATTTTATCATAATCTATTCCTATGAATGGTGAAGCTGCACCCAGCATGACAATATTGGCTGCACGAACAGAGCCGGCCTCTTTAGCGAGCGCTTCAACATCCAGTATGACCTTGTGTGAGAGTTTGTCTAGTTCGACATTCACCTTTTCAATATCCGGGTAGTTAGGAATATTGATGAACGGTTCAGAATTCGTTACCACCCACCCTTCTTTGTTCAGATAAGGCAGATAGCGCAGCGCTTCCATAGGTTCGAGCGAGATAATCAGGTCGGCATGACCTTTGGGAATCAGGTCAGACGCAATAGGACTGTCGGAAAGCCGGAGGTTCGATTGTACATCGCCGCCGCGCTGACTCATCCCGTGTACTTCAGCCTGTTTCATAAACAATCCTTCTTTCAGGGCTGCTTCACCTA
>JAQWBH010000376.1 GCA_028707405.1 Parabacteroides sp. | reverse complement strand
AAATGGACCTGGATCGAGAAGCCATGGCCATGGGAAATGGAGGCCTAAAAATGTGGACTTATGAAAAGAAATTACAGTATCCTGTTAAAATCAAATGTCCAAACCCCGCAGCGGCTAAAGTAATCATCACGCAATACGGAGGGCCTGATGGCGAATTAGGTGCATCCATGCGATACCTGTCACAAAGATACACCATGCCTTATAAGGAGGCGATCGGTGTTTTAAACGACGTAGGTATATAGTCATCGATATTGCGCCGTTATTTTAGATTTAAATTGCGATACATTTGATTGAACATGTGTAGTATGAATAAATTTATGTTCAATTATTACAATAACGATTACGAAATTAAACAATTTACTTATATCAAATAAAAACCCATGATATGGTAATAGTAGAACAATAAGTTTCTATTAATTTGTATCGCAATGGGTTAAAAAAAGGAGATCGGCTGTGAGAAAAAAAGTAGTATGTTTTATTGCAACAATTTGTTTGTTATTGTCCTTGTTTAGCGTGCCGGCATTTGCTTCTTCATATCAGACTGCACACGGATCAGCATTTGCAAATTTTTGTCAATGCACCACTATAAACACAACTTGGATATATCTTTCTAATATTACAGATTATCCGGTTGATGTCACTATTACATTTTATAACAACGATGGAACATTGATAACAGATGATGGGAGCGCAAGTACTGGATTGTTAAAATGCTCTAGTGGTGGCTCTATTATTTCAAATTATTCTGATAACAATAGCGATTCATCAATAACTTTTACCATGGATGGCCATAATACATGCAACTTATCTTTTGGAGATAGTTCAACTTCGAAATCTGGTTATGGGGTCATACAATGGACACAAGAAAATAGTTCGGTATCGACAGCTTTGGTTGGATCAAGCGTTTGGATACGCAGCGATTCATTATATGCCCGCACAGCCTTATTAATTAATGGTGGAATGCCATTCTAAGAAATAATAAATAAGTTTTAGTTTAAAGCGTCTATTGCGAGGTAGGCGCTTTTTAAAAATGTAGTTTTTCGGAGATTTAAAATACATCCTATTTGCGATGCTTGGTTCAAAAACCGGAAGTTGCTTTTTCAATTAACCTATCTTTTAATTTGCTTATATACCTGATATTATAATCCAGAGAGATAAATATGTATTTTTTCGGATTAAAAAAGAATTCCGTTTTCTAGAATATTCAATATTTGGAGGTGATTAGAATAATAATTGACGAAACACTGAATTTACATAAATATGGAATTACAATATTAGCATCAACAGAGTTAGGCATAATACATTCCGATAGAACACTAACAATTGAAACCCCCATCCAATTTAGAGGGGGAGCATTGGATGCAGGAGAAATAGGTGCATTTACCTATATAGGTAACGAAAACAGTTTTTTTAGACATATTGGGAAAATCGGACGGTTTTGTGCAATCGCATCCGATATACAAACTGGCCATGTGGAGCACTCTGTTACCATGCTAAGCTCGCACCCAATGTTCGTGTTTCAATTTGACAGCAACTGGGACGCAGCCAATTGTCTATATGAAAACAACGACATGCTTAACAATAATAACAGAGAAAGCAATGCTTCAATTAAACGTAAAAATCTAATCGAAATTGGAAACGATGTATGGATAGGCAATGGAGTTTATATATCACGCGGGGTAAAAATTGGGGATGGCGCTATAATTGCAGCAAGGGCTGCTGTAGTGAATGATGTGCCTCCGTATACAATCGTTGGAGGTGTACCAGCCAAACCAATCAAGAAACGTTTTAGTGATGAAATTATAGAGAAACTTTTAAAATTAAAGTGGTGGGAATACGGCCCGGAAATTCTTAAAGGTATAAAAATCTATGATTTGGAGTCCGCAATATATGAGATTGAAAATAGAATTACAAAAGGTGTTAAAAAATATAATCCTGACAAAGTGGAATTCAATCTAAAAAAAGATTCTATATACTTAATTTCCGCAGAATCAGGGACAAGAGAATTAATAATACAATTTTCACAGGATCCGCTCTTCCAAAATATCACATCGCAAGACTTTCGACAGCGATGAGAGGAAATTGTTATCAAAACCTATCAATTGCGACGCTTACGCTGCGAGAGCTGCGGTCGACTTCACACAGGGCTTGCTGATCAATGACCGTTCTATACTTATCCCTGCGGCCGGAAGTTCGATAATGCAGCTTAACACCGAAAGGTACACCTTTCAGATAAACGACAACAATATTACCCGAATAAACAACAATCTTGTCCAGTACTTCTTTATATAACAACTCGTTTTCTGAGTCAAAATCCATCATTTTATTGATTTCAATAATGTAACGCTGTATACCATTAATCTGTTTCTGGTGTACTGCATTTATATTTTCTGCTTCAACAATTTTCTGTGACAGGCTTTTGATTTCTGAATCATAAAAGGCTGTCTGCTGCTTCAAGTCTTCGCGTGTGATTGTCCCGTCCAACACAAGGTCAATTGCACGTCTTTTTCTGTCGTTTATGCTTTCAATCTTCACATAAAGTGGAGTAGTATCAATATCGGTCTCCAGCGCCTGAACAGATTTAATCTCGGCTAACATTCCTTTTATAACAGAATCCTTATTTGTTTGTATATGTTTCATAACATATCCCATACAGGATAACAGAACTTGCTCATTAATGGATGAGTTGTTACAGCCAATACGGTTTCCAAAACCATTTATTTTTGACGTACCATGAGTAGCCGCTGCATAGCAGCGCCATGCTTTATAGATGCTACCGATTTTTAACTTTTTTGTACGGCTTACGAATCGTTGCCCACAATCACCACATATAATCTTGCCACTGCACCAGTATCGATTTGAATGTTTCGTTTTCTGGTCATCCGAAGGGGAACGGCGACTTAACTCGGCTTGTGTTTTTTCCCAAGAGTCTCTGTCAATGATTGGTTCATGATGATCTCTAATGTAAATCATCTCTTCGTGGCCTCGGTTATACTTTTTGGAATGACTAAGGTAATCGGGCGTGAAAGTTTTCTTTTGGCAAAGGTCTCCTACATATTTCTCATTTCGAAGCACACGCAAAATAGATGTGTTTGTCCAATCTTTAACCCGTTTAGGCTTAATTCCAGCTTCTCGCAACTCACGGGCTATAACGTGAGTACCTTTTCCCTCATTCAAAAACTTGTGATAAATTTGCTTTACGGTATCTGTTTCATCAGGATTAATAAACAATTGGCCATTCTTCACATGATATCCAAGCATATCGCGTCCAAATACTACGCCTTGCTCCATTCGACGCTTTTGTCCCCATTTTACTCGTTCAGATGTTTTCCGGCTCTCTTCCTGTGCAATACTCGCCATAATAGAAAGCCTCAATTCGCCATCTGAATCACGTGTGTCAATATTATCATTCATAAAAAGCACCCCAACGCCCACTTCTTTGAGCTTTCGGGTATAAGAGAGAGTATCAACCGTATTTCTTGCAAAACGACTCACTTCTTTCGTGAGAATTAGGTCCATTTTATTTTGCGCGGCGTCTTGTATCATGCGATTAAAGTTGAACCTCTTTTTCACAGAAGTGCCGCTGATTCCTTCATCATAGTATACTTCACACATATGCCAATCGGAATGTCCGGATATGTATTCCGTAAAATACTTTATTTGACTTGATAAAGAATTCGCCTGGTCTTCTTTGTCCGTAGAAACACGGCAATAAGCAGCAACCTTTAATTTATTTCTCATAAAGACTCTCCCATAAAATGTAACCTCCGCTGCATTTATTCTATCAAACAGCGGAGATAGGCAACAAATTTATGTATTTTGCATAGATATAAGTTGTTTTAGTTGCGTATCTGTTAGGAGGCCTTTCCTATGAAGCTCTTTATAAAGCCCAGTCTTGATAGCGGCCTGAAACTTCAAGGATTGTTCCGGCGTCAATGCAATCGAATCGACTGCCATATCTTGACTTTCCTTTAGTTTAGTAAGCATCAACGCCCCTCCTTTCAGAAGAATGTCTCTTTTAAGATATGCTTTTACAGTTGTCCAATATTCAGTAAAAGAATATTTCCAGGTGTGCAAACTTTGCGGCAAGTTGTTCCGTGCCACTCAGAGAAGGCAATACTATTGTAGTGACAGATGTTTAAAGATGAAGATACGAATTGACAAGGCCAAATTTGATGAGAGAGCTAAAAAAACAGATTACGAGCCTGAATATAAAAGAGTCTATATGTACTGGTATAATAGGCTTAGAAAAATTAATTTTAATGACTCAGTACCTGCCGAGGAAAAAGAACAGATTTCTTCAGGGTATAAAGATTTTTGTTTCGAAGCAAAAAAAAGAAAAAATTCGGTGAAGAAACGCAACACCGAATTTAACGATTTTAGAAGTTGGCTTATTGAGCAGCAGAACCACGCAGATCTACTGATGAAAAAGTATCTTTAAAAGACACCTTTAGAGAATATAATCAGTTACTATTCGATTTTAAAATGAACCGATAATTCTTTGCATAGGAGATAATATCATTGCAGCCTTCATGAGTGATAATGCGCAATTTTAATAACGACGTAGGAACAGAAGAGCTCGCCCACCTTGAAATGGTCAGTGCTATCGTACATCAGCTTACAAGAAATATGACCATGGAACAGAT
>JAQWBH010000375.1 GCA_028707405.1 Parabacteroides sp. | reverse complement strand
GTAACAAGGATCGTATCAATATTATCTCAAAAGAGCGCGTCCTTGACGAACTGAATAAGATCGTAATGGCGCCAAAACCGTCTGTAGGTTTTGATCTGCTAGACCGGTGCGGACTTCTGCCGCTGATCTTCCCCGAACTGTGTGCCCTGAAAGGAATAGAGACAAAGGAAGGTATCGGTCATAAAGACAACTTCGCGCATACACTGATGGTGCTCGACCGGTTAAGCAAAACAAGCGACAACCTGTGGCTACGCTGGAGTGCACTGTTTCACGATATCGGAAAACCGGCAACAAAACGCTTCGATACGCGTTTGGGATGGACCTTCCATAACCACAACTTCATCGGTGCAAAGATGATTCCGGCTATCTTCAGGAAAATGAAGATGCCTATGAACGAGAAGATGAAATACGTGCAGAAAATGGTAAGTCTTCACATGCGCCCAATCGTGCTGGCCGACGATGAAGTCACAGACTCGGCCATCCGCCGTCTCCTGTTCGATGCAGGCGATGATATAGACGATTTGATGAAACTCTGCGAAGCCGACATAACAAGCAAAAATCCGGATAAAGTGCGCCGTTTCATAAAAAACTTTCAGATCGTACGGAGCAAACTCTCGGAGATCGAAGAAAAAGACCGCGTACGTAACTTCCAGCCTCCTGTAACTGGTGAAGAAATCATGGAAACATTCGGCCTCACACCTTCACGTCCCGTTGGCACCCTGAAAGAAGCTATCAAAAACGCCATCCTCGACGGAGTCATACCCAACGAATATGAAGCCGCCCGTCAGTTTATGATGAAAAGCGCCGAAAAGATAGGATTGAAAGCCGTTAATAAATAAGTCGGAGCATATGCACTCATTCTTTATAGCTGCTGTAACAATAACGGCAGTATGAATATATTCCCGAATGAAGATGAAAAAATACGCTCCAAATAACTACCCGGACATCTTCTAAAGTACGGCTATAATAGCGTCAGTTCGGTGAAAATGCTTAAAACAAAGTAAACTAACCATGACTTATTAGCCAAAAATTCATTACTCCTTATTGCAAAGTCCTATACTTTTTGTATCTTTAGTGCCGAGAGTATAAGTTTGCTCTTGACGGAGTTTAACTGTACGCTTAATGAAGTATACCTATACTCTTGGTGGAGTATAAGTCTACGCTTGGTGACGTATAGGTGTACTCCACCAAGCGTAGACCTATTCATTGGAAAGCGAATAGTTAATCACCGTTATACGAATGCATAAAATATTTATACTTTTACCTTAAGATAATACTATTATTAAGGTAACAATCAGAGAGTTTTAAAATAAAAGTCACAAATCAAAACAACATGAACCAATAACCAACAAAAAATTACAATCCATTATGTCAGCAGAATACAAATTAGTAAGACGTCCGAACATGGGGAAACGAGATGAAAAACAGCCGCTATTCCCTCGTTTTGCACCTATTGAAACCATGCGAACGGAGTATTTGATTAACCGAGCGCAGATGACTACTTTCTCCTCGGCCGAAGTAAAAGGCATGTTGGAGATACTTCAAGATGCCATTGTGAAAGCCCTGGAATCGGGGAATAATATTGAAATTGAAGGCATTGGAACCTTTAGTCTCACGCTGAAAGGACGGCCGGTCATGGATAAAAAAGAGATCCGCTCAGAATCAATAACCTTTAAGGATGTCACTTTCCGTTCATCAAGCGCTTTACGTAAGCGTTTGCAGTCCTTGCAACTTACCCGTGTAGACTGTATAGAAAACGCCGGTTTTCGGGAAGAAGAATGCGAAACACGAACAATGAAATATTTGGAGACACATGATTATATCACAGGGCGCGACTACAGCATACTGTGCAAATGCGGAAGCACTAAAGCGTCTATCGACCTAAGAAAGATGAAAGACGCAGGCAAACTGACGCGCACACGCTTTGGAAGTCTTTATCTATACAAAAAGCTCCTCGATAAGAACAAACAGTAAACGGTTCAGGAATTGAGCCGTTCTACCGTTTTTACACCTTTCACAGCCGTAATTTTTTTGGTAAGAACCGTCAGAGCGGCAGTTCCGCTAACCATCACGGTGAAGTTCCCTTGGAAAATGCCATCAGCCGCTGAGTCTATATTCAGTGAGCGAAGTGTTATCCCCTCTTCTTTACCAATAACGGAAGTGATATTAGTCACAATACCAATATCATCGCGTCCGATAACGCGCAATGTAACAACATATCCGCTGTTGCCTTTGCCGCTCCAGCGGGCCTGTATAATACGATAACCGAAGCGCCGGAACATCTCCTGTGCATTAGGACAATCCATACGATGAATCTTAATGCCCTGCGTTGAAACAAATCCGAACACATCGTCACCATAAATCGGATTGCAACACTTGGCAAGCTTATATTCGATGCCTGTCAGATTCTTGTCAATCACCAATACATCCTGCTGTGTGGCAATCTCCTGAAACTCGGTTGTCGTAACATATTCATTGGCACTACGCACCTCCGTATGATCGCTAGGCTCAGTCTCCTTGCGAATCATCTCCAGATATTCGTCGATGGCTACGTTTGGATCGAGCCGTTCTTCGGAAATCTCCACATAGAAATCCGTTACCGTCTTGAACCCCTTTTTCTTGATATACCGCATCAGAACCGGTTCGTCCACATCTATCTTCCGGTTTTTAAAACGACGCTGCAGCATCTCTTTGGCAAAATCAACCGCCTTGGCTTCCTCTTCGCGAAGCGCTTGTTTGATTTTTACACGCGCTTTAGAAGTAACAACAATATTCAGCCAATCCTTTTTAGGCGACTGCGAGGGCGAAGTAATCACATTGACCGTATCTCCGTTATTCAATACATATTTAATAGGAACGTTCTTGGCATTTACTTTGGCCGATATACATTTACTGCCCACTTTAGTATGAATAGCAAAAGCAAAATCGAGCACCGTTGCACCTTTAGGCAACTTGATCAATTCACCGGTCGGTGTGAACACATATATCTCGTCCTTATAAAGGTCCATCTTGAATTCCTGCATCAAATCCAGCGGATTCGTTCCCTTGTTTTCCAAGGCAGCACGAACATCCGTAAGAAACTCATCAAGGCCTGTTTCTTCTCTTACGCCCTTATATTTCCAGTGTGCAGCCAGACCGCGTTCGGCAATCTCATCCATACGGCGAGTACGAATCTGTACTTCCACCCACTTATTTTGAGGACCCATCACGGTAATATGCAAACTCTCGTAACCATTTGATTTAGGAATTGATATCCAATCTTTCAACCGCTTGGGATTCGGTTGATACATATCGGTGATGATGGAATAGACTTGCCAGCAGTCCGAACGCTCTTTTTCCAGAGGCGTGTCCAGAATAACACGGATTGCAAACAAATCATAAATACCTTCGAACGGCACATTCTGCTTCTTCAGCTTATTATTGATAGAGTAGATAGATTTAGTGCGCCCTTTTATATCAAACTTAAGGCCTGCCTCTTCAAGCTTTTTCCTGATAGGTGAAATAAACTCGTCAATATAAGCGTCACGCGAACGTTTTGTCTCATTAAGCTTCTGCTTGATAAAATCATATTGCTTGGGATCGGTATATTTAAGCGACAAGTCTTCGAGTTCGCTTTTGATAGTATAGAGTCCAAGACGATGAGCCAGAGGTGCATACAAGTACAATACCTCCATAGCCAGACGTGTACGGTTCGTCTCATCCAACTGCTTGCCAAGACGCATCAGACAAAGACGGTCGGCAATCATAATCAGAATCACGCGCACATCCTCTGCAAAAGAAAACAGCAGGCGATGGAAGTTTTCCGTATTGATCGCCGTATTACGCGCATATAGATCGGAAGTCTTCATCAGGCGGTTAATAATAAGCGTCACATCCGAGCCGAAGAGTTTTTCAATCTCCTCAATCGTAATCAGCTTCTTCATCACCGGCCGATAGAGCAGCAAAGCAATAACAGAAGTGCGTTTCAAACCAATTTCCGAAGTGGCAATAAGAGCGGTATCGATATTCCTGAGCAATCCGTTGATTCCATTGCGGTCACGACCATAGCAATCTTTCGCCACAACTTCATTCATTAACGATTTCATCTTGCTCAAATCTTCCTTTTCCAGGAACGAATAAAGATTACGCAGCAACTCTCTGTATTTCGAACAAAACAGCTTCTTTTCCTCGGCCGTAAAAAACGGTTGCTTATCCGATAGTATATCATCCATAGTCGTTACTCTTTAGCGTATCTTGAAGCAAAGATAAACAATATATTTGGGAACAAGCACAGAATAAAGAATGTTAATATCGAAAAAGCATAAGAAAATGGAATAAAGCTCTTGATTGATGTACCCTATTCATCTGATTCCGTACATGAATATATTGCAATTCCTATCTCATCAGAAATCTTTTCCTTCGAAGACATTTCCACCTGAAACGGCATTGTTCTGCTCCTTATGCCCGGCAGCATTGAATGCATAGCTTATTGAAAAGACAATGTTCGGATATTTGGGGCGAACATGCGTAAATGATTCAAGCGCAGATGATATCCGGCGATTATCGTATTTAGCGGTATGGAATATATCGTGCGCCACGACAGAGACTGTCAGACCATTCTTCAGAAACTGCTGTCTGAATGCCAGATCGAAATAACAATACGCGTTCTCT
>JAQWBH010000374.1 GCA_028707405.1 Parabacteroides sp. | reverse complement strand
CTCGGTTTATTAGGTTATGATGCCTCGACTATTTATCATCTTTTTCAAAATAGATGGTTGAATAACGGCACTTTCCAGTTTAACAATGGAAACAACACCAATAAGATCAGGCTTGATGTGGTAGGGAATCCTGCCCTGAGATGGGAAAAATCACGCCAGTTAAATTTGGGTTTGGAAATCCTGGCCTTCAACAGGAAACTGGCTACCGAGATAAATTATTTTAATGAGTTGTCGTTTGATCAGATTGAAAAGGCAGATGCTATTTATACATCGCTTTACGGTGGTTTATTCCCATATACAAATTTGGGTAAAGTGGCCAACCAGGGAGTTGAAATTGAGCTTAGATGGACTGATGCGACGAATGGAGGTCTAAGATATTCGATTGGAGGAAACATGTTATATTCAAAAAATAAAGTGCTGCAGGCCAATCAAATCAATTATCCGGATGATTACCGCAGCATCGTAAACAAGCCTTCCGATTCAATGTTTGGATATGTTACCGAAGGTATTTTTGGTAAAGATGTACAATTGGACGGTCATCCCTTACAAACTTTTGGGCCGTATGGAAATGGAGATATCGCATATCGGGATTTAAACAATGATGGTGTGATTAATACACTTGATAGAAAGACACTAGGAAATGCTTTCCCACGCGTTACAATGGGTATCGACTTTAATTTTAATTATAAAAATTGGGGACTTTATTTATTGGGAACAGCCAACCTGGGTGTTCAGTCTTGGTTAAACAATTCTTATTACTGGATGAGGGGTGAAAACAAGTACTCGATTATGGCATTGGAAAGTTATGATCCAGAGAGTAATCCAAATGGTAAATATCCTGCGCTTACAACAACTCCTGGCTCAAATAACTACATGAATTCTGATATGTGGATAGAAAATTCAAGCTTTTTCCGTCTGAAGAACATGGAAATAAGTTATACCATACAAAATAAGTATGTAGGATCATTCATTAAATCGACAAAAATATTCTGTCGGGGATCAAATTTATTTGTAATATCAAAAATAAAAGATCTGGATCCCGAAGCATTAAATGCCGGCGTTCTGAATTATCCGGTTATGAGAACCTTGACCGCGGGAGTGAATATTTCATTTTAATTTAATCTAAACTGTATACAAATGAAAATTTTAAAAATATTTCTGATTTTTATCTCATCCGTTGGATTTATTTCGTGTCAGGCTGATTTGAGTTTAAAGACAGATAACTCGTACGGAGATGAATTGACGTGGTCGTTACCTCATAAAGCCGAAGGTGTATTGCTCCAGGCTTATGTGGATATTATGACACAACCGGACAATTGGGATGGTAATAATTTTTTAGATGTTGCAACAGATAACGCAGTGACCAATGATTTTACCTCCGGCTTATATCAATTAACGGCAGGTGGTATTACTCCTCACAATAATCCTATTGAAAATTGGACTACCGCCTATTCGAAATTTCAATATATCCACCTCTTTCTCGAAAACGGACTAAAGTCAGATATTATATATGACTTGAATGATCCGGCACGGGATAATTCAATACGTACACGGTTAAAAGGCGAAGCATATTTTCTCCGGGCATGGTGGGGTTTCGACCTCCTTCAGAAATATGGTGGATTGACTGACGAAGGAGAAGCTTTGGGTTATCCAATTGTTCTAAAAAGTGCAACAAATATCTCTGAATTGAACAGTTTGTCACGTAATACGTACGAAGAGTGTGTCAGACAGATATCCAACGATTGCGATTCAGCCATCAAATATCTCCCGAATGCTTATTTGGGAACTGATGCTATTATTGGTGAAACTCAAACAGGACGGGCTTCGGGCAAAGCGGCATACGCGTTGAAATCCAGATTGTACACTTATGCAGCGAGTCCTGCCTTTCAACCTTCCGGTATTTCTGATGGAGAAATTAATGATAAATGGATCAGAGCTGTCCATTCATCTTCTCAAGCCATTGAAGATGCTCAAATTGGAAAATATTCAGGTCTGACGGAAGCTGATTTTGCCGGTCCTCTGTTGAGAACTGAAACACCGGATGAGTTTTTGTTTCGCACCTGGGTAAATAATAACGCAATGGAAACCCGTAATTTCCCTCCTGTTTTCTTTGGAATGGGAAAAACCAATCCATCACAAAATCTGGTGAATTCCTTTCCGATGAAAAACGGTTTTCCCATTACCGATTCGCGGTCGGAATATGACCCTCAAAATCCTTATAATAATCGTGACAAACGGTTAGATCTGACTGTTTATTATCACGGAAGAATATTTAATTCCAGCCGACCGCTTGAAATCGCGGTTGATAAAGAAGGTAATCCCGGTCGTGATGCACCAGGGCATGAATATAGAAACACCCGGACCGGTTACTATTTACGTAAATGGCTGTCATCAAAAAATGATATGTTGTTCGATCCATTATCATTGACCGCGGTCAATGATTTCCATCAACATCCATTATTGAGGAGAGCCGAAGTATATTTTAATCTGGCTGAAGCTCTTAACGAGTCTGTCGGCCCGAAGGGAATGGTCGAAAATGTTCCTTATACTGCGGTTTCAATTATTAATATGGTTAGAAAAGCTGCTGGTATTAACTCAACAACGTATGTGGATGAAGTAGCTACTATGGGCAAGGAGGTATTTAGAAATCTGATTCTCAACGAGAGAAGAATTGAATTCGCTTTTGAAAATATGCGCTACTTTGACCTTAGAAGGTGGTTATTGCCGTTGAATGAATCTGTGAACGGGGTACGGATCCTTCAGGACGAAACGGATTTAATTTTTGAAGGTACGAATCCTACCGAGGCACCATTGGTAGTAGAGAAAAGGCTTCTTAATGAAGATAAATACTATTATTCACCGATACCTTATGAAGAAATAATAAAAAATCCCAACTTAATCCAAAATAAAGGTTGGTAAAAAAAATATATAAATATGAAAATACTTAATTTTTTTGTCATCCTTTCATTCATTATATTAATTCATGGATGTGAGAAATACAATGACTACGTGGAAGATTATAATTACACAACCGTATATTTCGGTACACAAAAACCCCTGCGTACAGTTGTTGCAAGAGATCCGATGCAGATTAAATTTGGCGTCACTCTCGGAGGAATCCGGGAAAACACAAATGATCATTGGGTGAGATTCCGTATTGAACCGGATTTGCTGAAAACGGTGAGCGGAGCCAGTCACCTTACGTTACTGCCTCAAAATTATTATAAAATGGAATTACCGTCCAGTGACAGCCTCTTTGTTATTCAAAAAGGAAAAACAATTGGGGATGTAGTTTTAAAAATTAACAAAGAAATTTTCTGTGCTGATCCTTTGGCTTTAACCAACACGTATGCTCTGCCACTTCGTATTTATGAAACCTCAGCAGATTCCATACTTTCTGGTAATGAAGTGACTTCTCCCAAAGATTATACAATTATTGTAATTAAGTACATTAGTCAGGAAAGTGGAACCTATTACGTGAAAGGGTCCGAAACCAATCAATCAACAGGTCTGACCAATTCATACAACTATTCAGATTTGATTAAGAACAAAACACGGGATTTGATAACCTTATCACTCAACCAACTTGAAATGGGAGGAATAGGAAGCCGAAATGTCAGTGATAAGAATAAACTTATTATTTCTCTGTCAGAAAATGATAATGTTACGCTTTCGTCGATTGAGGGAGGAGTGACAATCACGGACTTGGGTTCTTCGTATGATGCGGATAAAAGAATATTTTCATTGAAATATACCTATACAGATAATTCAAATACATTCACGGTAACTGAAGAAATTATTCAACGCAACGATCCTGAGTCAGATTTACGTTTTGAAGAATGGTAAAGAGACTATTCAATAATTTTAAATTGTTGATGTAAAGATCTTACTAACGGATCAATTTTTGAGAACAAGAATGATTATTGAATAAACATTAATTTAGGTACGCTAAATAAAACGATTTATGAAAAGAAGGAAGTTCGTAAAGAAATTAGGTTTGGTTGCTTTGACAGGTACTGTATTGCGTCCTTATGCTATTAAAAGTGCAATACCCGACTTAAAGAAAGAAAGAGAAATCAACAAAACAAATGTTTATTCCCCGAGAGTGATAAAAACTTTTTTTCAAACGGACGATGTGGTGATTGCTTCTTATAATGTGATGGATTTTGGTGCGAAAGGAGATGGGAAGACAAATGATGCTGAAGCAATTCAGGCAGCACTCAATCAAGCCGGAGAAAATGGTGGTGGCGTCGTTTTTATTCCTGCAGGTAGTTATGCCCTCCATAATCGTTTGATTATTCGTGCTGGAACAACATTGCGTGGGGATTGGAAAAATCCTTTTGATACTACCTTTAATAATAAAAATGAAAATGGAACTGTTTTGATGGCTTTTGCCGACAAAGGGAAATCAGAAGGAGCAGCATTTATAGATATTCTTGATAATGCAGGTATCAAAAACCTGACAATCTGGTATCCCGAACAGCAAATGGATACAATTGAAGCTTACCCTTTTACCATAAGGCAGGTCGAAAAATATAATGCCACGATAGAAAATGTGACTCTTGTGAACTCATACCAGGGAATTGAGATTGGACCAGGAAATAACTCGCTTGCGATGATACGGAATGTATACGCTACAGCTCTCAAAACTGGTCT
>JAQWBH010000373.1 GCA_028707405.1 Parabacteroides sp. | reverse complement strand
CAGCAAGGTCAGCCGTAACGGTTGAATCCTTACCACCAGAAAATGAAAGCACAATGCTTTCACGAGGGTAACTCTTAGAAGAAGTCAGAATAAAGTTGTATGCTTCGTCTTTTAGGTAATCTAATCTGCCTTGATTAACAGAGATAAACATATCAATGTGTTTGTTGAAACAATCATAATTGTTTTGCGCTTTATAATATTCCAACTGTTCTCTAATCTTATCCGATGAAAACTTTTTATAAAAAGCAGTGCTTATGACAGTCGGCTTACCATCAACATAATATCTATTATTGGATGCCCAAACACTGTTGTTTATGTAGGCAAGGGGCTTGCCAATTAAAATTTCAAACAATAGTCTTTCTTCTGGAAAAACAGGACGCAAATCAGCCGAAAGATATATTGTGTTTTTATGGCACTTAGGACAAATATCTTTATCAATAGAATTGACCGCTTTTATGACAGGTGCTTTGCATTCATCACACCAATATATTTCATACGGAATATCTTCTTCCGTCTCATTACCGCATTGCTCACAAATATCGCTATTCGTTTCTCTGTTGCAGTTTTTACACCACATCGACAATCACCTCCTACATTATATTTTAACATACGCCATGTCCCATAAAACGGACTCATTCGGAATAATGCTCAATAATATCACCGACAGAACACTGAAATAGCTCACAAAGCTTATTTAAGGTTTCATAATCGACACGCTGCATCTTGTCATGGTACAAATTCGATATTGTTCCTCTTGAAAGCCCTGTTTTTTCGTACACGTCCTGAATGTTATAGCGTTTTTCTCCCATCAGAACGGATAAACGAGAACGTATTGCCACTTTCAGCACCTCCAAATATATTTATACTTTTACATTATACCACTTTTTTCGCCATTTGTAAATAGATATGGAGTCATTATTGCCCCATATATAATTATTTTGGTTCGATATGGAGTCTCGAATGGAGAAAATCAAAAAAGCACTTTCTCCATTACGGTGAAGTGCTTTTAATAAAACGACGGATTGTGCAAAGCAGGTGTTCACACTCGAATGGTTTAGCAATATGCGCGTTCATTCCGCAGGCAAGTGCTTTTTCCACATCATGCGGCATAGCATCGGCTGACAATGCGATAATTGGAATTGTCAGGGCGTCAGGATGATTAGAGGTACGAATTCTTCGTGCTGCTTCATAGCCGTCCATAATTGGCATACGGATATCCATGATGATAATGCTATAAGTGCCAGGATCTGACGCTTCAAACAAGTCGAGCGCAACTTTACCATCACACGCACAGTCCACTTCAAAGCCGTATTTTTGAAGATAGCGCCTTGCAATTTCAATATTGATCGGAATATCGTCGGTCAGAAGAATCTGGTGTCCCGAAAAAACTCTGTCATTCATTTTCCCAATATCCTCCGACAAATATTTTCTCCGAAACAAGCCTGATCCTTGCCATTTTGTTTTGCTCGGTACATATACTGATCCGCTGTTTCAATCAGACTTTCCGCTGTGCCGCCGTGTGAACAGATTACACCGATACTGCAAGTGATTTTTACCGAATCTTCAAGTGCGTTTTCCGTGATAGCTTTTATTAAAGCATCTGTTTTCTGTTTTGCTGCGGGTTCTCCGATGTTTGCCATGAATACAATGAACTCATCGCCGCCGAATCTCCCGATTATGTCCTCCGCACGGAAAACCGTGCGTATCCTATCTGCAAGCGCGGACAACAGTTTATCTCCCGTAATATGACCGTGTTGGTCGTTGACAGCTTTGAAGTTGTCAATGTCAATCATCATCAGCGCACACGGCTTTACATCGGATTTCAGTATGTCATCAATCTGTTTCAACATGGCGTCTTTATTCAGAAATCCCGTCAGAGAATCCTTATTTGCTTTTTGTAATGCGGCGTCCCGTTCGGCAATGAATGGATCGACATTGATAATCCGTCCGAACACGCTTGTCATTCTGCCGCTGCTGTCCTCTACACTGTGGAATGCAAGCGTACACCACTTATATTCCATTGTTGCAAAGCGCGTTTTGTATTCAAATGTGATTTCTGTCGGTGAATCGGCGGCAGAGCGCAGGATTTCCACATAGCCTTTATAAAAATCCGGGTGAACGGTATTTTCATACACTTTATTTTTCATGTATTCCTTGTACTCGCCCTGAAAGGTTTCACCGTCAGCCGTTTTATACGAATACTTAAAAACATCACCGCGTATGTTGTATTCAAACAGAACCTCGCGGGAGGTAATGTCAAGAATACTCATTCGTTTCTGCTGGCTCATGATCTCCTGCTGTGGCAGAGTACCTGTCAGCTTTTTCAGATATTCCTTGCTATAAGCGGTGACAATCGCCTCATCCACGCAGACATTGATTTCAGGCGGTATATTTTCATCCTTCATCTGAACATATTGAATCAGACGGGCGTTTAGGACGTGGTTTGCAAAGAAATATTCCTTTGCACTTTTGTTAACTGAACAGATAAACAGAATTGAAGTAAGCTGTGCCCACGACATAATGTGATGCCCGTTTTCAATTACAGATAAGCGCGGTACGGATATTCCGCAGCGCAGTGCAAATTCTTTTTGTGAGAGACGAAGCAGCTCGCGTATTTTCGGAAGATGCCTGCCAAGCTCTATACACATTTCATTTTTTTCTTTTTCGGATAAAATTAGCACAAAAACTATCCCTTCCGGCAGTCACCATACTTGCGTGACTGCCATAATTATTTCGGCACATTCGTATATACTAATACTGTGTTGTTTACTTCGTACAACCATAAAGTTTCCGACTATATCATTGCCCTCTGCTTATCGGAGCGATACCAAAAGCATTGCTTATAGATAATAGTATATCATAGAAACTCGGAAATTACAATATGACAGGCGCAATCTGTGCGAAAAAAAGAAACAATTTGACACATTTTTGTCCTGATTTCTCTTTCTTCATCTGTAATTACAGTCAGAATTGTTGTCTGTGGTGTGCGATAAGCAACCAAATAATATTTTAAGGAGTGATTGATGTATGTCAAAACATGGTGAAAGCATTTGGAAACGCAAGGACGGGCGTTGGGAAGCTCGTTATATCAAAGATCGTCAGGAGGACGGCAAAGCCATTTACGGGTATCTGTATGCGAAAACCTACAAGGAAGTTAAAGAAAAACGGGAATCTCTGATAAAGCAGCGAGATGAAAGCATAGAGAAGGCTTACAAAACAACAGATTCCTTTGACGGTGTTCTATCCTCTTTTATGCGCCAACAGAAACATCAAGTCAAGGAGTCTACCTATGCACATTATTGCTATCTTGTTGATGCTCATATTCGTCCGGCACTGGGTGGGCTGGCTGTAAACAAAATTGTCGGTACACGGATCGAGCGTTTTATTGACGATATGCTTACTTCGGGCAGGCTCGACCATAAGGGTGGACTTTCTGCAAAGACCGTCAAGGATATGACTGTTCTGCTCAAACAAATTATGCGATATGCCGCCGAAAAGAGCCTTATTTCCAAAAACCCTGTGTGCTTTTCCTCTCCGAAAACGGTTAAGCAGGACATTGAGGTGCTGACCGAATCAGAGCGCACACAGCTTGAAACCTTTTCACTTTTTGCTGGAGATACTTATCGTTTCGGTGTTTATTTGTGCCTATACACTGGTTTGCGAATCGGAGAATTATGTGCGCTGCGGTGGAGGGATATTGACCTTGACAATAATTTGTTGTCCGTCAGCCGGACGATTCTGCGGATTAAAAATACCGATGAAAACGCAAAGACAAAGACGAAAATTATCATTGACCGACCGAAAACACAAGCCTCTCTGCGGCACATTCCTCTCCCAATATTTCTTGTGCGGGAACTGCTCGTCAGAAAATTAAGCGCAAGCAATGATGCCTATATTCTTACCGGTACAGTGCATTATATTGAGCCGCGCAATTACTACGAGAGGTACAAAAAATACCTCGATGGATGCAGCATCCGTCATTACACCTTTCATGCACTGAGGCACACTTTCGCCACCCGATGTATTGAGTGCGGCTTTGACCCAAAATCTCTGTCTGAAATACTCGGCCATTCTGATGTAAAAATTACATTGGAACGCTATGTTCACCCGTCAATGGAATTAAAACGCTCACATATGGAACGGCTATCGGCAGTTCAATAGTAGTCAGAATTATGGTCTGTCAGGCTATGGAAATGGCGTAATATCAAAGCAAAACGCCGTTTTGATGATATAGTCGGAAACTTTATGGTTTTTGATCATGAGTCAGACCGCCGCAGTTTTATTCTGCGACGGTCTTTTTTCAACCCAAACACCTTATATTACTTCTTTCTTCACCCGTATAAAGCTATTTCTCATGTACTTTTCAAGGTGGTACAAAAATGGACTGCACCCCAGTCCACATTAAAAGACCGGAGAAATCTATCCTCCGGTTTATGTGCGAATTGTCTTTATACCGCATTATTTTAGGCTTGCGGACAATCATTAACTCCGTGGTATCATCCAGCTTTGTAACGGTTTCAGATACCTCCGGCACAATACCGCCGTTGTCGGTATCGTCGAAATCGGCGGTGAGTATCAGTGTATAGAGATTGCTTGTCTGACCGCCCTTTTTGCGCTCGTCAAAGCGTGCCTGTTTCTGCAAATATCCGGCATCGC
>JAQWBH010000372.1 GCA_028707405.1 Parabacteroides sp. | reverse complement strand
GACCCAAAAACCAGAAAGATGGTCTAATGGAACCCGTAACTGGAATTGGATTCATCAAGTTGCCTTAAATCCCATCAAAGAGTCTGAAGGGAATATGTTGAAGCGACAACTATGTTGACAATCACCGCTACTTCAGCAGAGCTTAGCTTGCCTTCTTTCTCACAGTACCTGCAGAGAGGATTGAATTCTAAATATAACTTGCTTGCTCTCCTCCACCGGCTGTCATAGCCACGCTCCCTGGCATTGGGTCTTTCATTTGTGTAAAGTCTTACATGAAATTCACCATAGGTATCTAAAGTGAGAAGCGGGCAGCCCGGATGCTTGCATGGTTTCTTGGGTTTCATGGGCATTAATATCAACTCCTTCGGGCAAAACAAAAGCCCCCGCAGGTTAATCCCACGAAGGCTTCAACTTATTTTTCCATACTACCATTATAACAACTATCTTTCGTCATTTTCGTCAACTTTTAATTGACCTGTTAAATATGACCTGAGCATAATTCTCAATGTCATTCGGCGTTAACATATTGTACTTTTGCTTTACAGCAGAAAAATACTCACCAATAGTTTCTTTACTGATTGTACGGTTAGAATGTTCGTCGGCAGGCAGATTGCCACGTGTTTTCAGCCAAGGGATTTCAGAATGTGTAAACCGCTCCATCATTTTCCCACTGTAGCAGCATAGGTTTTGAATAACACTGTCAATGATTGCTTTCTCTGAATCCGTAAACACAGAAGCATCAAACTCATCATTGCTTTCAATTGGGTCAAAACGATAGTTGGAATAACGATTATATATTTCCCGGTAGACTGGGCCATGCACCCACGCTTCGCAATCCTCGGAAAACAAGAAACTGTTCATAAAAGCATAGTAGAAACCCTGAGTATAATATAGGGCCTTCTGTAATGCCAACGGTGTAATATCTTCGCACTGGAACAACAAGTAGTCGACGACCTCATCTACTTTGGATGCCGCAGGTTTTTGTTCACCAAGCAATTCTAATGTTACGCGTTTGCTTTTTTCATACGCAGTTTGAGATTTCAGATTCCCTTTGTTTTCTTCCAATAGCGAAAGATAAAAAGCTGGTTCATCGCAAATTCTCTGCAGCACATCAGAATACTGCTTTGTCGGCATATCTCCATCACAATAGCGGGAAAATGTCATTTCTCCCCAGCCCAAAAGCAAGGAGAGCGGACGTTTTCCAATGTTATACTTTTGTGGAATCTCCAATGTTTTTTCAAGAGAAATGATACCATTGCTTTGACGGTAAACGTCGTACAGTGCTTTCAGATTTTCATCCTCAATTTCAGCTACATATGCTTCAGCACCGCATCCAGCACATATCACTTTCTTTCCGGTATAATTGTATTCTTCACCTTTCAAAATTCCTTTCATAGAAACACCTTCCACAGAATAGGCGACATCTTTCCTACATGCTTCACAGAATGTCATTCTCCCATTCATAAAGCATCCTCCTTTCACTCCCGATCGTTACCGAAACAGGTAATCAATCGGCTTGTTACGCTTATGGAATGATATAACCACTACACGCTTTCCTCCCTTGAGATCGATAATATTAAATTTGGTATAAATATCTATTAATTCCTCGTTACCATCAAAGTTGAAAAGCATGACCTGCGTACAAAAGACATATAAAAGCTCGTGTTCAAACCCTAAGTTTGTGTTTTGTAGCGTATGGCAGAAATCATCCGTCTCAACTTTCAAAAGGATCTCTTTCTGCTTTTTGCTGGTAAGATTATATTCATTTATAAAGTCGATGTTTTCTTGTCTATTTTCATTTTTTGAAATAACAAACCGACTTTCTCTTACACAATCCTGTATTGTCTGCAAAACTGCGACAATTTGCTCTCTGGTATAGTCCTGATTATAATGCAGATTCATTTCACCACCTCTTTATAATACATATGATACTTTATTATATGACGTTTGACAAGATATATGCATCAATTGATGCATATTGGTTCTAAGGGTGCCCCTGATAAAATCAGAAAGCACCCTTAGCAATATCATACAGCTTTATTCTCTTCCTTTTCATGAAAGATCTGTTTTTTAATAAACTTCAATTTTAGGTTGGTTTTAAACCCAGTAAAATAATATTTTTTGAAGTATATCACCAGCCATTTTTACTACTTCTTGATCTGATTCTGAACTGAAAAGTTTGTTGCGCAAAAAAGATTGCATCTTACTTGATATAAAATCATTACTAATGCTTCAAGTCTATACTTCCTACTATTTTGTATATTTTTAAGTTTCTCAGCATCCTCTGAAGTATCCTGACAGTTATCAACTTTACAATTTTTAATTATTTATTGCCGTGAACTGGTGGTTTTAAGAAGCGTACAGGTGTCCTTTGTGGCGTGTAATATTCAGACGGACACAGTTTAGACAATAAGGGACGTGTTTTGAATTGCCCCAGATACGTTAATACGGATGATTCTGGTATTTGCGGCCACAGTAATATTTATGGTTTTTATCTATATAACTCTTACCTTGATCAGCCATGCAGGGTTGAGATAGTTACTGATAGTAGTTATTATAAATAATGCAGTAGATGTGTTCCATCAACTACATTTATAATTGATTTACCATTTGAAGGCTGGACTCCATGGGACGAGCAGCTAAAATCCAAGAAGATCGAATTTAACTTCTATGCTCCCGGAGGGCCAATAATGGCAATTGAGCAAGCTCATTGGAATCAATTCCTATCAGAACTAATTCCTGATAAACAGGATATTTTAGCTGACGCACTTCAAGGTTCCTCGGCAAAAATATGCGGGATGACACTATTGATCTTTCTCAGTAAAACTAACGTGAGTAACCGTATCAATGAATCCGAATATTTGGAGTTACTATTAACTCATCTCCGGGATTACCTGGAATTGATACTGAATGATGAAACTGTGGCAGCGGCTATTAGGAGTTTATACATGAAACCGCCCAGTAACGCATTCGACAGTCTGTAGTCTCATTTAAATGATAAGTTTTAACTATTTGATCACTTGAATTGTATTTTCTTTTCTAGCCTTCACGATAGGTGGATTACCCTCTATGAAACCGATGGCAGATGCGCCGCAGATGATACGTTCTTCCGTTAAACCGAGCGAGGCTAGATATGATCGGATGCCAGTATGATCATTGAGCCATCTCAGTTGGTTAATCCAGCAGGAACCTAAGCCTAACGAGTGTGCAGTCAGGAATATATTCTGTAATGCACAAGAGCAGTCGGCCATTGCGTTTGCATAGTTGGGCACGTTAGAAGCAATGATTAAGGTTGGCGCGTTATAGTAAAAGTTATAGTTTTCGCTTTGCGCTAGCTTCTTGGCAGCGATCTTAGCAGGATACTCGTTTTCGGCAAGCTCCATTTCCAAAAAGGCATGTCGAACCATACGATTCAAGGTCTGCAAGACCTCCCGATTTTGTATGGCAGTAAAAATCCAGGATTGGTTATTACTACCACTAGGAGCATAGGTAGCGGCTTCTAAAATAAGCTGTAATGCTTCTTCACTAATTTGCTTTTCCTGGTACTTACGAATACTTCTACGGTTCTTAATGCTATTTATAGTTTCGTTCATCGTTACTCCCCCTTTTGAAGAACTTTGGCTAATTCCTCTATTTCCTTTTGGGCTAAATCGTCCTGGCCAGCTTGCGACTCCAGGTGATGTTGCATTTCGTGCAGTACCGTATCAATAATCTCTGCTTCCCAGCAATCGTCGGGCTCGCCTTCTAGCAGTTCCACAAAGGAACCATAGTAAAATACAATAAAACAGCCACCTATTCCGTCCTCAATGTACTCACCCAATATATAGTACTCGCCTTCTCGCTTTTTGCCCTTCCGCAAGTTAAAACCGCCGGTCAAGTCTCGAAGGAAATGTGGCGGAATGCTTTCTACAGCTTGATCGAGCATGGTAGCGAACTTGTCAGAAGATGGTTTGGCCATTCAAATTCCTCCTTAAACAACAACCTAAAGTTTTGTTATAAAAATAATCACAAACGCACTAAGTACGCCTGATTTAATCCCCTGGGCCTGAAACGATAGTCAGGGTTCCGTTCAGGCCCTAGGGGGACTTTTAAATTTCTTGCGGTACATGTAGCTGGCGGTCAGTACCGGACTCCTCCACAACATGCGGGGACCTGAGTAACGCATTACTTGTCTAACCGCCTCTCGCTTTTCCGGTTTATAACAGTGTATCGGGCACCGGCCGCAGACTGGCTTGTTTTCCCCATAGGGGCATTTATCCAAGCGATGCCCGGCATATTCCAATAGTTGCTGGCACTCTGGGCAAAGCTGCCCTCGGTTGCCGCCATGCATATCATGGCAGTATATCGAGAGCATTTTATGAATAGTTTTCAATTCCAATCGCCGCGAAAAAGCCATGCTGTTTCCTCCTGCATCTCCCTGATTGAAAGGGTTGAATGGGCGTCTTTTTTATGGAAGCAGCCTTATCGCCAACTATGGCACTTTCTTCTTCCCTAAAGTTATGCCTTTCGATAGACATTCAAGCCAATTTTAATGTCCTCTTTTTCGGGAATAGCTACGTTTCCTTCAGTCGAGCCAATAATAATGCTCTTTCCCGAAGATGAGGTACCGAATTCCTTTGATATATCAACCGTTATGGTCAATATATTGCCATCCAACTTCATTTCACA